>JAGXHU010000073.1 GCA_024636015.1 Halothiobacillus sp.
CATACAGATTGCCCGCGTGATAGGCCAGCCCACTGGACTGGGCGAAATCTGCATTCAACCGTTCACCATCCCTCAGTCCTTCACGCCCGGTGCCGGCATAGGGTGCCAGTTGATTCTTGGCGGGCAGGAAACGCCAGATTTGGTGATCCCCAGCCATGGCGATAAAGAGCTGCTTGTCCGCATAACTCAGCCCCCAGGGCGAATTGAGGGCGATGCCAGTCGGATGGTGCGCACCCGTGAGGCCGGGCATCCGCTGGCCATTGCCCGCGACGGTCGAGACCCGATGATGTTTCAGATTGATGGCCCGGATGCGCTGATTGTCCGTGTCGGCCACATAAAGTGTTTCGCCGGCAAAGGCCAGTCCCTGGGGGCGATTGAACTCAGCACGCGCATAGTCGCCATTGGCAAAGCCGGCATGCCCTGAGCCGATGGTGGCCAGGCGCTTGCCCGCACGATCGTAGATCAGGACTTGATTCCGACCGGTATCGCTGATGGCGATTCGATCCCCGTCGATCGCGACTTTGGTCGGCAGAGCAAAGACGTGTTCATCCGGTGGTAGGGGTTGGAGCGGCAGGACGGGATGGGTCAATTGATTGGCCGTCTTGGCCTGGCTAATGGCCGCAGCAATGGGGGTCGCCATTTGATCGTAACTGCGTTCGCCCACGAAGCTGTGCACAACCTTGCCATTGGGATTGAGCAGGATCATCGTCGGCCAGGCAACCACGCCATAATGCTGCCACCAGGACATGCCCGCATCGATGAAGACCGGTTCGTCGATACCGTAGCGACGCAGAAATGGCGCCATGTTGGCAGCCTTCTGAGAGGCGGAAAACTTGGGGGAGGTGACACCGATGATCAGCAGATCATCCCCGAATTTCTGTTTCAACTTTTGCTCGATCGGAATCATGTGAATGCAGTTGATGCAACCCGGGGTGAAAAAGTCCAGCAGCACCACACGGCCATTCAACTCGTTTTCCGTCAGGGGACGGCTGACATTGAACCAGGTTGTGCCGGCTGGGAAGGACGGATAGCCACCGGCTTTGGCAGTGGGCACGATCGAGGGTGCCAACCAGACCATCAACGCCAGTATTGGCACGGCAAGCAAGGCCAGGTACCAAGGATGAAAAATGGGACGAAATCGCATCATAACGGGTTTCCTGTAGCATTTTCGGTCTTGACCTTGAGTCTACACGAGAAAACGCTGCGATATGTTTGCCGGACTAATCGGGTTTAGGCGCTTACAATGTTCCCCCTTTTGTTAAAGCAGCCAGATATTGCCATGCCCCTGTTAACCGTCGAACGCCTGCATTTTGCCCTCGGTCCCCGTGTCCTGCTCGACCATGTCGGCCTGAGTGTCGAGGCGGGCGAGCGTATCGCCCTGATTGGTCGTAATGGAACGGGTAAATCCACCTTCCTGAAAATTCTGGCCGGAGAAAACCGCGCCGACGAGGGGGATGTTCGGGTTGAGGCCGGTGCCCGTGTGGCCTATTTGCAGCAGGATCCGCAAATGGATTCGACGGATAGCGTGTATGCCACCGTCGCCGAAGGACTGGGGGATCTGCACGATGTGCTGACGGGATACCACGCCTGCATTGATCGATTGGGGCAGGGTGACGAATCCGTCATGGATGAGATGTCGCGGTTGCAGCAGCAGATCGATGCCCGAAATGGCTGGCTGGTCGCTCAGCGTCTGGACGAGGTCATCACCCGGCTGGATCTGGATCCGAATGCCTCGGTGAAATCGCTTTCCGGCGGTGCCAAACGACGCGTATTGCTGGCTCAGGCGCTGGTGCAGGAGCCGGATGTGCTGTTGTTGGACGAGCCCACCAACCATCTGGATATCGCCAGTATCGAGTGGCTGGAAGGCTTGATTCGTGATTTCCGGGGCGCCGTGATTTTCATTACCCACGACCGGGCATTCCTGCAAAGCCTGGCGAACCGCATTCTGGAACTGGATCGGGGGCAGCTGACTTCCTGGCCGGGCGATTATCAGAATTACCTTCGGCGGCTGGAAGAGCGCGAGAACGCCGAACAGATTCACAACGCTGAATTCGACAAGGTCCTGGCCCAGGAAGAGGTTTGGATTCGACAGGGGGTCAAGGCGCGCCGAACCCGCAACGAGGGACGCGTCCGCCGACTGGAGGCCCTGCGCGAGGAGCGCTCGGCCCGGATGAGCAAGCAGGGCAAGGTCGAGGTGAGTCTCGCCAGCGCCAAGACTTCCGGCAAGATCGTGGTGGAAGCCGAGCATGCCAGCAAGACGTTTGCGGGCAAGCCGATTCTGCAGGATTTTTCCCTACGCATCATGCGGGGGGACCGTATCGGTCTGGTCGGCCCCAACGGGGTCGGTAAGAGTACGCTGATCAAGCTGATGCTGGGGCAAATCCAGCCGGATTCGGGGACGGTGCGCCTCGGTACACAACTGGATGTTGCCTACTTCGACCAACATCGCGCTCAGTTGCGGCCGGAATGGACGGCTTTGGAAAATCTGTGCGATGGGGGCGACCGCATCGACGTGCATGGTCAGAACGTGCACGGCATCGGTTATCTGCAACAGTTCCTGTTCACCCCAGACCGTGTGCGGACCAAGGTGTCGTCGCTGTCCGGTGGGGAGCGCAACCGACTGTTGCTGGCGAAGCTGTTCGCCCAATCTGCCAATTTACTGGTATTGGATGAGCCGACCAACGATCTGGATCTCGAAACGCTGGAGGTGCTGGAGCAGGTGCTGCTCGATTTTGACGGCACCCTGCTCGTGGTCAGCCACGATCGAGCCTTCCTCGATAATGTGGTGACCAGCCTGCTGGTCTTCGAGGGGGAGGGCAAAGTTCGTGAAGTCGTGGGGGTTTATGCGGATTGGCAGGCGATTCGTGCGCGTGAATTGGCACAGGAGCAGTCCATAAAATCCGCGCAGATACCCGCTGCTGGCGCCCAACAGAAGTCAGCGGTCGTCGCCGCGTCGGGAAAAATGCCGCCGAAAAAGGAGACGCTCAGCTTCAAGGAAAAGCATGAACTGGCGGCGTTGCCCGCCAAAATTGAAGCTCTGGAGCAGGAACAGGCTGTGCTCACCGCTAAAGTGGGCGCGCCCGATTTTTATCAACTACCTGGTTCGGAGAAGCAGCCGGTGCTGGCGCGTGTGGCGGCAATTACTGAGGAGCTGGAGCAGTTGGTCGATCGCTGGAGTGCGTTGGAAGCGCGTGCCGGTGCGGATTCATGAGATCAGCGTGAATCGTATCCGACCCTTGGCGTGGCTGCTCGGGTATGACGACTGAGCCAACTGCGGCAGCCTGTTTCGCTTGGCAGGGCGATTTGCTCATCCTGCGGATCAAGGTGCAGCCGCGCGCCAGCCGCAATGCGCTGGGCGAAGTGCTGGGTGATCGGTTCAAGCTCTACCTCACGGCCCCGCCCGTGGATGGCCAGGCGAATGCCGCCGTGATCGCCTTTCTCGCGAAAGCATTCGGCGTGCCCAAAAGTCAGGTGGTCATCCGTCGCGGCGAAACCGGGCGGGACAAGGAAGTGCATATTCAATCCCCGAAGCTGTCACCGAAACAGCTGGGTCTGGACATTTCAGTTCCCAATAGGGGATAGGCGGGCGGCATGGCCATAAAAAAACCGCCTCGATGAGGCGGTTTCGTTGCGCGTTGACGAATGAGTCAACGCAAGAGCCTGTATGCCACTATGGCTTGTACGGGCCCGGGTTCGGCTGGCTTTTCCACTCACGCACGGCCAGCGGCTGCAGGCTGGCGATATAGTTAGCGTACTTGATGGCGCCTGCGTAGTCGCCCTTGGCGGCCAGTTTGTCGGCATGCTCAAGAATGGGTGACTTGGCCTTCGGGTTCCAGGGAGCGATCCCTTCTTTTTCAAGCGTTTTGACTTCGGCCATGGCAGCAGAGTGCGCCTTCTCGTATTCGGCCTTGTCGGCAGCATTCGCAATGCCGATGCCTGCGATCATCGCGGCAATTGCCAGCGCGGATGTCAGTTTTTGAACATTTTTCATTTTAATGCCTCCTAGATGGATTCCTTTGGTGCGGTTCGACTTTAGCCTAAAGCCTGGGGAATGGCTACTGCTTCAACGGGTATGAGTTTACCCATAAAGCATCCGACCTTATAATTGGCAAAATTTTCATTCCGTAAGAGATCTTTATGATGCGTATTATCGAGGAAGGTCTGACCTTTGATGACGTGCTGCTGGTTCCAGCGCACTCCACCGTGCTTCCGCGCGACGTGTCGTTGAAAACCCAGCTCACGCGTAATGTCTGGCTGAATGTTCCATTGGCGTCGGCTGCCATGGATACGGTGACCGAAGCCCGGCTCGCGGTTGCTCTGGCGCAGGAAGGTGGCATCGGCATCATTCACAAGAATATGCCGGTAGCTATGCAGGCCGAGCACGTGCGCCAGGTGAAGAAACACGAATCCGGGGTCATCAAGGACCCGATCACGGTGCCGCCGCAAACCAGCATTCGCGATGTGTTGAAGATCACCCGTGATCATCGCATCAGCGGTGTTCCGGTGGTCGAGGGCAAGGATCTTGTCGGTATCGTGACCAGTCGCGATCTGCGGTTCGAGCGTAATCTCGATCAGCCCGTCAGTGAAATCATGACGACCCGAGAGCGGCTTGTGACGGTGCGTGAAGGTGCCGGGCGCGAAGAGGTTCAGGCCTTGTTGCACAAGTACCGGATCGAGAAGGTGCTGGTCGTCAATGATCGTTTCGAGCTCTGCGGCATGATCACCGTCAAGGACATCCAAAAATCGACCGACCACCCGAATGCGTCCAAGGATTCGCAAGGCCGTTTGTTGGCTGGGGCGGCTGTGGGCACGGGTGGGGATACCGAAGAACGGGTCGCGGCACTGGTTGCTGCCGGTGTGGATGTTCTGGTGGTCGATACCGCGCATGGACATAGCCAGGGTGTGCTGGATCGTGTGCGTTGGGTGAAAGACCGCTATCCGCAGGTCGATGTCATCGGTGGCAATATTGCCACGGGCGCGGCCGCGCTCGATTTGGTCGCTGCTGGGGCTGATGCGGTCAAGGTCGGAATCGGGCCGGGTTCGATTTGCACCACGCGTATCATTGCCGGGGTCGGGGTGCCGCAGATCACCGCGATTTCAAACGTGGCCGAGGCGCTGAAAGGCACTGGCGTCCCCCTGATTGCCGATGGTGGCATCCGTTACTCGGGTGATTTTGCCAAGGCGATTGCCGCGGGTGCGAATACCGTCATGGTCGGCAGCATGCTGGCGGGTACGGAAGAGGCGCCGGGCGAGGTTGAGCTCTATCAGGGCCGTTCGTACAAATCCTATCGGGGCATGGGCTCGTTGGGTGCGATGCAGCAAGGCTCCAGTGATCGTTATTTTCAGAGCGAATCGCTGGCAGAAAAGCTGGTGCCGGAAGGCATCGAAGGCCGGGTACCGTATAAGGGCTCCCTCGTGGCCATCGTTCATCAGATGCTTGGCGGCCTGCGCTCCTCGATGGGGTATGTTGGTGCCAAGGATATTGAAACCATGCGCAAGGTGCCCCAGTTCGTTCGCATCACGAGTGCCGGCATGCGCGAGTCACATGTGCATGATGTCTCGATTACCAAAGAGAGCCCGAATTATCGGGTCGATTGACCGATACCCTTAAATTGTTCCCCCGATCGATCTTTTGGGGGCGATGCATGAAAAGCGGCCGAGCCGCTTTTTTGGCTTTTTATCCGGGTGATCGTATCGCCCGTGGCAACCCGTTCAGCGATGCCGCCATCCATTGGCATCGTCCATGACCGCACCAGGATTCTTGAATTCATGACCCACATTACCGACTCTGCCGATATCCACGCCGAACGTATCCTCATTCTGGATTTCGGCTCGCAGTACACCCAGCTCATCGCCCGTCGGGTGCGCGAATGCGGCGTATATTGCGAGATTCATTCGTGGGATGTGGACGATGCCTTCGTACAGGATTTCGCGCCCATCGGCGTCATCCTATCCGGCGGCCCGGAATCGGTCATCGACAGCACGCCGCCCGCCGTACCGATGTCGGTTTTCACCCTCGGTGTCCCGGTACTGGGGATTTGCTACGGGATGCAGACCATGGCCGCTCAGTTGGGCGGGGTGGTGGAAAATGCCCTGCACCGCGAATTCGGGCACGCGCTGGTACGCGCGCGTGGCCACACCACGTTGCTCAAGGATATCGAGGATCAGGTGACGCCCGAAGGCTATGGCCTGCTGGACGTCTGGATGAGTCACGGTGATCACGTGATCGAAATGCCGGCCGGTTTCAAGCTGATGGCCTCAACCGATAACGCGCCCATCGCCGGCATGGCGGACGAGACGCGTCGCTTCTATGGTGTGCAGTTCCACCCGGAAGTCACTCATACCCGCCAGGGGCACCGTATTCTGGAGCGATTCGTGCGACAGATCTGCGCGACCAGCGGCCTTTGGAAGCCGGACAACATCATCGAGGACATGCTGGCCCGCATTCGCAGCCAGGTAGGCGATGACGAGGTGATTCTGGGGCTGTCCGGCGGGGTGGATTCCTCGGTCGTGGCCGCGCTGCTGCATCGGGCGATCGGGGATCAGCTCACCTGTATTTTCGTCGATAACGGCCTGCTGCGCCTGAGCGAAGGCGATCAGGTCATGCAGACGTTCGCGCGCCACATGGGCGTTCGCGTTATTCGGGTCGATGCGGAAGAGCGCTTCCTGTCGGGGCTTGCCGGGGAGAACGATCCCGAGGCTAAGCGCAAGATCATCGGTGGCATTTTTGTTGAGATCTTTGAGGAGCAGGCCAATCTGCGCCAGAACGCCGCGTGGCTGGCCCAAGGGACGATCTACCCGGATGTGATCGAGTCGGCCGGTTCGAAAACCGGCAAGGCGCACGTCATCAAGTCCCACCACAATGTGGGTGGCTTGCCCGCGCACATGCGGCTCAAGTTGCTGGAGCCCGTGCGTGAGCTGTTCAAGGACGAGGTCCGCAAGATCGGCGTGGAACTGGGCCTGCCGAGCGAGATGGTCTATCGACATCCCTTCCCGGGGCCGGGTCTGGGCGTGCGCATTTTGGGCGAAGTGAAGAAATCTTACGCCGATCTGCTGCGCCGGGCGGATGCCATCTTCATTGAGGAACTGCGTGCGGCCGATCTGTACGACAAGGTATCTCAAGCATTTGTCGTCTTCCTGCCGGTCAAGTCGGTCGGCGTGATGGGCGATGGTCGCAAGTATGATTACGTGGTGGCCCTGCGGGCCGTCGAGACCATTGATTTCATGACCGCGCGCTGGGCGCATCTGCCCTACGAATTCATCGAACGCGTTTCGCTCAGGATCGTGAACGAGATCGACGGCATTTCCCGCGTGGTGTACGACGTGACCGGCAAACCGCCGGGCACGATCGAGTGGGAATAAACCCGCAGTCGCCCCGGATCTCCCCCGTGTCCCGTGATCGCGTCTTTATGCTGTTGGCCCTCGACGAGGCGCGTCGTGCGGCTGCAGAAGGCGAGGTGCCCGTCGGCGCCGTGTTGGTACGTGATGGCGCGGTGATCGCTACTGGTCACAATACCCCGGTGCACGATCATGATCCGACTGCCCATGCCGAGATTCGGGCACTACGCGCTGCGGGCGCCGCCTTGGGCAATTACCGGCTCGATCACTGCACAGTGTATGTGACCCTCGAACCCTGCCCGATGTGTCTGGCGGCGATGACCCACGCCCGGATCGAGCGGGTCGTGTATGCGGCGCCCGACTCGCGTGCCGGTGCCTGTGGCGGGGCGATCGATCTCAACCGGGCGCCGTGGCATCACCATGCGCTGGTGGTGGATACGGGGCCGTGTGAGCAGGAAGCGGCTGCGCTGCTGCAGCAGTTCTTTCAAGACCGGCGCGACTGATCGGAAAACCGGTCTAATCCAGTATGAAATACTCGTGCGGGGCGGGCCGGGACAAAAAATCCTGCGGTGAGGCGCTGGCGCCATAGGCACCCGATTGCAGCACGCCAATGAGGTCACCGGGCTCCAAGTGAGGCAGGGATTGATTCTGCCCGAGCACATCCAGAGGTGTGCAGAGTGGGCCGACCAGATCGACGGTCTCGATGCCGGGCATGTCCATATGTTCAACGTCAATAATTGGCCAGTTGCGCCGTAATACCTGCCCGAGATTCCCGGAAAGCGCCAGATGGTGATGCATGCCGCCATCGCAGAGCAGGTAGGTCTTGCCCCGAGATTTCTTTCGGTCGACGATCCGGGTGATATAGATACCCGCACTGGCGACGAGATACCGCCCCAGTTCCAGATTTACACGCACACCTGGCCAGGCGCCTTGTGCTATCTCTCCGATGCGCTTTAGAACGGGGCGCAAGGCAGTGAGATCCAGGGGCGTATCCTGCGGGTGATAGACCACGCCAAACCCGCCGCCCAGATTGAGATGCTGCGGTACGAACCCGGTTTGTGTCGTCCAGTCGCGCACCAAGGCCAGGGATTGCTCCAGTGTGGCGGCAATGGCGCCGGCATCCCGATTCTGTGACCCGGCGAACAGATGAAACCCTTCCAGATCCAGCGCCGTATGGAAGCTGGCTTCCGATTGAATATCTTTGATCAGGGCGGGGATCTCTTCGCTGTCGATGCCGAAGGGGCGGGCACCGCCACCCATCTTCATGCCGGATCCCCTGAGCTCAAACGGTGGATTAACCCGCAGTGCGATTCGGGCTCGTTTCCCGGCTGTTCGCGCCAAATCGGCAATCCGCTGCAGTTCTCCCTTGGACTCGGTATTGATAAGCACGCCGTGCTCGATGGCAAACCGATGTTCGGCAGCAGATTTTGCCGGGCCAGCGATACTGGTATGGGTGAGGCGTGCTGGGGCGAGGTCGGCGACCAACTGCATCTCGGCCAGTGAGGCGCAATCGAATCCATCCACAAGCGGTGCCAGATGCCGGACAACCGGCGCAAACGGGTTGGCCTTAATCGCGTAATGCAGTTGGATGGTCGCTGGCAGCACGGCACGAACGGTTCGCACCTGTGTTGTGATTGCCGCACCAGCGTACACATAGGCCGGGGTTGGCATCTCGGGTGATTTTTTTTCAAGCCATTTTGTGGCGGGTTTTCCTGCCAGCAGCAAGTGCCGGCTGTTTGTATGCCATGCCACCGCGGCTTGTCCAAGTGTTTCCGCCATCAGATGATGTCCGGTCATGCGTTCAGTCGGCGTGTTTGTCACGTGGGTGTTCTCCCGTCAGGGTGGGCGCCAAACAGTGTTGTGATGAGCATCTCCCGTGCAGCGTGTCGGTCCAGTTTGCCATTGGCTGAACGGGGTAGGCTGTTCTGCGTCATGATGTGGGCGGGTTGCTGGTAGGGGGCGAGTGTCTGTTTGAGCCAGAGCCCCAATGCCTGAGTGTCGAACGTTGGGGCGATGACCAGCCCGATTTTCTCCGATGCATCAGGATCATCGGGTGGCGCGTAGCCGAAGGCCAGTGCCTCGCGGAGGCCTGGAAACTGAAGTGCCGCCGTTTCGATCTCTTCCGGACTGACACGAAAGCCTTGGTGTTTGATCTGGTCGTCCAGTCTACCGAGGAAATGCAGTCGTCCGTCCGCATCGCGCCGTATCCGGTCGCCCGAAAATACGACCCAATCATCCTCCGGGTTTGGCCAGCCGGCGGGCGGCGCCCGAAAGCGTTCGGCCGTGGCGATCGGGTCGTTGAAATAGCCGTCGGTGACCAGCGGCCCGCCCTGAATCAACTCGCCCTCTGCAGCGCCTTCGCCTGGGTAGAGTCGGCCCTGTTCATCCATCAAGCCGAGCGTGGTTTCGGCAAAAGCCCGTCCGATTGAATCCGGATGGGCGTCTACCTCGTCGGGCGGTAGAAAGCTGGCGCGGAAGGCCTCGGTCAAGCCGTACATCAGAAATAACCGTGTGCTTGGTCGCACCACGCGAATGGCCTTGACCGCCGAAACGGGCAGGCGGCCGCCGGAATTGGTGATGATGCGCAATGCGGCGCAGTCCGGTAGCCAGGATTGATGCGACAACGGGATCAGCAGGCCGGGTGTTCCGGCAAGTACGGTGATACCGGCATCCAGCAGCGGTTTTCTCAGATCGTTGGGGAGCAGGTAATCCTGCAGATAGATCCCGGCGCCGGCCATCAACGCGGTCGTAATTTGCGACAGCCCGTAGTCGAAGGACAGCGGCAACACCGCCAGAATTTCGTCTTCTGCCGTGAGCCCCAGGTAATCGCAGACCGCTTGGGCCCCGATGGTCAGGTTGGCGTGGGTCACCATCACGCCCTTGGGCTGGCCGGTGCTGCCGGAGGTGTAGAGCAGGGCGGCTAGCGCCTCGGGTTGCGGTGCCTGCGCACAATCTTCCTGATTGGGATGTGCCTTCGCCGTGTTGAAGCGGATGGGCGACTGTTCCGGTGTGGTACAGAATCCGAGCACGTTGGCATCGGCAGTCGGCGTTACTGAATCGAACTGTTCGGTCGATAAGGCCAGGGCATGCGCATGGCCCTTGTCGATGATCAGACCATGCGCCTCGGCGCGCGTAAAAACCTGGTGCAGTTGTGTGGCGCGCTGGGCTGGGTGCAAGGGTACGATGACCACGCCCGCGGCCAATGCGCCCAAAAGAGTGATTACAGTTTCGGGGCGCTTGTTGGCCCAGATGACCAGCCGATTGCCGGGCCGCAGCCCCAGAGCGATCAATTGTCCCGCTACATGACGGACGCGCACGGCGAGCTCGTCATAGCGAATCGACTGCTGCGCGTCGCGCAGTGCAATCCGTGCCGGTGTTGTGGCGGCGATGTGCTGTAATCGGTTGATCAAATCAGGGGGCATGATGAGCGTGCGGGCATAGGGTTCCAAGGGTAGGGGCCGGGTAAAGGCCAGGATGCGTATAATGGGTGGAATTCTAACACGCGGCCTCGCGTGACCCGGGCCTCAACGCCCTGGGATTTAACGCCCTGAGATTGAAATCAGGGGTGGGGCTGCCACTTTGATGCGATGGGAAACTATGTCAGGCAATTCTTTCGGCAAATTGTTCACGGTAACAACCTTCGGCGAGTCGCATGGTCTGGCGCTGGGCGCCATCGTCGACGGCTGCCCACCGGGCATGCCCTTGACCGAGGCCGATCTGCAGATTGATCTGGACCGCCGCAAGCCCGGCACGTCCCGGCATACCACCCAGCGTCGGGAGCCGGATACGGTGCGGATTCTCTCGGGCGTGTTCGAGGGTAAGACGACCGGCACGCCGATTGGTTTGGTGATCGAGAACGTCGATCAGCGCTCGCACGATTACGGCAAGATCGCCGAGCAGTTCCGCCCCGGTCATGCCGACTACACCTATCTGCAAAAATATGGCATCCGCGATTACCGGGGTGGCGGTCGCTCTTCGGCCCGCGAAACCGCGATGCGGGTGGCGGCCGGTGCGATCGCCCGCAAATGGCTGCGTGAGACCCTGGGCGTCGAGATTCGCGGTTATCTGTCCCAGCTTGGGCCCATCAAACTGAAGGGGTTCGATTGGTCGGCAGTCGGCCAGAATCCGTTTTTCTGGCCGGATTCCACCCAGGTGCCCGAACTGGAGGCCTTTATGGATGATCTGCGTAAGTCCGGCGATTCCGTCGGCGCACGGGTATCTGTGGTGGCGACCGGTTGTCCACCCGGTTGGGGCGAGCCGGTGTTCGACCGACTGGATGCGGAGCTGGCACATGCCCTGATGAGCATCAATGCCGTCAAGGGTGTCGAGATCGGCAGTGGGTTCGCTTGTGTGGCCGCGCGCGGCACGGAGTTCCGGGATGAAATGACACCGGAGGGTTTCCTGAGTAATCACGCGGGCGGGGTGTTGGGTGGGATTTCCACCGGGCAGGACATCGTGGCGCATATCGCGCTCAAACCGACTTCCAGCATTCGGTTACCGGGCCAGAGCGTGGATCTGACGGGCGCCAACTGCGAAGTCATTACGACGGGTCGACATGATCCCTGTGTCGGCATTCGCGCCACCCCAATCGCGGAAGCGATGATGGCGTTGACCCTGATCGATCACGCCCTGCGCCATCGGGGGCAGTGCGGCGGCGTTCACACTGATACCCCGATCGTACCCGCCACGGTTCGCTGATTCCCGGTGCGTGAATCGTCACAGCCTGCCGATTCCCTGCCCGCCATGCGGTTGACCCTCTTTGTCTATTTCCTGGGATTCGGTATTTTTTTACCGTATTTCAGCCCGTTTCTGCTGGCCCAGGGCTTCCGGCCGGAGCAGGTGAGTCAGTTACTCGCCGCCGTGATGGCGGCTAAAATCATTGCGCCGCCGCTTCTTGGATGGTGGATCGACCACAGCAATCGGCTGATGCCCGTCTTGCGAACCATGTCCTGGTTGGCGGTACTGTTGTTTGCGCTCGTTATCGTGCTGATGGTGACATCGGCACCCTTTATCTGGTGGCTCGGGGTGCTGGGGCTCTTCGGACTGGTCTGGCAACCGCTCCTGTCCCAACTCGATGTGCTGACCCTGAGGCTGGTGGCCGGACGTAGCCATGTCTACTCCTCGCTGCGCGCCTGGGGCTCGATCGGGTTTATCGTCTCGGCTGTGGGGCTGGGCTGGCTGCTCGATATCGCTGGGGCAGCCCATCAATCGGCGCTGATGACGGGGATGCTGTTGGCGTCGCTATTCGGGTTGGCGTTATTGCTGGTCAAGATGCCCGAACCAGCAACGCCGCCGAGCTCGCATCAGATCGAGTCTGCTTCGACCGAAGATTTCTGGCACCAATTCCGTCAACCGGCTCTACTGGGGTTTCTGCTGATGCAGTTCCTGATCAATGTTGCGCACGGGGTTTACTATGCTTTTTTCAGTATTTATCTTGCGCAGCATGGGTATTCGACGGGGATGATCGGCTTGCTCTGGGCCTTGGGTGTGGTGGCGGAGATCGTACTGTTTTTCGTTCTGCCGAGGTTCCTGGGTCGGTTTTCCGTGGTTGCGTTGCTGGCCATCGCGCTGAGCTTGATGGCTGTGCGCTGGCTCATGATCGGCACCCTGGTTGATTCGCTGATCTGGCTCTTGTTCGCCCAGACTCTGCACGCGGCCAGTTTCGGCTTGACGCATGCCGTCGGCGTGGCCACGATTCACCAACATTTCACGGGTCGAGCGCAGGCGAGGGGGCAAGCGGTGTTTTCAGGGTTCAGTTATGGGGGCGGCGCGGCGCTGGGGCTGTTGCTGGCGGGCTGGTTGTGGACACAACTGGGCCCACAGCAGGCATTTGCGACCATGACCCTCATCACGGTGGCGGCGGGCGCGTTGCTCTGGACCAGCCGCTCTCTGTTGGCACAGGTGCGAATCGCCGAAGAACCCATCGCGGCCGTAGAGGTCGTCGGCTGATGGGTATTTTCGAAGATCCAGCAGGACACTCGGCGATCGAGTCGATTTCGGCGTGGTACCAGACGCCGATGGGGGCACGGATCGGCCGGGATTTGACGCAGTGCATTGTGCAGCACGCCGATGACGCTTTTGGCTATCACGCCGTGGTTATGGGTGCGACGCTGCCGTTGGGGTCGCGCTTGCGGATTCGTCATGTCACTCAGGTGAGTCCCTCCTTGGCAGCGATGGCTGGCCCGGTGCCGGGTGCAGACAACGAATACCCGGCGACCGGCATGGTGGCGGATTTCACGGCGTTGCCGATTGCCAGTGAATCGGCCGATCTTGTGATCGCTTTGCATGTCCTGGAAAATCTGCGGCAACCCCACGCGCTGCTGCGTGAGATGGACCGTATCGTCCGGCCCGAAGGCCGCTTGCTGATTGTGGGTGTCAATCCGGTCAGTCTGTTCCCGGTGATGCGGCTGTTGGGCCGAACCTGTCACACGCCGTTGTTGCGCGGGCATCGTCATGCGGCCTGGCGGCTGGTGGATTTGTTGCGGGTCCTGGGCTATGAAATTAACGCCGTGGAGCATCTCGGCGGCCTCTGTCCGACCTGCCGCGTGCGTCGGTACGATCGATTCCGGCGTGTGCGCGAATGGAGCCTGCGCTGGGCTGGATTCCTGCATGGTTTTTACGTGATCGACGCGACCCGTCGTGAGAGTACGCCCACCGCGATTCGCCCATCCTTTCGCTTGCGTGAATTGATGCCGCAGAAGGCGGGATCTCGGGTGGCGGGCTCGACGACGGCCGGTGCGCGCCTTAACCCCCATCCAAACAGGCGTTGAATGAGTGATTTAGTGATGAATACAACCGTATCAGACCCACTGGTGCCTGCCGAGGCACAGATGGTGGTACATATTTGGACCGATGGCGCTTGCAAGGGTAATCCCGGCCGGGGCGGTTGGGGTGCGTTGTTACGTTATGGCGGACACGAGCGCGAACTCTGCGGGGGCGAGGCCCATACCACCAATAACCGGATGGAACTGTTGGCGGCAATTGTTGCCCTGGAAACGCTGAAGCGTTCTTGCCATGTTCATCTAACCACCGACTCACAGTATGTTCGCCAGGGGATGCTTGAGTGGTTACCCAATTGGCGGAAAAGGAACTGGCGTCGGGCCGATGGTCAGCCCGTCAAGAATGCCGACCTCTGGGTACGGCTCGATGAGGCGGCGAAACGCCATCAGATGGAATGGCACTGGATCAAGGGTCACGCCGGCCATGCAGAAAACGAACACGCCGATCAGCTAGCCAATCGCGGTATTGAAAACCTCAGCGGAGTGCAGATATGAGTGAACGGCAGATCATACTGGATACAGAAACGACCGGCATGCCCGTGGGCGAAGGCCATCGACTGGTCGAGATCGGCGCAGTGGAGATGATCGGGCGCCGCAGCACAGGGCGGCATTTTCACGCCTATCTGAATCCGGAGCGGCCCGTCGACCCCGGCGCTCTGGCCGTTCATGGTCTGGATGATGCATTTCTGTCAGAAAAACCCAAATTTTCGGCCGTGGTGGACGCATTCCTGGCCTTCATCCAGGGCAGCGAATTAATCATTCACAATGCCGAGTTCGATGTGGGGTTCATCAATGCTGAGCTCGAGCGTCTGCCCGCTCGTGGACGGCTGACGGATTATGTACCGAATATCATCGATTCCCTGGCGCTGGCCCGCCGCAAACATCCGGGGCAACGCAATAGCCTGGATGCGCTGTGCCGCCGGTACGCCATCGACAACAGTTCACGGACCCTGCACGGCGCCTTACTGGATTCCGAGATCCTGGCGGATGTGTATCTGGCGATCACCGGTGGCCAGAAGACGCTTTCCTTCGAAGCAGATGGCGGACATGCCGGCTCGTCGGGAAGGGCTGATCCCTCGGGGATGGCGAGCATCGTTCGATTAGCGGCCGATCGTCCCGTTTTGCGCGTGATTGGCGCCGATTCCGATGAGGCGGCGGCACATGCGGCCTGGTTGGAGCGGCTCGGGCAGGATGGCGCCCCGCGCGCCTGGCCGGAATAACGATCTATTTCCTTATTTCTATGCGTGATTTGTCAGGATGCATGACGTTGGATGCCTTGAACCCCCGGTTCTGAACTCAATATTGGGATTGGGCTGGGAGCGATAGGTAAATATAAACCTATCGCCTATAATGAGTGCCAAGAAGGGGCCTGTCCTGCCATGTGTCGGGCCTCTTGAGATCTGCCCCCCGTCCACTTGGATGACACGGGCATTTTCCGAGTGTGCTGTCGGGTTCTATGTTGGACAGATCTGCGAGTGTTCCCTGTTACCTATCCATCATGGTCAATGAGTGTGTGGACGGTGTCGACCTGGCTGAGGTGTGGTTGTGACTGAATATGTCCTGATTCTGATTAGTACGGTGCTCGTCAATAACTTCGTTCTAGTGAAGTTCTTGGGGCTATGCCCGTTTTTTGGCGTTTCCAAAAAAATAGAAACCGCTATTGGCATGTCCATGGCGACGACCTTCGTGCTAACCCTGTCCGCTATCGCCAGCTATCTGACCGAAACCTATCTGCTCGAACCCCTGGGGTTGGCCTATCTGCGCACCATCATGTTCATCGTGGTGATCGCGGTGGTGGTGAATTTTACCGAGATGGTGGTGCGCAAGACGAGCCCGCTGTTGCACAACGTGCTGGGTATTTATCTGCCCTTGATTACCACCAACTGTGCCGTGCTTGGTGTGGCCCTGTTGAACGTGCAGCAGGCCCATAATTTTACCGAGTCGGCACTCTATGGTTTCGGTGCCTCGCTGGGATTTTCATTGGTT
This sequence comes from Halothiobacillus sp., assembly GCA_024636015.1. Lineage (GTDB taxonomy): Bacteria > Pseudomonadota > Gammaproteobacteria > Halothiobacillales > Halothiobacillaceae > Halothiobacillus. The sequence goes on from JAGXHU010000073.1 coordinate 16,104, forward strand.
CTGATTCTGTTCTCAGCCCTGCGGGAACGGATAGATGCCGCTGATGTGCCGCTGGCCTTCGAAGGTGTGCCCATTGCCCTGATTACGGCCGGGTTGATGGCGCTGGGTTTCATGGGCTTCGCCGGGATGGTGAAGGCCTGATGCTGACGGCTATTCTTGTATCGGCGGGGCTGGCGCTGGCGTTCGGGATATTGCTCGGCGTTGCGGCCCAGTGGTTTCATGTCGAGGGCAATCCGCTGGCGGAGAAAATCGATGGCATTCTGCCGCAAACCCAGTGCGGGCAGTGCGGTTTTCCCGGCTGCCGGCCTTACGCCGAGGCGATCGCTTCTGGGCAGGCCGATATCAATCAGTGTCCACCCGGTGGTGAAACGACCATCAAGAATCTGGCCGATTTGCTGGGTGTCGAACCTAAACCATTGAATGCCGAAAATGGCAGTGAGAAAGAAGTTCCCCTGCTGGCGGTGATTGATGAGGCGATTTGCATCGGGTGTACCAAGTGCATTCAGGCCTGTCCTGTCGATGCGATTCTGGGCGCCGCCAAGCAGATGCACACCGTGATTGCCGACGAGTGTACGGGATGCGAGCTCTGCATTGCGCCCTGTCCGGTCGATTGTATTGACATGGTGCCCATTCGCGGGGGGGTGGACGATTATCGTTTTCCGCAGCCCGCTTCGGCACAGCCCGCTGTATCGGATGCGGCCGCACCGCGCACGGTGCCGGAGTCCGCCCATGTCTGAAGTCGGTCCGAAGGTGACGGCGGCACGTTACGATTTTCATGGCGGGATCCATCCGCCGGAAAACAAACAGTTGACCCGGGATCGACCGATTCGCGATTTGCCCCTCATGGCCCGATATGTCCTTCCGCTGCACATGCACATCGGTGCTTCGGCGCGCCCAGTGGTCAAGGTGGGCGATCAAGTTGGCAAAGGGCAGGTTCTGGCACAGGCCACCGATTTCATTTCGGCCACGATCCATGCGCCAACCTCCGGCTTGGTGGCCGCCATCGATGATCACCTGATTCCGCACCCGGGTGGGCTTGCCGCTCCGTCGATCCAGTTGGTGGCGGACGGCGCCGATCGTTGGGCAGAAACCCTCGAACCCTGGTCGGATTACGCGGCCCGCTCGCCGACGGAATTGCGTGCCCGCTTGCGTGAGTCCGGTGTGGTCGGTCTGGGGGGCGCCGTATTTCCGACGGCGGCCAAGTTGGCGACGGGAACGGCCCAAGTGACGACTCTGGTGCTCAACGGCGCCGAGTGCGAACCCTACATTACCTGTGATGATCGTCTGATGCGCGAGGCACCGGCGGATATCGTCGCCGGGGCGCAGATCGTGATGCACATGCTGGGCGCCACACAGTGCCTGATCGGCATTGAGGACAACAAGCCCGAGGCGCTGAAGGCCATGCGCGCCGCCGCCAAAGACCCACGTTTTACCGTGGTTTCGGTGCCGACCCGCTATCCGGCGGGCGGAGAAAAGCAGTTGATCCGTATGCTGACCGGCATCGAGGTGCCGCGCGGTCGTCGCGCCATGGAATATGGCCTGATCTGTCTGAACGTCGCCACAGTTTCGGCAACCCATGATGCCATCGTTTACGGGAAACCGATGATCGACCGGATCATGACGTTGACGGGCGGTGGCGTGAAGCAGCCAGACAATTTCCGGGTGCGGATCGGCACGTTGATGAACGATGTTGTTGCCGCCGCGGGTGGATATCGGGCTGGGGTCGACCGGCTGATTATGGGCGGGCCGATGATGGGATTCTCCCTGCCTGACGATGCCGTACCGGTCGTCAAGGCGACGAACTGCATGTTGTCCCTGCGGCCCGAGGATCGCCCCGCCGAACCTGCACCACAGCCCTGTATCCGGTGCAGTCTGTGTGCCGAAGCCTGTCCGGCGGATCTTTTGCCCCAGCAATTGTACTGGTATGCCCGTTCGCGTCAGTTTGACCGGGCAGTGGCCTATCATCTGTTCGATTGTATTGAATGTGGCGTCTGCACCGCGGTGTGTCCATCCCATCTTCCCCTGGTGGATTATTACCGATTTGCCAAAACTGAGATATGGGCACAGGAACGGGAGAAATCCAAGGCCACAGTTGCCCGGGATCGGTTCGAGTTCCGCAAGGAACGGCTGGAACGCCAGAAAGCAGAACGAGAAGCAGCCTTGAACAAGAAACGTCAGATCCTGGAAGCCAAGGCCGCCACCAAGGCAGCACAGTCACCCAAACCCGCTGGTGGCGTACCGGGTGAGTCCCAGGCCAGTACTGAAACCGTTGCCGCTGAGGTGGCTTATGGCGAGTATCGACCGAGCCAGGCACCGATCGACACCCGGCTGGATTCCGCTGTTGAAGCTGCGCGCGCCCGCTCCAAAGCCCGTCGCGCGGCCCTGGAAGCACAGCGGACCGAAGCGCCTATTCCCGAGTCCGATGACGAGAGTGAAGAAATATGAAATTTGGGACCCAATCCAGTCCGCTGTCTGAAGGCGTCAACAGTGTCCAGCGAGTCATGCTTACGGTATGGCTGGCCCTGGTGCCGGGGACGATTGCGGCAACAGCCTTGCTGGGCTGGGGCGTGCTCATCAACGTGGTGCTGGCGGTGATGACCGGTCTCGCGGCTGAGGCCATGATGCTTTGGCTGCGGGCTCGGCCGGTACGTCCGGCGATCACGGATGGTTCGGTGGTTGTTCTTGCCTGGATATTTGCGCTGTGCCTGCCTAACCTCGGGCCCTGGTGGCTACCGGTGTTTGGTGCCATTTTTGCCGTGATCGTGGCCAAACAACTATATGGCGGGCTTGGATTCAATCTCTTCAACCCGGCGATGGTGGGCTATGTGGTTCTGCTGATTTCCTTCCCCGAGCCGATGACGCGCTGGGGGCCGGCGATCGATGTCGGTGGGGGTGCCCTGAATCTCGTGCAAAGTCTGGCCTGGTCGTTCAGTGGCGCGCTGCCGACCGGGATTGGTTATGACGGCCTGAGCGTCGCCACGCCGCTGGATCACATGCGTGAACAAATCATGGCCGGCGCGCCCATTCATGCCGTGACCCAGAGCGTATTGGGTGGTGCTGGACTCGCCCGATCCTGGAATCTGTGGTTGGGGGCGGCATTTTTGCTGGGTGGGGCATTGATGCTGTGGCGCGGTGTGATCCGCTGGCATATTCCGGTCGCGGTACTCGCCGGTGTTGCCGGCATGTCGGGGTTTCTCTGGTTGATTGCCCCCGCAACGCACGCTTCCCCCTTGTTTCATCTGGTCTCAGGCGCCACGATCTTTGGGGCGTTTTTCGTGGCAACCGATCCGGTAACGGCTTCGACGACGCAGCGGGGCCGATTGATTTTCGGTTTCGGCATTGGGGTGTTCACGGTGCTGATCCGCAGTTTCGGCAATTATCCTGATGGCGTGGCCTTTGCCGTCCTGCTGATGAATCTGTGTGTGCCGCTCATCGACTATTACACCCAACCTCGTGTGTTTGGTCATAAAACCGCAGGTAAGTTGCGATGAAACGCCTTCTGAAGCTGGATCGGAGTCGGATCGTGATCACCGCGCTGCTGCTGGTGGGGTTCTCCATCGTCGGTGTTGGGCTTGTCGCGGTGACCGAGGAGGGCACGCGTGCCCGGATTTCCGAAGCGGCATTGGCCGTGCTTCGGGCACAGGTCAGTGCTGTTCTGCCCAAGGGGCATTTCAATAACGACCCGGCCGATACCGCCTTTTTGCTGCCGAACCCTGCCGAACTAAATCTACCGCCGTTAAAGCCTGCGGTGCAGGATTCTACCAAGCGACTGGCAGCGGCAACCGAAGCTGGTGTCGTTGGTTTCAGGGCGAGCTTGAACGGTGCGGTGACGGCGGTGGTGCTGCCGGTAATCACCCACTATGGTTACAGCGGAGACATCAAATTGATTGTCGGCGTCGACCGGGACGGGGTGGTTACCGGTGTGCGTGTGACCCGTCAGAATGAAACGCCGGGGCTGGGCGACAAAATCGAGCCGGACAAATCCAACTGGATTTTCAGTTTCGACGGCAAAAGCCTGAAAAACCCCGACACTAAGGGCTGGGCGGTCAAGAAGGATGGTGGGGTGTTCGATCAGTTTACCGGTGCAACCATCACGCCACGGGCTGTCGTCGGCGCCATTCATCAGGTTTTGTCCTATGTGCAGAAGCACCATACGGAACTGTTTTCGAGTACGGGTGCAAAACCCAAACCGGGATCAAATGATCAATCGACATCAGAAGGGTCGAGGAGTACGCAATGAGTGACGTTTCCTATCGCGAATTGGCGGTGCAGGGGCTGTGGAAAAACAACCCCGGCCTGGTTCAGATTCTCGGAATGTGTCCGATGATGGCGATTTCCACGACGGTAGTGAATTCGCTGGGTCTGGCTTTGGCCACGATACTGACCATGGTCGTATCCAACGGCCTGGCATCGTCCATACGACACTGGGTGCGTCCCGAAGTGCGGTTGCCCGTCTTTGTGATGGTCGTCGCCTCGGTGGTCACGGTGATCGAGCTGCTCATGAATGCCTATATGAACACCCTCTACCATGCCCTGGGCATTTTCCTGCCTCTGATTGTGACCAACTGCATCGTGATTGCCCGGGTGGAAGGCTTCGCCGCACGAAATCAAGTTATTCCCGCCCTCTACGATGGTTTGATGATGGGGTTGGGGTTCGGCCTTGTGCTGATCGTATTGGGGGCCATTCGTGAAGTGCTGGGTTTCGGCACGCTCCTGGCCAATGCCCAGCAATTGTTTGGCCCGGTGGCCGCGCACTGGACGCTGCATATCCTGCCTGAACAGGCCCATTTCCTCTTGGCGATTTTGCCGCCTGGCGCATTCATGGCGCTGGCGGTACTGATTGCCCTGAAACAGGCGCTCGAGCGGCGCCAGGCCAATCGAAAACAAGTTATCTCGACCGAGCCCATCGGGGGAACGGCACCGTCGTTTTCTTGAACCCGCGCGCTGCCGATATCAAAATGGTGGTAATCCCCGGTCCACCGTATTCAGCGTTTTTCCGATACGCATAGCGGCGTTTGGTTGGGGTGTTCGACCGCCGTGGCGATGGCCGCAACGAATTGTTGCAGTTCATCCGGGGTCAGCACGGACAGCATTCGGTTCATGAGCAGGGGGTCGATGCGGGCGAGGCTGGCGCCACCTTCGCTCAGCGGAACCCAGATTCCGGCGGAACGTTGTTCGTCCTCAAGGTCCTCCGCGCGTGCTGCGGCTTCGTTCAGTTGCGTATCGGACTCGTACCACGCTTCGATCTGATCCAGCAGGGCGTCATCAATATCGTCGGGTATGGCCACGATGGTGACAGCATCATTGATCGGGTCCGGGCGACTCGTTACGACCAACCCAAGCGCCTCGACCTGGGTCACAAAGTTGGCGCCTCGGTCGTTCGTCAAAAAACAGAATTCATACATTTTATTTGCCTCATGCGTCTGTGATCGCGTGTTGGTATTGTCATCGCACCGTTTGCGACGGATGCCGACTGCTTATGCCCCGGTCGGTCGGTACGGTACCTGGTGGGGGTTTCGCCCGGTTGGGTAGCTAAATCAAATGGTTGAGTGTTTCGCTGGGTTGAATTGGCTTGCTTTCCGGCTAGAGTACCTGAACTACCCCATAATTTTGGGGGTTTGATGGGAGCAGGTGATTATGAGCATTGAAACTCAGATTGTTGTTATGTCAATCATCGCCATGATCGGCATTATCGGTATGCCGGCCTATCTCTTCTGGTGGTTCTGGAAAAAATCCGGACAGGCCATGAGGGAAAAGCACCTTCATTAAGAGGGTATCTGGCGTTTGTCGACGCGGCCCGTTAGCGTCGCCGTTCCCGCCACATTTTCTTCCACTCCGACAAGCGTAATGCCCCGATTTTCGTCCGGGCATTCTGTGTCGTGTTTATACGGACCGATTTGGTTGCGTCGGTCTACTGCAGGGGCAGGTAGAGATCGGTAATCAGTTCATGTTCCTCGACGTCGGGAATGAGATTCAAATAATGGAAAAATAGCGGGAAATCGCGCAGGGCTTCGCCGCTCTCCGGTAACCAGTCCCGGTAGAGATAAACCGCGCTTGCGCCGATTCCCTGATGGCTGCCCAGATGGCGAACCCGGGCGCAGCGACCGGCCGGTATCGTCCGATTGACGATGCCGAATGAGTTGTCGAGAACGGCCTCGTTCACTGATCCACATAGATTGAATCGAAACTCATCCGGCTCCGTGGTCTGTGGGTTGTCATAGGCAATACCGAAGCTCTTGCTGGTGTGAACCGGTGATAATCCGCTTTGCTTGCGCCATTCGATGAAGCGTTTTACCGAATCGTTGATCAATTCGGGATCGCCCCGGTGTTCCAGCGCTGCAATTTTCGTTTCTTCAAAGTCGACAATGGTGACGTTCATGTTTTGGAGCCTCTCCGGCGTAACAGTCTGTAATTGAGCCCACCAGGGTTTCCAGGCGGGCGACTTCCTGAACTGGGAGGGCGTCTGGTCGAAGATTCTTTTGAATGCGCGCGAAAATGATTCCGGGTTTTCGAAACCGGCATCCAGCGCAATATCGATGATACGGGCGTCCCCACCAAAAACGAGTTGGTAGGATGCGCGTTTCAAGCGCATCAGCGGGACATATCGGTAGACATTGATCCCGGTGTGACTGGAAAACACCCGATGGAAGTGAAACTTGGAAAAGCTGGCCACCTGGCTCAGCCGTTCCACGGACAAATCCCCATCCAGATGTTGATCGATGTAGTCGATCACCTTGCCAAAGCGTTCTCGATAAGTGCGTGCGGTCGAGTCGTTCACGAAGTTTCCTCCTCAGTTCGACACGAACTATGACGTAGGCAGGGTTCGGGTGTCTTGACCGCAATTGCGGGATCAGGTGAGGCAGCCGATATTTCGATGCCCGTTCGGCTAGAGGAGATCCAGCGCCTGATTGAGGTGACTGACTGCCGTGATGGTCAAGCCGTCAATCGGCCGACCAGGCATATTGGCCTTGGGAATGATGGCGTGTGTAAAACCATGTTTGGCGGCCTCGGCTAGCCGTTCCTGTCCGCCGCTGACGGGGCGTATTTCACCGGCCAGACCCACTTCACCGAACACGATCAAGCCGTCTGGCAGCGGGCGATTGCGGAAGCTGGAGAGCACGGCGAGCAGGCTGGGCAGATCAGCCGCCGTTTCAGTGACGCGCACACCGCCCACGACATTCAAAAATACGTCCTGATCGTACAGGGCGATTTGCCCATGCCGATGCAGCACCGCCAGTAGCATGGCCAGCCGATTCTGTTCCAGACCCACCGTGAGTCGCCGGGGATTGCCGCCGGGATGTTCCGCAACCAGCGCCTGAACTTCGACCAGTAAAGGGCGCGTACCCTCGCGCGTGACCGTGATGACGCTGCCCGCTACGGGCTGCTCGTGACGTGACAGAAAAATGGCGGATGGGTTGCTCACCGGTTTTAGGCCGCGATCCGTCATGCCGAACACGCCGATTTCGTTGGCAGCTCCAAAGCGGTTCTTCACGGCGCGGATCACGCGGAAACGCGCGCTGGGATCACCCTCGAAATACAGCACTGTATCTACCATGTGCTCCAGGACGCGGGGTCCGGCCAATGCCCCTTCCTTGGTGACGTGACCCACGATGAAGATCGTGACGTCATGCCGTTTGGCGAAACGGACGAGCTGGGCCGTGCCTTCCCGTAGCTGGGAAACGGAACCCGGTGCGGCCGTGAGCCCTTCCGTGTGCAAGGTCTGGATGGAGTCGACGACCAGCAGGCGGGGGAGTTGGCGGGCGCAATGCGCGAGGATCGATTCGACCGAGGTCTCACTCATCAGGGTGAGCTGGCCTTCCTTGCCGGCCAGATCGACGCCCAACCGCTGTGCCCGAAGGGCGACCTGCTGGAGTGATTCTTCGCCCGTGACATATAGGCAGGGCATGTTGGCCTGCAGGGTCAGCAAGGTTTGCAGCAGAAGGGTGGATTTGCCGATGCCCGGATCGCCGCCGATCAGTACGACCGAACCGGGCACAAGGCCACCGCCCAGTACGCGATCAAGTTCATCCAGCCCTGTTGATTCCCGAGGGGTGTCGCTGATGCGTACCTCGGACAGAATGGTGATCTGTGGGCCGCCCCCGGCGTAACCAGTTGCACTGGCGGTGTTCTGGTGCGAGGAGCCACTGGGTAGTTTGATTTCCGCGAGGCTATTCCATGCCCCGCATTCGCTACAGCGCCCCGCCCATTTGGGGAAATCGGCGCCGCATTCCTGGCAGACGAAGGCAGATTTTTCCTTTGCCCGCGCCATCAGGGGGTGCCGGATTCCATCTTGAAGGTCAGCCGTGCCATCTCGACCGAGCGTTTGCGCACACTGAGGACTTCAATTTGTACGCCGTCAAGTTCGACGGTGGCACCAACCATGGGCAAAGTCTCGAGCTGTTCGATGATCAGGCCGTTGAGCGTACTGGCTTCCTGGGTGGGGAGCTCGATCGCCAGCTCCCGGTTGATTTCACGGATCGGCACGTTGCCACGCAGGAAGAAGCTGCCGTCTTCCTGGGGGGCGATGCCATCGACATCCGATTCGGGGTCGGTGGTGAAGTCGCCGACGATCTCTTCGAGGATGTCTTCCAGCGTCACCATGCCCAAGACGTCGCCATATTCGTCTACCACCAGGGCAGAGCGTCGATTTTGTGTCTGAAAATTCAGCAACTGGGTCGTTAGCGGCGTGCCTTCGGGCACGTAGTACGGTTCGCGCAATAGGCGCTTGAGTTGGCTCTTGGTCAGCGAGTTGTCCATCAGGTGCGCGAATAGCCTGCGGACATTGATGATGCCCACTGTGTGCTCCACAGAGCCGTGAAAGACCGGTATCCGGCTGTAGGGCGCTGTTCTGAGATGACTCAGGACGTCATCCCAGGGGGCGTCGATATCGATGCCGAATATTTCCGCCCGAGGAATCATGATGTCTTCGACCTGCGCCTGTTCGAGTTCAAGCACGGAAAGTAGAAGGCTTTGATTCTGTTCCGGCAGATGGTGGCTGGATTCGCGCACGATGGTTTGCAGTTCGGCGGTTGACAGCCCCTGAATGTTACTCGCCCGAGTATTGAATCCCAGAATGAACAACAGACCATTGGCCAGCAGATTGATCAGTTTAATCAGGGGCGACATGAACCGCATGACGAAGGTATAGAAATAGGCCGCCGGCCAAGCGATGCGCTCGGGCGATATCGCGGCGGCGGTCTTGGGGGCCACTTCTGCAAAAATCAGCAGGGCGAAGGTCATGATGCCGGTGGCGATGGCGATGCCACTGTCGCCGAATACGCGCAGGCCGATCACGGTCGCGATAGAAGACGCCAGAATATTGGCAAAGTTGTTGCCCAGCAGGATGAGGCCGATCAGTCGATCTGGCTGCTCCAACAGTTTCTGGGCACGCACGGCGCCGCCATGTCCCCGTTTGGCGAGATGGCGCAACCGATATCGATTCAGAGAAATCAACGCGGTTTCCGAACTCGAAAAAAAAGCCGACACCAGTATGAGGATGACGAGCACAGCGATTAAGACGCCAAGATGGATATCGTTCAATGAGCATTCTATGGGTAGTAAAACCGAAGCCAAGTGTACGCAAATTCACTCGATAAAAGAAAGGATTCCGGTCTGAAGTCGCGTTGATCGGGGGAACGCCGTTTCAAGGAATGCGTTGAGATGCTGGCGGGGTATGGGCGGTAATAATTATGTTGGCACGATTATCGCTTAGCAATCCACATTGATGATGGGGAGGTTTTCAGAGATGAGTGATCGAATTTTTGGGATTCATGGGCAAGCCTTGCTGTTTCGGTCGGAACGCATGGGTATTCTGTCCTCGAATATCGCCAACGCGGATACCCCGGAGTACAAGGCGCGGGATCTCTCGTTCGGCGATGCCCTGCGCGCGGCCGCAGGCCCGGCGGGGCAGGATGGTGGCGTCGGCCAGCCGTTGGCCCTCCAGCGCGATTCGGCTGGGCAGTTGACAGCGGCGGGTACAGGTAATGGGGCACAGGAGCTTTATCGCATTCCTGATCAGCCTGCCTTGGACGGCAACACCGTCGATATGGAGCGGGAACGGGTTCGGTTTACCGAGAATGCGGTGGCCTACCAAACCACGCTGAGTTTTCTGAACAGCCGGATAAAAGGCATCAACTCGGCCCTGACGGGCCAATAGGAGGGATAAACCATGAGTTTGTTCTCGATTTTTAACGTGGCGAGTTCCGCCATGTCTGCACAATCCTTACGCTTGAACGCCACGGCATCCAATATGGCCAATGCCAACTCGGTTGCAACCAAACCCGAGGATGCCTACAAGGCCCGTGAACCGGTATTCCAGCAGGTGCTCGAGCAGAATGGCGGCACAGGTGTGCGGGTGATGGGCATTACCCAGAGCAACGCGGTCAACCCCGCGCTGTACCAGCCGGGTAATCCCTTGGCGAATAAGGATGGCTATGTGTATTCCTCGAATGTGAATCCGGTAGAGGAGATGGTCAATATGTTGTCGGCCTCCCGTTCCTATCAGACCAACGTTCAGGTGATGGACACTGCCAAAAATCTGGCGTTACGCACGCTGCAACTGGGTCAATAAGAGGTTACTACCATGACAACCACGAATCCGGTCTCAAATCCCTTTGCCAGTCTGGGACTGGCCGCTCCTGCTTCTGCCACGACGGGTGGTACGACGGGCGGTGGTCCGCAAACACTGGACATGAACAGTTTCATGAAACTGTTGACGACACAGCTACAGAATCAGGATCCGACCAATCCAACCGACAACAGCCAGATGGTGGCGCAACTGGCACAGTTCAGCTCGCTACAGGGCATCAATCAGCTCAATACGACGGTCAGCGGCTTCCAATCATCGATACAATCGAATCAGATCATGCAGGCCGCTACACTGGTTGGGAAGGCTGCCATTGTGAAGGGGAGTGCGGCCTATGTGTCGACCGGGACGTCATCGACCGGCACACCACAGTCTTCGGGTATTCTGGGTGCCGTTGACGTGCCGACAGGGGCGACGAATCTGGCCGTCACCATCACGAACTCAAATGGTCAGGTGGTGAATACCCAAACCGTACCGATTACCGGATCCACCCAACCCAACTTTTCCTGGAATGGCTCGATGCCTGATGGCAGTACTGCGCCGGCGGGGACTTATCAGGTCAGCGCGAGCGCAACCGTGAGCGGCAAGGGTGTGGGGGCGCAGACCTATGTGGGTGCGGTCATTGATAGCGTCGGCGTGAGCGCCACGGGTCCGAAGCTTAATCTGGCGGGGGGGTTGCCTTCGGCACAACTGTCCGATGTCGTTCAGATTCTCAACTAGTTTTTTTACTATTTTAAGTTAATGTATTCTTGCCAAGAATGAGGAGATGACACGATGTCCTTTAATACATCAATCACGGGTCTAAATGCCGCGCAGAAAGACCTGGACGTGACCAGCAACAATATTGCCAACGCCAACTCGACCGGTTTCAAGCAATCCCGGGCTCAGTTTGGCGATATTTACGCCGTCAGCGCGTATGGCAACAGCAAAACGGCGACAGGGCAGGGGGTGCTGACGGAGGCGGTTCAGCAGCAGTTTACGCAGGGCAGTTTGCAGTTTACGAACAACTCCCTGGATCTGGCGATTACTGGCCAGGGTTTTTTTGCTTTCCAACCCGCGCTCGACAGCCAGCAATCGGTGTATTCCCGAGCGGGGGCGCTGGGGGTGAACAAGGATGGATTTATCGTTAATGCATCTGGACAGTACCTCAAAGCCTTGCCCGTTACTTCAAATGGCTCGTTGAAGTCGACCTCTCTGGCCAGTGCCTCGCCGATACAACTGCCGGTTGCCGCCGGTGCGCCCGTCGCCACGACAACGGTCACCCAATCCTTCAACCTGCCGGCTAGTGCGACGGCACCTACGGTGGCATTCGATCCCACTCAAGCAACGCCCGATCCCGCTTCTTATACACAGGCCAACTCACAGCAGATATATGACTCATTGGGCAATACGCATACCTTGACGAGTTATTACGTCAAAACGGCCAATCCGAATGAATGGAATGTGTACTATCAGGTTGATACGCAGACGCCGAGTCAGGGGCCGTCCACGCTAACCTTCGACGCGAATGGCCAGCTGCCCACGACCCCGGCACCCTTTACCGTGACGGCGACCTCCGCCAGCTTGGGCACGGGTGCGGCGCCACTCAGTGTGAGCGTTCAGACCTTGGGCAATGCCACACAATACAACGCCCCATTCAACATGGCGGCCCAGTCGCAGAATGGCAATACGACCGGACAATTGACCGGGATTTCCGTGGGCAGTAATGGCCTGATTCAGGCCAGTTATACCAACGGTCAGAACGTGGCGCTCGGTATGGTGACATTGGTCAACTTCAGCGATCCGCAGGCCCTGAAGCAGGTCGGGAATAATTCCTGGGCACAAACCGTGGATTCCGGCAGCCCGATAGTGGGGCAGCCGGGGGCTGGCACTCTGGGGGCCATCCAGGGGGGGGCGCTGGAGCAGTCCAACGTGGATTTGACCCAGCAGCTCGTCAACCTGATTACCGCGCAGCGGAATTTCCAGGCGAATGCACAGGCCATTCAGACCGACAAGACCGCAACCGATGCGGTAATGAATATCCGTTAATCAAACGCGATCAATTTCACGCCAGTAAAAACGGGCTCATGCCCGTTTTTTTACGCCCAAATCAGCGTCGGAAAATTGGCACTACAAGATTCTCAGGTAATTGTTTTCTCGCGCAAATGGCGCGCAAGCGAGGTTTGCCAAGTTTCATGCCGTGAGGTTCATGAGATTGGCACGGCCTGTGCTTTATCAAGTTTATCTCTATGAAAACATGAGGAGCCGATCATGGATCGTCTTGCATATATCGCCATGAGTGGCGCGAAGCAAACACTGTTGGCTCAGGCCACCAATGCCAACAACCTGGCCAACGTGAATACGCAAGGGTTTAAGGCCGATCTGGATGCCTACAAGTCCATGCCGGTGTATGGCCCGACCTATGCCTCCCGGGTATATGCCCAGGATGTGCGTAGCGGTACCGATTTTCAGCCGGGTCCATTGATGACCACCGGACGGGACTTGGATGTTGCCCTGAGGGGGCAGGGATTTATTGCGGTTCAGGCGGCAGATGGCTCGCAAGCCTATACCCGGCGCGGCGATCTGCATGTCTCTCCCAACGGTCAATTGCAAACCGCCCAAGGGGATCTCGTGATGGGGAACCAGGGGCCGATCGCTATACCGCCCGCCAATCGCATCGATATTCTGGCCGATGGCACGATTTCCATTATTCCTTTGGGGGGGACGCCGAATGCACCGGCCCAGATTGATCGCATCAAGCTGGTCAATCCGCCGCCCGCAGATCTGGAAAAAAGGGCGGATGGCCTGTTCGGATTGAAACCCAATACCCCGGCACCGCAACCGGATGCGAAAGTCCAGGTGGCCAGTGGCGTGCTGGAGGGGAGCAATGTCAATGCCGTGGATGCCATGGTGAAGATGATCGAATACGGTCGCTTGTTCGAGATGCAGACCAAGATGATCAAGACGGCGGGTGAAGATAGTTCCAGCGCCGATAAATTACTGCAATTCACTTGAGGATTGAACCATGACCACACCTGCTTTATGGATCGCAAAAACCGGCCTGGATGCGCAACAAACCCGCATGTCTGTGATTTCAAACAACCTTGCCAACGTGAATACGACTGGCTTCAAACAGGATCGGGCGGTATTCGAGGATCTGATTTATCAGAACTACCGCCAAGTCGGTTCGGCCAACACCCAGCAAAACGAAGTGCCGACGGGGCTAAATATCGGTACGGGCGTGAAGGTCGTTGCCACTGAGAAAAATCATACCCAGGGCAATCTGGTTACCACGAACAATGCGTTGGATATGGCGATCAATGGTCGCGGGTTCTTTCAAGTGTTGCAGCCGGATGGCTCGGTGGCCTACACACGAGATGGCAGTTTCAGCATGAACAGCAGTGGCCAGGTTGTTACCGCCAATGGTTTGCCGTTGCAGCCTGCGATCACGATCCCTCAAGGCGCGCAGTCCATTTCGGTGGGCAGCGACGGCACCGTCAGTGTCCAGTTGTCCGGTCAGGCTCAGCCCACTCAGGTGGGTACGATCAATTTGGCCGACTTCGTGAATCCGGCCGGCTTGCAGCCAGTGGGTGATAACCTTTTCCTCGAATCCGGTGCCAGCGGTGCGGCGCAGACCAGCACGCCGGGTCTTAACGGTGTGGGTGCGTTGCAACAGGGGATGCTGGAGAGTTCGAACGTGAACGTGGTTGAGCAATTGGTCAGCATGATCGAGACCCAACGCGCGTACGAGATGAACTCCAAGGCTATTTCGACGACGTCGAGCATGTTGCAGACGCTGAATCAGAATGTGTAATGCGCCTGGGTCAATCCGGGGAGGCTTGAGATGAAAATCAGAGGTTTGGTTCGGATCATGGGAGCCGCGATAATAGGCGTGCTGGGGTTGAGCGGTTGCGCCAGCCAGCCACCCGTCAAGCCGGATCCGTCGTTTGCAGTCGTCATGCCGCCGGAAGAGTCACAAAACAATCCGATGCAAACCAGCGGCGCGATTTATCAGGCGGGGCAGATGGATAACATGTTCGTTGATGCGCGTCCGTATCGGGTAGGCGATATTTTGACGGTGGTTCTGCAGGAGAGCATGAACGGCAGTAAAAGTGCCACGACCGCCACAAATAAGTCGCAAGCCACCGCGATTACGCCGCCCGCCATTTTTGGTCTGACTTCGGCGGCGGTAGCGCGGTTGACGGGAAACCTGAGCAGCAGCAATGCCTTCAAGGGTGATGGCACCAGCGCGCAAACCAATAACCTGAGCGGCCAGATTACGGTCACCGTCTCCCGGGTTTATGCTAACGGCAGTCTGTTCATCCAGGGGCAGAAATACATCGGTATCAATCAGGGTACCGAATATGTGAAATTGTCGGGGTTGATCCGACCGCAGGATATTGCGCCGGATAACACCGTGATCTCAACGCGTATAGCCGATGCCCATATTTCCTATGGCGGCAGCGGTACTGTGAACGATGCCAACAACATGGGTTGGCTGGCGCGCTTCTTCAATAGCCCTATTTTCCCGTTTTAAGAGAGACCTATCATGCGTCATCTACTCATTTTTCTGCTGATCGGGATCGGGTTGCCCCTGGGCTCCGTCGGCATCGCGCAGGCCGATCGTATCAAGGATCTGGCGACCTTCGCCGGGGTGCGTGATAACCAGATCATCGGGTACGGGATCGTGGTTGGCTTGCCCGGCACGGGCGATCAGACCACTCAGGTACCCTTCACCCTGCAAAGCATCCAAAACATGCTGGCACGGCAGGGCTTGTCGACTGCGGGCGCGGGTAATGTTCAGCTCAAGAACGTGGCGGCGGTGATTGTGACGGCCAACTTGCCACCATTTGCCAAACCAGGCCAGCAGATCGACGTCACCGTATCGTCCATCGGGAATGCCAAGAGTCTGCGGGGCGGTGAGTTGTTGATGACTCCCCTCAAAGGCGTGGATGGACAGATCTATGCGATTGCCCAGGGCAGTTTGCTGGTCGGTGGTCTGGATGTGTCGGGCAAAGATGGTTCGCGCATTACAGTCAATATTCCGACGGCGGGTCGGGTTCCGAACGGGGCACTGGTTGAACGGTCCGTGGTCAGCTCGATGGGCGGCGCGAACTCGGTCTATCTGGATTTGAATTCCCCCGATTTCACGACCGCCAAAAATATGGAGCAGGCCATCAACAAGGCGTTGGGCGGTGGGGTTGCCGAAGCGGTTGATGGCGGCACCGTGCGTGTCCGTGCGCCACAGGATCCGAATCAGCGGGTGAGCTTCATGTCGGTGCTGGAGGGAATCGACGTCACACCCGGCGAGGGTTCCGCCAAAGTGGTGGTCAATGCCCGTACCGGCACGGTGGTAATAGGCCAGAACGTCCGGATCGAGGCTGCTGCCGTCTCTCATGGTGATCTGACGGTCACGATCAAGGAAAACAATCAGGTGTCTCAGCCCGCGCCCTTTTCACAGGGCCAAACAGTCGTGACTCCGAACTCCCAGCTTGGCGTGAAGGAGGGTAAGAAGCGGGCATTCCTGTTCAATCCCGGCGTCACCTTGAACGATATCGTCAAAGCAGTGAATGCGGTTGGGGCGTCGCCGTCGGATCTCGTCGCGATTCTGGAGGCATTGAAAAGTGCCGGTGCGCTCAAGGCACAACTGATCGTGATTTGATGCGCTGTCAGTTGCGTCGAGGAAGGTAGACATGACCATCAATCAAAATACGGCCATCACCAGCTATAACGATTTTCAGGGCCTGGCGCGTCTGCAGGCGACGGCCAAGAATGATCCGCGCGCCGCATTGAAAACCGTGGCGCATCAGTTTGAAACCCAGTTCATTAACATGATGATGAAGTCAATGCGCGAAGCCACGCCGCAGGACGGCTTGCTCGATAGCGAACAAAGCAAAACCTTTCAGGGCATGATGGATCAGGAAGTTTCGCAGAAAATTGCGTCACATGGGGGGATCGGGTTGGCCACTATGATCGAGCGGCAATTGCGTCAGGACACTGTGAGCCAGCCGAAGGCTTCGGAAGCCAAGGTATTCCTCCCGCTGCACCCGGCAAATCCGGCCAGTACACAGGCTGTTGATGCCCTGCCACGCGCATTCAAGTTGCCTGAGCGGAATCAGACACTCAGGCCTTTTGCCCTGCACAAATCCCTATTGCTCGATGCGCCCGCCGTGAAAGCGGGTAGTGCCGTTGATGCTGCAGTTGACTCGGCCAAGCCATTACCGACTGCGGCGAATGCGCCCAAGTATTGGGATTCGCCGCAGGCATTCGTTGACGCGATTTTGCCGCATGCCCAGGCAGCGGCCCAAAAGCTCGGCGTGCCCGCCCAGGTTCTGATTGCGCAGTCTGCCCTGGAAACGGGGTGGGGGAAGCATTTGCCCGTCGATGCACAAGGCCATACAAACTATAATTTCTTCGGTATTAAGGCCGATCCGTCCTGGCAGGGCGCGCAGCAAACGGTGAATACGCTGGAGTTTGAAGGGGGCGCAATGGTCCCGCGCAAGGCGACTTTTCGTGCCTATGATTCCATTGCCTCGTCGTTCAACGATTTTGTGCAGTTTCTCCAGCAAAACCCACGCTATAGTCAGGGATTGTCTGCCAAAAGTGACCCAGATGCTTTTGCGCGGGCACTACAGAAAGCGGGTTACGCAACGGATCCGCAATATGCGGACAAACTGATTGCCATCATGCATTCGGGGCGAATCCCCGATCCTGTATCCCCCGCCGCGCCTTCCTGAATAAAATCAGTGGGGTTTTGGTGATCCAGTGTTAAAGTTTTTTTGTATTTGGTCGATAGAGTGTCTATCCCGCTATAGAGGTTTTGGCCATGCCAGACTTGATGAGTAATGCCGTATCTGGGCTGCTGGCCATGCAGCAGGCCTTGGCCACGACCGGCCATAACGTAGCCAACGCGAATACCCCCGGTTATTCGCGGGAGACCGTCAATCTCACGACGATGCCCCCGCAGTTCCAGCAGGGTAGTTATGTGGGTACCGGGGTTCAGGTCGGCTCAGTAACCCGCAGCTACGATCAGTTCGTCACGAGCCAGCTTAATAGCGCAACATCGGATAACAGTCGGCTGAGTTTTCTGAAAGATTTTTCGACGCAGGCTACGCAGCTGCTCGGGGATACGAGTACGGGGATTGCCCAGCAGACCCAAACCTTTTTCAATGCCACCCAGGCGGTGGCCAGCAATCCGACGGATCCCACCGCTCGGTCTGCATTTCTGGGGTCCGCCCAAGCGTTAACCAATCAATTCAATCAAATTGATAGCCAATTGCAAAACCTGAATAACCAGATCGGGCAGCAGGGAACGGCTATCGGTCGGCAGATCAATACCTATGCCCAGCAAATTGCCGCGCTCAATGGTCAAATCAGCCAGGCGCAGGCTACAAATCCCAATGCTCTGCCAAATGATTTGCTTGATCAGCGCGACCAGCTGATCAACAAGATTTCCGAGCAGATTAATGTCAAGGCGAGCAGTGACAATCAGGGCAACATTAATCTGACCTTGGGCAGCGGACAGTCCCTCGTGCTGAATGATCATGCGACCAATCTGAGTGTCGGCAATCTCCCCTCGGGTTTGAGCGTTACAATCGGTAATTCGGATATTACTTCCCGCGTCACGGGCGGCACTCTGGGCGGTATGCTGCAAGCGCAAAGCCAGTTGATTACTCCGTTGCGCAACCAACTGGGGCAGGCGGCATTGGTGCTGGCGGATCAGGTCAACAAGAACCAAACGGGGGGTGTCGACCTTAATGGCAACCCCGGCACAAATCTGTTTACGGATGTTTCCGCGTTTGCGCCGCAGACAGCCGCGTTGCCAACCAATCAAGGAACGGGTTCGGCGGCCGGAGCCTATACCGACCCGACCCTGCTCACCGGGCAAACTTACCAGGCCCGCTATGACGGGACGAACTGGCAGGTGAGCACTCAGCCGAACAATGGTGCTACGCCTTTGACTGTTGCATCGGGCGGGACATTGAGCCTGCCAGGGCTGAATGTCACCTTTTCGGGGGCGCCGCAATCGGGTGATGTGCTGAAAATTCTGCCGACGGTGGGCGCGGCTGGAAAGATTGGGGTTGTTCAGCAAAGTCCTTCCGGGGTGGCTGCCGCAGCAGCGGGCCAGCCCGCGTACTCGCGTGACAACACGCAGATTCAGGCATTGTTCACCCTGGGGAGCACGACACTAGTCGGCCAGAGCGCGGCGGGTGCCAATAATGGCGTCAGCCTGACCGATACCATTAGTTCGGCCGTGAGCCAGGCGGGTGCCTTTGCCGGGCAGGTGCAGTTGTCGGCCCAGGCCGCGGGTGCGACTTTACAGAATCTAACCGCTCAGCAACAATCGGTTTCCGGTGTGAACCTGGATGAGGAGGCTGCAAATCTGATGAAGTATCAGCAGGCTTACCAGGCGCTATCCCAATCAATCAGTTCATCGAATGCGATGTTTCAGTCGCTTCTCTCGGCCTTCCGTTAAGGGGATATGATCATGCGCGTATCGACATCCATGATTTTCACTCAAGGCCTGACGAATCTGCAGCAACAGCAGACAAGCATGCTGAAAGCCCAAGAACAGATTGCGACCGGCGTGAAGCTCACCAACCCGGCGGATAACCCGGTGGCGTTCCAAACGGCCAGCAACCTTTCTGTATACGCGAGTAAGCAGAATCAATACAGCACGAATATCGATGCTGCAACCGGCAAGGTTCAGGTTCAGGAATCGACCATGGGATCGATCACGAGCATCCTGCAAAATGTGCGGGATGTGGCGATTCAGGCGAACAACTCGGCACAGAGCCCCACATCGCTGGCTGCTTTGACCGATCAGCTCGGTCAGTTGCGCCAGGCCCTTGCGGGCCAGATCAATGCCAAGGATGAACAGGGTAATTATC
Source organism: Halothiobacillus sp. (assembly GCA_024636015.1). GTDB lineage: Bacteria > Pseudomonadota > Gammaproteobacteria > Halothiobacillales > Halothiobacillaceae > Halothiobacillus. The sequence goes on from JAGXHU010000073.1 coordinate 35,559, forward strand.
TATTCTCCGGAACCGCTGCGCGTCAACAGCCCTATGATACGGCGGGGACTCTTAATCCTAATGTCGCTTCTGCAGGTTCCGTGAATCTGGCGATTGCAGATGGTCAATCGGCCACGATCAATCAGCCCGCCGGGCAGATCTTCCAATTGACGACGAGTGCGACGACGGGCGGGAGTGCGAGCATCCTGCAGGTCATCGACCAATTGCAGGCAGCCATCACGGCGCAACCAGCAAATCTCCAGACGGTGTACCAGAATACCCAGCAGGATTTGGACGCCGTCATGAATCAGGTCACCGATACGCGCGCGGGGATGGGGAATACACTCAACTCGTTGTCTGCCGCGAAGGACAGCAATGCCGCGCAGCATGTCGTGAATCAGCAAACCTTATCCAATCTTCGGGATACAGACATGGCGGCCGCCGTGACTAAGCTCAATCAGAGCTATCTCAATTTGCAGGCGACACAACAGAGCATGGTCAAGATCCAAGGCTTATCGTTGTTCAACTACCTACGCTGATTCCGAGATTTGTTTCGGATGAGCGTCAGGTGGGTGTCCCGGGTCAGGTGAAAAACTGATTAGGGCCGCCAGTAATCCACCGGCGCGCGGGATCGTCGGATCATCTTGATCGGCTTGTCCACGCTTGCTGTGCCGACATTGATCAGGCCCAAGAGCAATTCACTTTCCGAAAGCCCCATTCCCGTCATCACAAACCGATCATAGATCCGGTTGCCGGTGAGCCACACGGTGCCATACCCCAAATGGTTGGCGGCCAGCATTACTTGCTGTGTGGCAGCGGCTGCGGCCAGAAACTGCTCGATGGCAGGAATCTTCGGGTGGTCGTTCGTGATGTTTGCGATGGCGGCAATCAGCATGGGCGCGCGCAGGGCGCGTTCACGTTCGCGTTCCAGGAGTGACGGGTCAGTATCCGGCGCGCGCCGGAGCAGGGCGTGGACGAAGAGATCCCCTAATGCATCCCGTTGCTCCTGGTCAATGACCAGAAAACGCCAAGGGTGGAGTGCACCGTGATCCGGCGCACTTTCGGCGGTTTGCAGGATGCGCTGTAGTTCGTCGTGTGTAGGCGTGGGTTCAACGAGATATTTAGGTGGTGTTGACTGGCGTTGCTGGATGAAATCGATGAAGTCCATGTTTTTCCTTACATGTTTTTTTGCTTAATTTAAATGAAAGCTTGGCGCGACAGGCTTTTTGACCGATAATTTGCGCCCACTTTCGAAGCATGCTGGATTTATGGCAAAAGAAGATTACATCGAGATGCAGGGCACTGTCGTTGACACCTTGCCCAATACCATGTTCCGGGTTGAACTGGAAAATGGTCATATTGTGACGGCTCACATTTCGGGCCGGATGCGCAAGAACTACATTCGCATCCTGACGGGTGACAAGGTTACCGTACAACTGACCCCCTATGATTTGACCAAGGGTCGTATCTCGTTCCGCGCGCGTTAACAGCGTCGCTTTTCAATCCGCCGACAGGATCGGTTTGACCGATCACGGTTGAGCCGGGGCATGGATCTACTTGCAGCATCCATTGCCTAGGAAGAGGTTTCAGTCAGTGATTCTTCCTGCGTAACAATTGTTAGCGCCGGGTATCCTTCTGGATCGAGATGGAATCTCACCTCGCCGCCATGGTCGGCCAATGCCCCAAACAGAAGTTCTTCGGCCAATGGGCGCTTGATACGTTCCTGAATCAGGCGTGCCATGGGTCGAGCACCCAGCACTTCGTCGTAACCTTCCTTGCCGAGCCACTGGCGCACCTCGTCGTCGATCACCATACGTACTTTTTTCTCTTCGAGTTGCTGCTCCAGCTCAAGCAGGAGTTTATCGACCACATTGGCGATTTGGCGCGGGGCCAGCGACTTGAATTGAACGATGGCATCGAGACGGTTGCGGAATTCGGGGCTGAAGCCGCGTTTGATGGCCTCGTGGCCATCTGGACTATGATCCTGGGTCACAAAGCCCATGCTGTTGCGCGCCAAGGCCTCAGCGCCCATGTTTGAGGTCATGATCAGGATGACATTGCGGAAATCGACCTGACGCCCATTGGTGTCGGTCAGCATCCCGTTGTCCATCACCTGCAGCAGGATGTTGAATACATCCGGATGCGCCTTTTCGATTTCGTCGAGCAGCAGGACGGCATGTGGCGCCTTGTTAATGGCTTCGGTCAGCAGGCCGCCCTCGTCAAAACCGACATAGCCCGGTGGCGCGCCAATCAGGCGTGAAATGCTGTGGCGCTCCATATACTCGGACATGTCGAATCGCACGAGCTGGATACCCAGCAGACGCGCCAATTGTTTGCTGACTTCGGTCTTGCCGACGCCGGTCGGCCCGGCGAACAGGTAGGAGCCGATAGGTTTGTCGGCAGTGCGTAGGCCGGATCGTGCCAGTCGAATGGCGGTCGTGATCTGTTCGATCGCTTCTTCTTGACCGAAAACCACCATGTTGAGGTTGCGGTCAATATGCCGAAGCACCTCTCGGTCCGAGGTGGATACGCTGCGTTCCGGGATACGCGCGATTTTGGCAACGACGCGCTCGATATCCGAGGCCAGAATCACATGAGACTCTGGTAGAGGGACCGTCAGACGATGTTGGGCGCCCGCTTCGTCAATGACGTCAATTGCCTTATCGGGCAGGTGGCGGTCTGTAATATGCCGGCTGGCCAGTCGCACGGCGGCTTCCAGTGCCTCATCGCTGTACTCGACGCCATGATGCTGCTCGTAGCCACTGCGCAGACCTTTCAGAATCGCTATGGCCTCGTTTTCGCTGGGTTCGGGGATGTCTATTTTCTGGAACCGGCGGGTCAGAGCGGCATCCTTTTCGAAAATCGCCCGGTACTCCTGGTGTGTGGTTGAGCCAATGCAGCGCAGGTCACCATTGGCCAGTGCGGGTTTGATCAGGTTGGAGGCATCCATCGACCCACCGGATGCCGATCCGGCACCGATCAGGGTGTGAATTTCGTCGATAAATAGGATGGCGTGAGGAATCGACTTGATTTTCTTGAGCACGATTTTCAGGCGCTTTTCGAAATCCCCCCGATATTTGGTACCGGCGACAAGAGAGCCCAGATCGAGGGAGTACACGACCGCTTCCTTCAAGGTAACCGGGACGTCGCCTTCAATAATCTTGCGAGCCAGGCCTTCCGCGATGGCGGTTTTACCGACCCCGGCTTCGCCAACCAGCAGCGGATTATTCTTGCGCCGCCGCCCCAGGATCTGCTGTACCCGTTCAATCTCCAGGCTCCGGCCGATCAAGGGATCAATCTTGCCTTCCCGAGCCAGCTGGTTGAGGTTGATGACGAAGTTTTCGAAACTGTTTTCGTCTGCTGATTCGGGTTTTTCGCGTTCTTTTTCGTTGGGGATTTCATTGATGGGTGGAGCGTCTTGCGTCAGACCGTGGGCAATGAAATTCATGACGTCCAGTCGCGTGACACCCGCTTTATGCAACAAGTGAACGGCGTGGGAGTCCTGTTCGCCGAACAGGGCGGCCAAGACATGTGCGCCGGAGACCTCGGTGCGCTGGGCGGATTGAACCTGCATGACCGCGCGTTGCAATACCCGTTGAAAGCCCAGGGTTGGTTGGGTTTCACGGGGGTCGCTTTCCGGAATGCGCGGCGTGGTATGC
>JAGXHU010000074.1 GCA_024636015.1 Halothiobacillus sp.
CCGCGCGACTACGACGAAGACGTGCTCAAGGCCAATTACGAAACCACCTCCGTGTACGGCTTCGGTCATCCGCTCTACTACAAGAACGTCATCGACGCCCTGCGTGGCGACGCCGAACCCGAGACCGACGGCCGAGAAGGCCTCAAGTCACTCGAACTCCTCATCGCCGCCTACCTCTCCGCCCGCGATCGGAAGACGATTTCCCTGCCGCTGGAGTATTGATTCATTGGCCACGGACGGTCACGGAAAACACGGACAAGGAAATGTTGGAATGCGAAGATCTCACCTATGCGGTGAGAGGGGCAATATTTGAGGTGTCGCGGGAGTTGGGTGCCGGGTTTCTGGAGTCTGTCTATGAAAACGCGCTCGCGCACGAATTAACCAGCCGCGGCCTAAGCGTTCAACGGCAGGTTCCCGTGACAACGTTCTACAAGCAGGTCCCGGTAGGACAGCACGTGCTTGATCTCTTAATCGAGGACGAACTGATTGTTGAACTAAAGGCCGTACGTGGATTGTTACCGGAACACGAAGCCCAGCTCCTCAACTACTTGAAAGCAATGTCATACCGTGTGGGACTCTTGGTCAACTTCACTCACCCAAAAGCACAAATAAAGCGCATGGTTCTTTGAACAACAGTCCGTGATTTCCGTGACAGTCCGTGGCAACGAAGCAGTTAGCAAAGAGGGTAGCCACGGAAAACACGGAAAGCACTGACGGTTGAAGATGTCGGCTTCTGAGCTCTTCAGGTTCCTTACATCCGAGCTTTTCCGTGACAGTCCGTGGCAAACAAGAAAGAGATTTATGAACTACCAAGTACACGAAACCGCCATCATCGATGAAGGCGCCACCATAGGCGAGGACACCCGCATTTGGCACTGGGTGCATGTCTGTGGCGGTGCCCGTATCGGCAAGAAATGCTCGTTCGGCCAGAACGTATTCGTCGGCAACCGCGTCGAGATCGGCGACAACGTCAAGGTGCAGAACAACGTCTCGGTCTATGACGACGTCACCCTCGAGGACGACGTCTTTTGCGGTCCGAGCATGGTCTTCACAAACGTCTACAACCCGCGCTCCGCCGTATCGCGCAAGGACGAGTACCGTCCTACACACGTCAAGCAGGGCGCGACCCTGGGCGCTAACTGCACCATCGTTTGCGGCGTCACCGTCGGACGCTATGCCTTTATCGGTGCCGGTGCCGTCATCAACCGTGACATACCCGATTACGCCCTGATGGTCGGCGTTCCCGCCAAACAGATCGGCTGGATGAGCGAATACGGCGAACGCCTCGACCTGCCCCTGAAAGGCGAGGGCAGGGTTACGTGCCCCCATACCGGCGACGTTTACCACCTGAGCCACGGAAAGGTAACTAAAGAAGGGTAGCCACGGAAAACACGGAAAGCACTGAAGGTTGAAACGCGGGTTAGTTGGGCCTTTCACATTCCAAAAGTCCGTGCTTTCCGTGCCCGTCCGTGGCAACACAACATCAAGAGACAACTATGCAATTCATCGACCTCGCCGCGCAGCAGGCGCGCATCAAGGACAAGATCGACGCGAACATCCAGCGGGTGCTCGCTCACGGCAAGTACATCCTCGGCCCGGAAGTGGCCGAGCTGGAAGAAAAGCTCGCCGATTTCACTGGCGCGAAATATTGCATCTCCTGCGCCAATGGCACGGATGCCCTCCAGATAGCCCAGATGGCCGTCGGCGTCGGCCCGGGCGACGAGGTCATTGTTCCAGGGTTCTCCTACATTGCCACCGCGGAAACACCCGCCGTGCTCGGCGCGAAACCGGTCTATGTCGACATCGACCCCCTGACCTACAACATGGATCCGGCAAAGCTCGAAGCCGTTATTACCCCCAAGACCCGTGCGATCATCCCTGTCTCCCTTTACGGACAGTGCGCGGACCTAGACGAAATCAGCGCCATTGCCGAAAAGCACGGCATCCCAGTCATTGAAGATGGGGCGCAGAGTTTCGGTGCGACGTATAAGGGCAAGCGCTCCTGCAATCTGACCACCATTGGCACCACCAGCTTCTTTCCCAGCAAGCCGTTGGGTGCATACGGGGATGGTGGGGCGCTCTTCACCAACGATGAGGAACTGGCCACAAAACTTCGTCAGATCGCCCGCCACGGGCAGGATCGCCGCTATAATCACCTGCGCGTGGGCGTGAACAGCCGCCTGGATACCTTGCAAGCCGCCATCCTGCTACCCAAGCTGGAAATCCTTGAAGAAGAACTTGCCCTTCGAAACGAGGCTGCGGCCCGATATAACAAGCTCTTATCAGCCACGGACATTCACGGACGACCACTGACAGAAGCCCCGTCCGAGTCCGTCCGTGCTTTCCGTGGCCAAACCCCCTTCATCAAGGAATACAACACCAGTGCCTGGGCGCAGTACACCATTCGTGTTCCTGATCGCGAAGCGGTGCAGTTGGCGTTTAAGGAAGCGGGCATTCCCACAGCCGTTCACTACCCGATTCCGCTCAACAAGCAGCCGGCGGTCAGTGACGAAACTGCGTCCTTGCCTGAAGGGGATCGGGCGGCGGAAGAGGTTATGAGCTTACCCATGCACCCGTATCTGCCCGCGGTAGAGCAGAATCGTCTGGCCACGTTGCTCAATGAGCCTGGGCGTGACTAGCCAGTTCACATGAAGGAATTCATTAAACGCGCACTACCGAAGAATCGGTTTGCACGCAGCGTATCGGTCCTTGCCGGTGGCACGGCGGCGGGACAGATCATCATTGTGGCCGCCTCACCGATTCTCACGCGTTTGTACAGCCCGGAGGATTTCGGGCTATTAGCGGTATTCGCGGGACTTTTGGCGATTCTTGGGGTAATAGCCAGTCTGCGTTATCAAATGGCAATACCTCTTCCCGAGAGTAATGAAGAGGCCACCGATGTGATGGCGTTGAGTCTGCTCGTGGTTGCAGGCATGACCGGGGTTACGGCATTAATTGTCGCTGTCTTCGGTGAAAGCATTGCCGCCACCCTTAACACGCCCCAGCTATCTCCATATCTCTGGCTACTACCCGTCGGCCTGCTCTTGGCGGGGATATATCAGGTATTGAACTATTGGGCCATCCGTCGGAAAGCCTTCTCGGTTATTGCGCGTACGAAAGTCAGCCAATCGGCTTGGATGTCCTTGGTGCAAATGGGCGGATATGCCCTCGGTCCGTTCGCCCTTTTGCTTGGTCGAGTCATAGGCCAAGCCGCTGGAAGCGTGAGTCTTTGGAATCATGCCCGGGAACCTGGAGGTTTTAAGTTAGGCTCACTGCTCCCCCATAAGGGAATAGGTCAGGTGGCGTACCGGTACAGTCACTTCCCGGCTTATTCCTCGTGGGCAGGCCTGCTGAACACTGGTGGCGCCCAAGTGCCGCCCATCTTTTTTGCCGCCTTCTTCGGTCCTGCAGCGGCTGGTGCATACATGTTGGCTCAGCGAGTCATCAATCTTCCTATGGCAGTTGTTGCGACAGCTGTGGCTGATGCATTTCTGCCAAACTCGGTTGAAGCATATCGAGAGGATCGCTTGGGAAATGAGGTCCGCCGTCTTTTTATAGTGCTGGCGATTCTGGTGTTTCCAAGTGCGGCAGTTCTATTCATAGTTGCGCCGGAACTCTTCGCTTTTGTCTTCGGTGAGGATTGGCGGCAAGCCGGTGAGATGGTTCGCTGGTTGACGCCGATGCTTGCAATTCAATTCATTATTAACCCGCTTTCAAGAATCTTCGTGGTCATTGAGCGTCAGCGTCTCGCAATGTTACTACAGGGGTTTCTGTTTTTGATGAGATCAGGTGCGCTTGTCATCGCGTATTTGCTAGACTTTTCTGTTTTGGAAGCCGTTAAGTTGTTTAGCGCGTTGAGTGCTGTTGGGTATCTGGTTTACTCGGTTGTTATAATGAAGTTGTCTAAACTTGATTTTGGCAGCCTTGTTGTCGGCTTTGCATCCCCCATCGTGATGGTTTTTTTACTTTTTGGGGTTTATCTTTTTATGCAGTCCGTGATCGAAGAAAAAAATGTCCGCATTTTTTCGATGTTTGTTTTGTCCACGCTTTCGCTTCCTTTTTATTGGGGTGTCGAGCTGCGGTTTGGTTTTTTAAATCGAATTTCCTGATTAACGCGAAGAATATATGAAAGATTTTGTTCTCAAATTCCTTTGGCCTCGATATGCGTGTGCGGGAGAGAATGAGCATTCCTTTGTCTTGGTTATAAAACACTGGATGATGCAGAAACTTCTGCGAGTGAATTCACAGGTTCCTTGGCCTGTGCATCCAACCTCTAAAGTGATTCGGCCCGAAAGGATTGAACGTGGAACAAGAACACCGGGGCTGTCAATGTGTTGTCATATAGACGGTCGCAACGGCATAAAATTGGGGCGAAATGTATGGATTGGGCCTCGTGTCAGTATCATATCGATGAACCATGATGTTCGGGATTATCGAAAATATATCGAAGGTGATCCGATTGTAATTGGTGACAATTGTTGGTTGGCGGCAAACTGTGTGATTCTTCCAGGAGTTATTATTGGGCCGCATACAATTGTGGCTGCGGGAGCGGTCGTGACTCGATCCTTCAAAGAAGGAGACCAGATTTTGGCGGGAGTGCCAGCTAAGGTTGTGAAAACAATCGATGAATATGATGGTTGATCTAAAAATGTTGATTAGGAAGTTGTTTAGACGTGCTTTTCTCGTGTCGAATCATGTTATTACTCCGCTTTGGGAGTCGGTTTTTTTACAGGATCGGCCGTGTGAGAAAGCATATCCTCCAATTTTCTTATTAGGCCCCCCAAGATCGGGAAGCACAGTAATCATGCAAGTTTTGACCGACGCCTTCAAACTGGGTTACTTGTCGAACCGTCACTGTGCGTGGTTTGGGGCACCGGTTCTGGCCGAGAAGCTTTTTCATCCGTTGACGGAGAAGAGTGTGTCGGATTACACGTCTAAGCATGGTCGCACAGAAGGGTTAGATGCTCCGTCGGAATGCGGTGCATGGTGGTATCGATTTTTCCGTCGAGATCCGGCTTACGTCACTTTGGGTGACGTTTCGGATCGGAAGATGATGGCTTTTCGCCGCTCGCTGATGAGTTTTTCACAATCAGTTGGGCTGCCGCTCATTTTTAAAAATCTTTATGCGACCCTACGAATTGAACCAATCGCGCACCATGTGCCAAATGCTCTTTTCGTGGTGATCGAGCGGGATTGGGTGGATAACGCCCAGTCGATCTTGAAGGGCCGCAACGATGCGTTGGGCCGATATGATCAGTGGTGGTCCGTTCCGCCCCCGGATGTGGATGCACTGTCGAAGCTTCCACCGGTTCAGCAGGTGGTGGGCCAGATCCAGTCGATCCATGAATTGGTTGTTCGCGATATCGTGCGGCTAGGACTTGAAGATCGGACCTTCCGGATCCGCTATGAGGATTTTTGCGAGGACGTTCAAGGGACCTTGGCAGCCTTCGAAGCCTTCATGAAACACCACGGCGTGGAATTGGAGCACCGATTTGACGTGCCGTCGCAGTTTTCGATTCCTCGGTCCATAAAGATTCCGGAATCCATGTACGAGGAGCTCAAAATCGAAGTGACCAAGCGTAAGAGGCGAGCGGATGCCGGCGGGGAGAACAGCGCATGAGTATTGAAACCATCCGCTCCCAGGAGGCTTACCGCGAACTCTGCGACTCAGAACCGTCGATTCCCGTTTTCTCGCAAGCCTGGTGGCTCGATGCGGTTGCCGACGGCACTTGGGACGCGGTTATTGCTTACCAGGGAAAGCGCGTGGTGGGCTCGTTGCCATTCGTGGCACGTCGCCGTTTGGGGTTCACGGTACTGACCCAGCCCAAGCTCACCCAGACGCTTGGTCCGTGGGTTCGGCCCACTAACAAGTCCTATCCGAAGGCCTTGGCCTACGAAAAGGACGTGTTGATCGCGCTTGCGGATGGTCTGCCGCGGCATCACTATTACGGCCAGAATTGGGATTGCGCCCGGCAGAACTGGTTGCCGTTTTACTGGCGTGGTTTTGAGCAGAGCACTCGTTATACATATCGCCTGAACGGCCTCGGTGATGAGAACGTCCTATGGAGCGGCTTGCAGCAAAACATTCGTGGTGATATCCGTAAGGCACGTGATCGTTACGAGTTAACGGTGCGCCCGGCTCACAACCTGGATGAGTTCCTGAGGCTCAATCGTAAGACCTTTGAAAGGCAGGGTAGGGGCGTGCCTTACTCGAGGGAACTGGTTGAGCGTATCGATCAGTCTGCGGCAGCGCGCTCGGCACGAGACTGTCTAGTAGCGGTCGACCCGCAGGGGCGCGCGCACGCAGGCGCGTACATCGTCAGACAAGATGGAACGGCGTACTACCTGATGGGCGGGGGCGATCCCGCGCTGAGGAGCAGCGGCGCAACGAGTCTGGTCCTCTGGGAGGCAATCCGAAACCAGCCCGAAGACGTAGATGTCTTCGATTTCGAAGGTTCGATGATCGAGCCAATCGAACGATTCTTTCGTGCATTTGGGGCCATTCAAACCCCTTATTTCCACGTAAGTAAGACAGATTCTAAATTGCTGACTGTTGGCAGGTGTCTTCGGCAAATGTTGAAGGGTGTCAGCTAGTGGCTGTGAAGTTTGGAACTCGCTTATTTCGAAATTGTATAAATAGTCTGCACGCGCTAGCTGGCGTTCTCGTCGTGCCGTTACATTACTTGGCGTGGAGGTTCGAAACAGCTTTATCCGAGCCGACATCTTTTTCGTTAACTCCGGTTAGCGGATGGAGGCATTACTGATGTACGGGAATGAAGGTGGGGATCAGGCCCCGCGATGGCCGACTCATCATTCCCTACTTCGCTGTCGGAATACGTTGGAGGCACTGTCTCGTGAGGAGTGCGTTCGGCGACACGAGTTCGTCACCGACGTGTTGCGTCAGGCCGAACGGGAATTCCCCAACGTGACCGTGCTTGATCCCGCGCCATGGCTATGTGACGAAAAGACCTGCGCCGGCAGCCGGGACGGCATGCCTCTGTACTACGACGAACACCACCTGAGCGAACGGGGTAACCATCACCTCGTACGAATGTTCGCCAATGCCCTGGGTCCCCAAGGACAAACTAATGGGCCAGCCGGTGACAAGCCCATCCACCTGAGGTCAATTGGAGGAAAGGAATGAAGGGTATTCCGCTTAGGGCCGCCGCTTGGGCTACGGCAACAGCGGCGGCGCTTCTGGTCCTTGCCGGTTCACCGTTGAAGGCCGAAAGTCGCCTGGTTTCCCTGAATGGCAATTTCCTCTTTTATAACGCCCCGAACGTACAGCGGGTTCCGTCGAAGCATTCGGAGTTTCTGGCCTACTTGACTCGCTGGGGGGGGGGTAATGGTTGCGGAATTTGATGTCAACGGTGGCAAAGCGAAAGGCGCGGGCAGGCAATTGGTCCACGACCATCGGGAGGTGGTCGATCTGGATAAGGGCCACGCCGATGACCATGCGGCACCGGCGATTATCCAAGATGTCACTCGAGATCGGCTGTTGTTGGCGACCTCTTATCACGGCAGTGATCTCTTTCTGTACGAGAAACCGCTCGGCTCGGCGCAGCCCTTCAAGCCGCTTGTTCAAATTGCCGGCCGGTACACCTACCCGCGCTTCCTTCTTGCCAACGGGGAGACGTTCCTTCTGGCCCGACGGCAGTCGGAAGGGGTGCTGGACGGAGATCTCGTGATGCGAAGCAGTCGCGACGGATTTGCAAGCGAGCAGGTGGTGATCCCGTCACGGGAAGGGCATGTCATTTACGCCTCAATTCCAGCCATTCACGAATCGAGCATGTATATCCAGTACTCGACCCTTTCGTACGAATCGCGCCGCCTCGAAGGCTGGGACCTTGTGGAGTACGACCTTGATTCCGGTGCGATCAAGAAAGGCGTGGATCTCTCCGGGCTCATGCCGCGAGAATGCGCGCACAACCGGCCGACGGGGCTGGCGGTGGATGAGGACGTGATAACGGCATCTACCGCGTGTTTCCGACAAGGTTTTGAGCCGGCAAAGCCGGAGTATCGTTTTTTCAGCCGACGCAATGACATCAGGATCCTGGAATTGCCGCGCGAAAGGCTGGGAGCGAGCCACGCTCAGGTGATTCACGACGGCGAGGCAATCGCACCGTACTACCACACTAGTGTTTCCATCCACCCCGATGGCACGTGGGTCTACTTCGACGAGGCCGAGATTCGCTCCAATCGCGAGGTCCCGTCGGCGTGTCGGCCAACCTCGTTGAGCATGTATCCCAACCTGACCAGCTCCGCCCTGTATCATGCCGTTCCGGTCCACGGGTTCTACGAAAGCCGCAACTTCCACAACGAACTTCACCGCTGTACATGGACACGATGAGAGCCACCTCTCCGATGCTGCTGATAGAAACCCCGGATACCCGAGCCGCCGAGCGCGAATACGTGCTCGGCGTCGTGCTGGGTGAATTTCTCGGCTTGCGGTGGCGACGTATTTCGAGCGAGCGGGGCGATGTCCGGGTGACCCTGGATGGAATGGAAGGCGAGTTGCGGCTACCGGACGTCCTGCTTTCCCGCCCGGAGAGCGACTGGCTTAAGCCCGCGTCCATGCCTCGGCAGCCGTTGGCTCGGTGGCGGTTAAGTAAAGACCAGTTCGAGGCGAAAACAGTTTCGGATGACTTGCCGATCATCTATGGCGATTCGGCGCCATCGTTGCGTAAAGAAGCGAATAGTCTGCGTCTGCCGATCGACATTTTCGGCTCGGCGTTTTTCATGCTCAGCCGTTACGAGGAGATGGTTACGCCCGACCGGGACGAACAAGACCGCTTCCCCGCTTGGGCCTCGCTTGCCCACAAGGAAGGCTTTCTCGACCGGCCCATCGTGGACGAATACATCGAAGTGCTTTGGTCCGCCATGTCCTGTCTCTGGCCGGAGCTGGCGCGAAGACAGCGACATTTCCGCGTGCAGGTCTCGCACGATGTGGACCACACCAGCCGTTACGCCTTCTGCGGTCTGCGAAAGATGATCCGTCGCGTCGGTGGGGATGTGCTCTTGCGCCAAAACTACAGCGCGTTGCTCAACGGACCGTGGACGTGGTTGACCACCCGCGACACCCTGAAGGCAAGTGATCCCTACAATACTTTCGACTGGATCATGGACCGGTCGGAAGAGAACGACTTGAAAAGCGCCTTCTACTTCATGACCGGCGTCACCAATCCTCAAAGGGAGGGTGATGGGGACATCGATCACCCCTCTACGCGCGATCTGATCCGTCGAATACACGCGCGAGGACACGAGATCGGACTGCATCCGAGTTTCGAGACGTATCTTGATCCGGATCAATTGCGTCGGGAAGCCGACAAGCTCAGGTCGGTGCTGGACGAGGAGGGTGTTCCGTCCGAGCGGCTTGGCGGGCGGATGCACTATCTACGCTGGCGAACCCCGGATACCATGCGTGCTTGGGCGCAGGCAGGAATGGTCTATGACAGTACCTTGGGTTATGCCGACCAGGCTGGCTTTCGGTGCGGAACATGCCATGAATACCCTGGTTTTGATATTGAAAATGGGGTTGCATGTGAGATCAAGATTAGGCCGTTGATTGTCATGGAATGTAGTGTTTTTTCTCCAAAATACATGAGTCATTCTGAGGCTGAAGGGGTCGTGGCTATTGAGAAGATACGTCGTCTATGTGAGAAATTTGATGGGCAATTTACCCTTCTTTGGCATAACTCTGAGTTCACGTCGAAGCGCTCTCGCGAACAGTACGTGAGATTGTTGAAATGAAAGTTTGGGCGTGGTTGACCGGGGCTCTGCTGATGGCGTCTGGGTTTTTGTTCGATTCGGATTTTGTAAAAAATTTCAGCGTTCCCTATCCGATCATTTTTTTATCTCTAGGTGCGGGAGTGGCGACACTCTTAATTCTGTCTGCTTCAGAACGGCGAGGCCGCATTGCGCCTGTGTATTTTGTGATGGCGTGCTTCTCAGGGTTTTTGATTGTCAGTAGTTTTGCCTCGTTCAACAGTGGGGCGGGCGACATGATGGCATTGGGCATGAAAGTCTCAACCCTGTCACTTAATTTTTTATTTTTTTTATCGGCTTATTTTTTATATCCGAGTGCAGGCCTCTCAGAGGTTTCGAAACGTTTTGTTCTACTCTCAATTATCGGGTCTGTTCTGGTTGCCTTGTTCTTTTTGGATAGATTCAATGCAAACTGGGTGGCTATAACATTGATGTTTTCGGTTCTTCTGTGGTTGATGTCCGTAAATAAAGATAGAAGTTTGCTGTCGTTGTTTTCGATTTTTATCGGGCTGGCTTTGTATTCTTGGTTTGTTTTTTCGGCAAGAGGTGTGGTGGTGGCCGCCGCTTTTGGTGCCACTTATGCCGTAATTATTTCTTTGATCCGAGGTGCGGCGGCTCGGTTCCTTCGTGTCGCTGTTGTGTTTTCGTTATTTTTGTCAAGTATTTTTGTCGCGATTATGGGTGTGTGGTTGTACAACTCATCGCTATATGCAGACTTGGTTTCGCAAAGTGTGGCTCTAACAGGAAAGAGTCTTGACTCAAGCAGGTTAGAGCGTTGGGATGTTGGGTCGCGCCTCTTCATGGAGTCGCCAGTTTGGGGCTGGGGGGTGGACGCCCATATCAGTCGTGTGGTTGGAGGTGGTGAGTATGGGGATCTCCACAATTTGTGGTGGGAGCTTTTATTTCGGGGTGGTCTGCTGGGGGCCCTGTTTTTCTTCATCGCTTTCGCTTATTTAGCATCTTCTATAATCAAAAACAGGTCTGGAGATGTCGATGTTATTGCATTTGGGGTGATGTTAATATTGATGTCAGTTTATGCGCTGGGAGGGGTAACTCATTGGCCGGGAGCTTATATGTTCTGGTTTGTTTGTGGGTTATTGCTGCGCCGCTCATTGGAAAATGGTGTAGATGCAAAATAAATGAATAAAGGAATTATATATTTCACCACGGTCCACCCCCGTACCGACACCCGAATCCGCGTCAAGCAGGTCGCCTCGTTGGCTGGGGCCTTTCATGAGCGGGTGGCGCTCTACGTCCAGGACGGGAAAGGCAATGAGCGAGACGAGGCCCGTGGTATCGAGGTGGTCGATACGGGATTGCCGTCCGGTGGTCGCTTGGCACGAATGACCAAGGGCGCCTGGCGGATGTACCGTGCGGTGCGCCGGGCACGGCCGTCCGTGGCGCATTTTCATGATCCGGAACTGATCCCGATGGGGATGTTCCTTAAGGTCTCCGGCATCAAGGTGGTCTACGACGTTCACGAGGACGTGCCGCGCCAGATCCTGGGCAAGCACTGGATCAGTCCCTGGCTGCGCCGCCCGGTGGCGGCATTGGTCGAGGGTGTCGAGTGGGTTGCGGCACGGGTGTTCGATGGCGTGGTAACGGCGACCCCAACCATCTCGGCGCGGTTCCCGGCCCAAAAAACGGTCACCGTGCAGAATTTCCCCATTCTTGGCGAGCTCGTGCTGCCGGAACCGACACCGTTTGCGGAACGTCCGCCGCACGTGGCCTATGTGGGTGGCGTTACGGCGGCGCGGGGTGCTGTGCAAATGGTTCAGGCGTTGGAACGCGTGAAGAACGATCAGGTCCGACTGCAACTGGGCGGTACGTTCACGCCCGTCGGCCTTGAGGACGAGGTCAAGGCGCTGTCGGGTTGGTCCCGAGTGATCCCGCATGGCTGGGTGGATCGCAAGACCGTGGCGAACCTGTTGGGGAATGTGCGCGCCGGCTTGGTGCTGTTTCATCCTGCGCCAAATCACATGGATGCCCAGCCGACCAAGATGTTCGAATACATGGCCGCGGGCTTGCCGGTGATCGCCTCGGACTTCCCGCTGTGGCGCAAGATCATCGACGGGGCGGGCTGCGGCCTGCTGGTCGATCCGCTCGAGCCGCAAGCCATCGCCGATGCTATCGAATGGTTACTTGAGCACCCCGAAGAGGCCGAAGCCATGGGGCGTCGCGGCCGCGAGGCGGTTGAGTCCACTTACAACTGGGAACGCGAGTCAGAGACGCTCGTTAACTTCTACAAACAACTTCTCGTGAAGTAATTTTTGCCACGGACTGTCACGGAAAGCAGAGACCGTTAGAGGCTCTCGCAAAGGCGCCAAGGCACGAAGAGTTGATGGTCACGACCTCCCCTTGGTGGCTTAGCGTCTTAGCGAGAGATCCTTTTCAGTGTTTTCCGTGTCCGTCCGTGGCCAATTGGATTAATCAATCATATGCAACGAATACTCACCATCATTGGCGCCCGTCCGCAGTTCATCAAGGCGAGTGTGGTTTCCAAGGCGATCCAGGCACAGGCGGGTATCGAGGAGACCCTTCTGCACACCGGGCAGCACTTCGATGCCAATATGTCCGATGTGTTTTTCGACCAGCTCGGCATCCCTCGACCCGACGTACAACTCGACATTCACGGCGGTTCGCACGGGGCGATGACCGGGCGGATGTTGGAGCAGATCGAGGTCGTGATCCTGCGGGAAAAGCCCGACCGGGTTCTGGTATATGGGGATACCAATTCCACGCTTGCCGGGGCGCTCGCCGGGGCGAAGCTTCATGTTCCGGTCGCCCATGTCGAAGCCGGATTGCGCAGCTTCAACATGCGCATGCCGGAGGAAATCAATCGCATCCTGACCGATCAGGTCAGCGATCTGCTGTTCTGCCCCACTGACACTGCCGTGCGCAATCTGGAAAAGGAGGGCTTTGCCGACAAGCCCGCCCAGGTACTCAAGGTGGGTGATGTGATGCAAGATGCCGCGCTGTTCTTCGCCCAACGTGCCGTGCGTCCGGCGGGTTTTCCTGTGGAACTGTTATCCACGGACGGTCACGGACTTTCTCGGACTGAAGGGAAGGGAGAAAAATCTGCGGCCAACCCGTTTGTGCTGGCCACGCTGCACCGCGCAGAGAATACGGATGACCCGGCACGACTGGCGGGAATTGTGTCGGCACTCAACAGCATTCATCGTGATCTTGCCCCCGTGCTGTTGCCATTGCATCCGCGGACCCGTGGGGCAATGGCCCGACAAGGCCTGGAGTTACTAACACACACGATCGACCCGGTCGGTTACTTCGAGATGATCTGGTTGCTGAATCACTGCGATCTGGTAATGACCGACAGCGGGGGCGTGCAAAAAGAGGCGTTTTTCTTTGGCAAAGCCTGCGTCACCATGCGGGACCAGACAGAGTGGGTGGAGCTTGTCGAGATCGGCGCCAATGAGCTTGTGGGCGCGGATGGCGAACGTATAGAGCAGGCGGCAACACGTCATTTGGGTCGGCGTGTCAAGGATGATGGTGAGCTGTATGGCGGAGGCAAGGCGTCTGAACGAATTGTCGGGCACTTACTGCAGGGCGTTGGTGCGTGAGTGTCACTGCACGAACCATCTGGATCATCAACCAATACGCTTCGTCGCCTTCGACTGGGTATGCGGGACGACATTACTACCTAGCGCGTGAATTGGCGGCACAGGGGCATCAGGTTTATGTCGTTGCCGCGAGTTTTACGCACCTGTTGCGGCAGGAGCCGGTGACCACCGGGGACATCACACTGGAGGAAGCAGACGGCTTTCATATGGTCTGGCTGCGGATGCCGCATTACTCTGATGCCCATTCCAAAAAGCGAGTTGCTAACTGGTTTCGGTTTGCGTGGAAGTTGTTGAAGCTGCCTCGCGTAATTCCAGATGCGCCCGACGTAGTGCTTTATTCATCGCCCGGGCTGATTGGCTTTCTTGGCGCACAGCGTTTGACCAAGCGCTTCCGGGTGCCTCTAATATTTGAGGTTCGTGATATCTGGCCGCTGACGCTGATGCAAGTGGGTGGTTACTCGCGCAATCATCCGTTCATGCGGTTCTTGCAGTGGATCGAGGACAAGGCCTATCGGGACTCCGACCGGGTGATTTCGAACCTTAGAAACGCGGTCGAGCATATGCAGGCCCGCGGTATGGATCCGAGAAAGTTTGCCTGGGTGCCGAACGGCTTTTCGATGGCTGAGGTTTCCGCGCCGGAGCCTTTGTCGGAAGGAACCGTGGCACAGTTGCCGTCGGGCAAGTTCGTCGTTGGGTATACCGGAACGCTCGGTGTCGCGAACGCTCTGGATGTTCTGTTAGATGCGGCTTGCCAGTTGAAGCAGCATGGCGATGTCGCGTTTGTTGTCGTGGGCGGCGGGAAAGAGAAGTCAGCACTTGAGGCCCAGGCAAAGCGGTTGGGACTTGAGAATGTCACCTTCATTGACCCGATCCCCAAGACCCAGGTTCAGTCGATGTTGCAGCATTTCGATGTGTGTTACATCGGGTGGAGGGATGAGACGCTGTATCGCTTCGGAATTGGTGCCAACAAGCTTCCCGAGTATCTGTTCTCAGGTAAGCCGATACTTCATTCTTTTTCTGGCTCCTGCGACCCCGTTTCGGAGTCTCGGTGTGGATTGACCGTTCCTGCTGAAGACTCGAAAGCCGTTTCTGATGCCATCGTGATGTTCGAGAGGATGTCAGGGGAAGAACGTGCGGCTATGGGGGATGCTGGTCGCAAGTATGCCCTTGGGAGCTACGAATACGGTGCACTGGGGGTGCGCCTGTCGACAGTGCTCGAAGAGGCGGTGAATGAAAAGACTGTTTGATCTTGTTGCCTCGTTGCTTCTATTGATTGGCTTATCACCCGTTATTCTGGTCTTGATAGGCCTCATTCGCTGGCGTTTGGGCGCGCCGGTGTTCTTTCGGCAGACGCGGCCAGGTGTGGATGGACAGCCATTCGAGATGATCAAGTTCCGTACTATGCGAGATCTTGTCGATGAGGTAGGTCAGCCGTTGCCAGACGAGCGGCGGATGACGCGTCTTGGGGCATTCCTTCGTTCAAGCAGCCTCGATGAGCTTCCCGAGTTGTGGAATGTCCTGAAGGGTGACATGAGCCTTGTCGGCCCAAGACCGCTGCTAATGGAGTATTTGCCTTTATACAATGCCGAGCAGATGCGCCGTCACGAAGCACGACCTGGTGTCACGGGCTGGGCGCAGATTAACGGGCGGAATGCTGTTTCGTGGGATGAGAAATTCAAGCTCGATGTCTGGTATGTGGACAACCGATCCTTCTGGTTGGACCTCAGGATACTGTTGTTGACCGTAAAGAAGGTTGTTTCGCGTGAGGGCATCTCCGGAGACGGTCAAGTGACAGTGGACCGTTTTCGGGGGAATGACGAGTGAAACTGGCAGTGCTCGGCGCAAGTGGCCACGGCAAGGTGGTGGCCGACACGGCCAGGGCCGCCGGCTGGTCGGATATCATCTTTTTCGACGACGCGTGGGTGGGAAAACGCTTTGTGACACATCACCCTGTCGTTGGTGATGCGGAGGCATTGTTTCGATCAGCCGCTGAGTTCGACGGAGTAATCGTCGCGATCGGTAATAATCGTGTGCGTCTGGACAAGACCCGGGCCCTTATCGACGCTGGGGGCAACGTGGTGAGCGTTATTCACCCCACTGCGGTCATCAGTGAGTCGAGTTCGGTTAAGCAAGGCTCGGTAATCATGGCTGGCGCTGTGGTTCAAGCGGATGCATCGCTGGGCACCGCTTGCATCATCAATACGAATGCAAGCGTGGATCATGACTGCCGGTTAGCGGACGGGGTTCATGTCTGCCCTGGCGTGGCGATCTCCGGTGATGTAGTAGGTGGAGAGTGCGCTTGGTTCGGTGTGGGAGCCTGTGTCCGTCAGGGACTGCGAATTGGTGCTGATGCCGTGATCGGGGCCGGTGCAGCCGTGGTAAAGGACGTCGAACCCGGGATTACCGTAATCGGGGTACCGGCCAGACCTGCTTCTTGAGTTTTCCGGCGGTAGTTCCGCCGCCACTTCTATTTTTGGTTTACATATGCTGAATGGACCGTTTTCGCCTTGGCCTTCCTTCACACAGGAGGAAGCCGAGGCGGTGCAGCGTGTGCTGCTCTCCAATCGAGTGAACTGCTGGACCGGGCAGGAGGGACGCGAGTTCGAGCGTGAGTTCGCAGCCTTCGCCAAGACGGATCATGCGATTGCCGTAGCTAACGGGACGGTGGCGCTGGACCTGGCGCTTAAGGGGCTGGGGATCGGCGAGCGTGACGAGGTAATCGTTACCTCGCGGACATTCCTCGCCTCGGTCTCGAGCATTGTCATGGCCGGCGCGGTGCCTGTCTTTGCCGACGTGGACCGCGATTCGCAGAACATTACGCCCGAGACGGTGGCCGAAAAGATCACGCCGCGCACGCGGGCGATCATCGCGGTGCACCTGGCTGGCTGGCCCTGCGATGTGGATGGGCTGATGGCCCTGGGCGACCGACATGGCTTGTATGTGATCGAGGATTGCGCCCAGGCACATGGGGCGACCTACAAAGGGCAAAGCGCGGGCTCCATCGGCCATGTCGGCGCCTGGTCGTTCTGCCAGGACAAGATCATGAGTACCGGCGGTGAAGGCGGCATGGTCACCACGAATGACCGTGAACTTTGGAAGCGCATGTGGGCCTACAAGGATCATGGCAAGAGTTGGGAAGCAGTCTATGAGCGCGACCACCCGCCGGGTTTTCGTTGGCTGCACGAGTCCTTCGGTACTAATTGGCGGTTGACGGAGATGCAGTCGGCGATTGGGCGCATCCAGCTTGCGCGCATGCCGGGATGGACGACGGCCCGCCGGGCGAATGCCGGGCAGATATGGGAGGCGGCGCGGCAATGTGTTGGTCTGCGGGTGCCGAGCATTCCTGATGAGATCGGGCATGCGGCCTACAAGTGCTACGTGTTCGTCGAGCCGGACGCCTTGAAGCCCGGCTGGGATCGCGACCGGATTATGCAGGCCATTCAGGCCGAGGGCGTGCCGTGCATGAGTGGTTCGTGTTCCGAGGTTTACCTGGAGAAGGCCTTTGACGGGACCGGTTGGCGCCCGGACAAGCCCTTGCCGGTTGCGCACGAGTTGGGCGAGACCAGCTTGATGTTCCTGTGCCACCCGACGTTGACCGACGTGGAAGTTGAAAAGACATGTCGGGTGCTTGGTGAGGTCATGGCGCAAGCGGCCGATTGCTGATTGTTAGAGATCGCTCCGGGAATCGAACGCTCCCGGGTGGTCATTCCCGCGGATGCGGGAATCCAGGTTTGGCCTCGGGTAGCTTCGGTCGCTGGATCTCCGCCTTCGCGGGGATGACCACTCTGGTGCTAAGCCGTCCTGTTGTTGGTCGCCGAACGACTGAAATGGATCCGGTGTGACAGAATTTAGATTTTCGTGCGCACGCCCGCCTAACGATGGCGTGCGCTTTCCGATTTGCATGGTAGATATTCAGTGCCGTTGATTGCCCGTATCAAACATTTTCTCCGCGAGCTGCCGTCGGTCTACAAGCGTGGGCTGATGTTGGCGCTGGATCTGGTCCTGATCCCGCTGGCGCTTTGGGCGGCGTTGTCGTTGCGTTATGGCGAATGGTTCACGGGCTTTGACCGCGCCGCGCTGGTGTTCGCGGGGCTGGTGGTGTTCACCATTCCCGTATTCGTCAGGCTGGGGCTATATCGGGCGGTGATGCGTTTTCTGGGCTGGAAGGCGCTGGAGCAGATCGCGATGGGGGTGGCGGCCTCCACCATGGTCCTGCTGGCGATCATGCTGTTGCATCCGCAGGCGCAGTTGCCCCGCTCGACGTTCGTCATCTACGGCCTGGTGCTGTTCTTCATGGTAGCCGGTTCGCGTTTTCTGGCGCGGCGCCTGCTCGGCGCGACGGCCAGCGGCAAGGGCAAGGAGCGCGTCGCGGTTTATGGTGCCGGGGCCAGTGGTCGTCAGGTGATCGGCATGCTGCGCCAGGGGCCGGACTACGAGCCGGTCGTTTTTATCGATGACGATGTCTCGC
>JAGXHU010000013.1 GCA_024636015.1 Halothiobacillus sp.
ACACGTTGTTGGCACGCCATACCCTGCCGTGGTGCATCACCCGAATCGGTGCACGGCTGGAACTGCAGTTCTGCGCGAAGGCGCCCGTCAACGCCAAAGAGGCCCGCGCGGCCCAGCATGACGAACTGGAACATGCGATTCACCTCTATTTGCTGAATCGGGGCGTGCTGCTGACCCCGTTCCACAACATGATGCTGGTCTGCCCCGAAACCAGCCCAGCGGATATCGACACGCTGCTGCAGGTACTCGACGACTGCCTGAACGCTCTGAACGCGCCATAACCGGCACCCATCAGCGGATGGGGAAAATACAACAGCCTGATTTTTAAACACCGTGGGTGGGCGCAACACCCTCAAGCGTCTGGATTTCCATCCCGCTGCGGTTCCCGGCGCATCACAAACAGCACATACACGCACAGAATGGTTGCCAGCACACCCACCAGCCAGATCAGCGCGTCGCTGGTCAACGATTTCATAACAACACTGGCAAGCAGCGGCCCAAAGATAGCGCTGGCTGTATAGGCCATGGAGACGAGCCGGACATTAACCGACAAATCCCCATGTCCGACTTTGGTAGAAGCGACGATCGCCAGGGTCAGGTACGCGGTGATCGTTCCCCCCAGCACAAAGAAGGTGACGGCCAGACCGTTGAACCCCAGAGGGAGACTGGTGATTCCGGCTATCAACACAGTAACGCCCGCGTTCACCAGAACGGCAAAGGCTAAACCGCGATGGTCGGCAAGCCAACCCATCAAATACTGCAGCAGCAAACTGCCCCAGTTGCGAGCGTGTCGAAACGACATTGAGCGCAATAATGGTACGCCAATCGATCTGGCGTGTTGGGTTCATGCGCTACTGCCTGTTATCTCGGGGTAATCGAACCGGCGTTCGTGAAAGCACCGTGCGACCACACCGAACCCCTGCAATGGCAGATTTAGAAACGGGATTAGGCGCACGAGATTTTCTACTTCACGGACTCAAGGGTGCCCCACACCCCCAAAAATCCGGCCGGCATTACGCGCCCATTCCCCTTCAAGACAACGAAACGATAGCTTCAATTTCAACCAGCACATCACGCGGCAGACGTGCGACCTGCACCGCAGAACGCGCGGGACGATGGTCGCCGAATGCGGCCTCGTAAATCCCGTTCATCGCCACAAAATCCTGCAGATCCTTGAGAAAAACGGTTGTTTTCACTACTTGAGCCAGTGAACCGCCCGCCGCTTCGATCACGGCGCGCAGATTGTCGAACACCTGCTGGGTCTGCACTTCGATAGCGCCTTCAACCAGGCTGCCATCGGCACGCAACGGAATCTGTCCGGAGGTGAACAGCAGCGATCCGACCTGAATCGCTTGTGAATAGGGACCAATCGCGGCCGGGGCATTTTTAGTCTGAATCTGCTTCATGTTTTCTCCTGATCAATGAGATGTACCCGAATACACGAATCGGGCCCGTTTAACGTTACATAACAATTCGTAGGCGATGGTGCCGACACGAGACGCCACCTCATTTACCGGCACCTGATCGCCCCATAATTCGACGCGACTCCCCAGATCTGCCTGGGGCAAATCGGTCAGATCGACCGTCAGCATATCCATGGAAACCCGACCGATCAGCCGGGTCAACTGACCATCCACGGCCACCGGCGTGCCGGTTGGCGCGGTTCGGGGGTATCCATCGGCATAACCGCATGACACCACACCTACCCGGGTCGGTCGCTCGGCCACAAACGTACCCCCATAGCCAACCGGCTCTCCACACGCGATGGTCCGGACCGAAATCACGGCACCCTCAAGCTGCATCACGGGGCGCAGACGCTCGCCCAGCGGCGCGCCCGTGGCATCCCGCTGCCCAACGAACGGATCGGCCCCGTACAGCATGATGCCCGGCCTGGCCCAGTCGGTGCGCGCACCCGACCAACCCAGCACGGCCGCAGAATTGGACAGGCTGACCGGCGCAGAAATACCTGCCGTCGCGGCGCGAAAGATGTCGACTTGCTGTAACGGATGCGGCGACGTTGTTTCATCCGCACGGGCAAAATGACTCATCAATACGATTTGCGCAATCAGCGGATGGCCTTTCAGACGTTCATAGGTCGCCCGGTACTGGTCCGGCGCGATGCCAACCCGGTGCATGCCGCTGTCCATTTTCAACCAAACCGTAATTGGTCGGGACAACTGCATCGCCATCAGCGCGTCTACCTGCCAGGGTTGGTGAATCACGACCCATAGGTCCTGAGCCTGAATTTCGGGTAACTCGGATGCCTCGAAAAAACCTTCCAGCAGCAAAATGGGCGCGGTGATGCCGGCTTCCCGCAATATCAGGGCTTCTTCGATCGACGCCACGGCAAACCCATCGGCTTCATCCGCAAGAGCTTGTGCGCATTGTACGGCACCGTGCCCATAGGCATTGGCCTTCACCACGGCAAGGGCCTGGCCACCGTGGGCCTCTTTTGCCACACGATAATTATGACAGAAGGCATCCAGACGGATGCGCGCAACCAGAGGGCGGCTCATGCGTTCACGATCCCAGCACGAGTTGTGTTGCCTTGGCACACGATACCTTCTTGCCGCCGTAACGGGACAATCCCAGATCGTCGACGGCTATTTCCGTTGGGCGCCCGACCAATAAATCCGCCAACACCTGAGCCGACCCACAAGACATCGTCCAACCCAGCGTGCCGTGCCCCGTGTTGAGCCACAAATTATCGTAGCCGGTCGCGCCAATGATGGGCGTGCCGTCCGGGGTCATCGGGCGCAGTCCTGTCCATAACGTTCCCTCCTGAACATTTCCGCCTTGCGGAAACAAATCGCCAGCCACCATTTCCAGCGTTTCGCGCTGGCGTGGATTGAGGCTCAGATCAAAACCGGTAAGCTCGGCCATCCCACCCAGGCGAATACGACCGTCAAACCGCGTGATTGCCACCTTGTAGGTCTCATCCATGATTGTGGAAACCGGGGCGGCCGCTGAATTTGTAATCGGCACTGTCAACGAATACCCCTTGACCGGATAGACGGGGATATCAATATCCAGCGCCTTCAATAGTTGGCGCGAGTAGCTCCCCAAAGCGACCACAAACTGATCGCCCTCGATACGTTCACCACCACACGCGACACCGACAATCCGGTTGTTTGTTGTGATAAACCGATCCACCGAAACGTTGTAACGGAACTCAACGCCGAGTTTGCGGGCTTCTTGTTCAAGCGACGTCGTAAACATCTGGCAATCACCGGTTTCATCGCCCGGTAAACGCAAGCCGCCGACTACCTTGTCGCTGACCAGCCCCAATGCGGGTTCGACTCTGACGCAACCCGCCCGATCGAGCAATTCATAAGGCACGCCGCATTCCTCAAGAACCGCAATATCCTTGCCTGCAGCATCCAGTTGTTTTTGTGTCCGAAATAACTGGAGCGTCCCCTGAGCCCGTTGCTCGTATGTAATGCCTATTTCGTTGCGGAGTTCACGCAGGCAATTCCGACTATGTTGGGCAAGTCGTACCATGCGTGACTTATTGATGGCATAACGCTCGGTCGTGCAGTTACGCAGCATCTTGCTCATCCACTGCAACTGCCACACAGAACCATCCGGCCGGATGGAAAGCGGGGCATGGCGTTGAAACAACCATTTGGCTGCCTTCAACGGAATACCTGGCGCTGCCCAGGGCGCTGAATAACCTGGTGAAACCTGCCCAGCATTGGCAAAGCTGGTTTCCATCGCGGCGCTGGGCTGGCGATCGACCACCGTCACCTCGAAACCTGCGCGCGCCAGATAATAGGCGCTGGTAATTCCCACCACGCCACTTCCAAGCACTACAACCCGCATCGCCCACCTCCACAACATCAACGCAAAAACAGAATAAAGAAATTCTATTGATACACCGACAAGCAATTATCTGTATATGTGGAAATTTAATGAATAAAAAACTATATTTTTAAAAATTGTAATTGTTTTTTTCTGAAAAAATCTACTGCACCCAAAGAAGGCATAACCCATGCGTATTCGCACTCATTCGGTTCGCGAACTGGACAAAATCGACCGTAAAATTTTGGGCATTCTGCAACAGGATGCCCGTATCTCAGTGACTGATCTGGCCGAACAGGTAGGCCTGTCCGTAACGCCCTGCGGGGAGCGGATCAAACGACTGGAAAAGGAGGGTGTCATTCTCGGATACCACGCTCGGCTTGATCCCCAGGCGTTGGGGTTATCGCTGCTGGTGTTCGTGGAGATCAAGTTATCCGCCAAATCCGGTGTGATTTTTGAAAGCTTCAAAAAAGAAATTCTCAAGTTGCCAAGCATCCTGGAATGTCATCTCGTTTCAGGCGAGTTCGATTACCTGATCAAGGCACGGATCCCGAAAATGACCGACTACCGGAAATTGTTGGGCGAGATTTTGCTCGCCTTGCCGGGCGCCCAGGAATCAAAAAGCTATATTGTCATGGAGGAGGTCAAGGAGACTTTGGTTTTGTCACTAACTGCCCCATCTTCGGAATCCACCATCGATTGATGATGCGCTGAGCAGCCGGCACGGACAGGAACGATGCTTAGGTTTTATTTGCCAGCAAGATGGCGCGCAAAGGGGCGGGATACCCTTCCACGGTTTTGCTTAAATCGTCGGGATCCAGAAAATCGACCAAGGACTGTCGAAAATCCGTCCAATGCGTGGCACGTTGTTCTTCCAACGAAGTCGGTTCCTGATTCACCAGGCGAATATTGTCGTATCCCAGTCTTTTCAGCCAGATCATTAACAGCGGCACGCTAGGGATAAACCAGATATTACGCATGGCGGCGTAGCGATCGTATGGAGTCAGTACTTGCTGCCCATCCCCATCGATCACGAGGGTCTCCAGTACAAGCTCGCCCCCTGGTCGAAGGCACTCGGAAAGCTCGCGCAAATGGCCGAGCGGGTCTCGACGGTGATACAGCACGCCCATCGAAAAAACCGTATCAAATAATGGCGCTCGATCAAGTTGTTCCAAGGTGACAGGCAAAATAGTCGCTTGTTGGTTTGCCAAAAGATGAGCGACGGCGTGAAATTGAGCGATGAAGGCTAACGTCGGTTCAATGCCCAACGCCAGCTTTGCCCCCGCGCCCAACATTCGCCATAGGTGATAGCCACTACCGGTACCCACATCCAGCACGATTCGTCCATCAAGGTCGGCAATATGATCTTTCAACCGATCCCACTTGAAGTCCGATCGCCATTCGGTATCGATATCAACTCCATAGAGCGAAAAAGGACCTTTTCGCCATGGCGATAACTGCTGCAACTGGTTTTCCAGTTCTGTCGACGTCACAGACAGTTCACCGGAAGTTTGAATAGCCGGCTGGTCCAGTTGTACCTTGGCCAAGGGATCGGGCGTCGGCAAGGCATTGACAGTCGTCAGCCATTCGGGCCAATGACCGTGATTCAACTGATTGAAAATTGATAACTGCGGACGCATCCAGGTTTCCAGGTCGGAATGTCCTGATGTTTTCGCGTGCTGAAGAAACCCGTTGATCTGGTCTGCGATCAGATTCAGGTTTTCCTGTTGATCGATCCTGATCGTCGCTGCCATTTCAGAACTCATCGTTCAATCCCGAATGGCAAGCCATGCCGAAAAATTGTAATGCTTGGCCACCAGACTGATGTTTGTGAATCCGCCCTGCCTTAATCGCTGAACATGGTTATTTTCGGGTTCGGTAATTAATACGTTCTCAAGCGCTTGTCTTTTCTGTGCTATTTCCAGTTCGGAATACCCGTTGATTCGTTTGAACTCATGATGAAGCTCTGTCAGGTAGGCCTGCATTTTTGGATCAGGTTCATGCGTTTTTTCGATCAGGATAAAACCACCTTGTGGTTTCAAGCCATCGTGAATTTTTTTGATCAGAGCCAATCGCTCTTCTGGTTTTATGAATTGCAAAGTGTACGCGAGTACGACTAGGGAAGCATCGTGAATTAAGGTTTGAGTGATGTCTTCACAGTGCAGGCTGATATCCACGTCTGGGCGAAACGCGGCAATATGTTCCGCTGCCCGACGGATCATCGGTTCTGAGGAATCGATCGCATGAATTATCACATTCTGATCTGCCAATCCGGCAGCGATAACACCTGATCGGATCGCCATGGTAATCGAACCGAGTGAACATCCCAAATCATAGATTCGACTATTGGCTTGAACGAGGTGTTTTGCCGTTCCCGAAATTGTCTTCAGGCAAAAATCGTAACCAGGGACTGAACGTTCGATCATATCGGGAAAAACGGCAGCCACTTCCTCATTGAAACTGAAACTGCCGGGTTCGCGCTTCTGGTTGAAGATTTCGTCTCGATTGGCTGTGGGCTTGGCGTCGTTTTTCATAATATAAATGTTTTAATTCTATTGATGATGTTGATAGTTAAGCAGGCCATTTTATCCTTGAACCTGGTATTTTCCTTTTATATTAGTTGATTGAAGCAACGCTTAGGTGTGTGTGGAAGGCGGGTCTCTTTGTGGATAAGTCTGTGTGTATTGTGGATAAGATTCAGCTTTCATTTTACCCACAGGTCCGGTTCAACTTATACCGTAGTTTGTGTTGCACTGTTTCCGTAAGGAAATATGCCTCAATCTATCTTAAAAAGCCGCTCTTTTTGGCCAGATCTATCCGCTTGTGATCGTGAATCCCTGTTCAGTTAGCCAATGCTGAATTTCAGATTGATTTCCGGAAAACAGGATTCGATTGTGTTTCTTGCCGAGTTGATAGTCATACATTGGGTCGTAGTATTCGATCAGTAGTTTTCCGATTAGTAGCCTCAAACCATCGAGGGTTTGCGATTCGCAGAATTGGTTGAGTGCCTCGTCCGCCAGGGCCATAAAGGCACGATGTCGCAATCCACCCAGCCTTTTTTGAACACGGTTCAGTGAACTAACAATATGTTCCCTAAGGGCCTGTTGTGCGGTGGCTTCATCCGGCAGAATTCGCCGATAGTCGTTCAGCATGGTTAATACATAGTCGTTCAGGGATTGCTCGATGCGTTCTTCCTGCGTTGCTTCAAGAACGATGACCGGAGCCTGTTCCATGGCATGCCATAGGGGTCGAGAAATGTGCCGCGCGCCGATTTTTGACCCTTCATCCTCAATCAGAATTGGGGCCTGCTCACTTTGTTTCATCAAGCGGATCAATTGAATGGAGAGTTGATTGTCGATATTGATTTGCGTGGGTTGGGGCTCAACCTCTCGCCCAAATGCCGATCCCTTGTGTCTGGCCTCGCCTTCGAGGTCAATTGACCGCGGAACGGTATGTAACAGCGCTGTTTTCCCCACGCCGGTTCGTCCACCTAATCGGATCAGTGGAACCTGAGGCGCCCGTAGCGACATCTGATCAATCAGAAAACGCCGCATCTGTTTGTAACCGCCCACAATTCTCGGCACCACGATACCCACCTCTTCGGCAAGCATTTGTTGGGTGAGACGCGATCGAAGTCCGCCGCGAAAACAGTACAGCAAGGCGTTAGGCCGCGCCTGGACAAAATCCGTCCATTGAACAATCCGTTTCTGTTTTTCGGTGTCATCGACGAGTTCATACCCATGTGCGATGGCCGCATCCTGCCCTTTTTGCTTATAGGCAATACCGACTTGGTGGCGCTCATCATCCGTCAGCAACGGAATATTGGTGGCATTCGGAAATGCCCCCTCGGCGAATTCGACCGGAGCACGAAGATCCAGCAAAGGTCTGTTTTCCAGAAATATCTGTGTGTAATCCGAAATGGTGGGTAATTTTGGCTTCATGCGTGAACAGCGATCTCAGTGTGGACCTGTATCCAGGGCGTATCGGCTATGTGCTTGCTCAAGGTTCCAATAGGTTCGGCATACCAGTAATGTTCTGCCAGTAATGCCTGAACTTCGTTTACGCCTTCAGCGCGTACCGCGATAAGCAGACCTCCGGACGTTTGGGGGTCACAGACCAAAGCACGAACATGATCACTCATGGGGCTGATGAATGAGCCATAGCTCGCAAAGTTTCGGTGTGTTCCGCCCGGAATTTGCCCCAATTCCAAATAGGTAGAAACCGATTCTATGATCGGCAGACGGTCGAATTGGATATCGGCCTTAAGATCACTACCACGACAGAGCTCGAGTAGGTGACCGCCAAGTCCAAACCCGGTGACATCCGTGATGGCAGTGACTGTTTCAAGCCGTCCAAGCAGTTCTCCGATTCGATTCATGCGACACATTTGTTCCGAAGCGCGATGTTGGTCTTCATGAGCGAGCACCCCGGATTTTTGCGCGGTGCTTAAAATGCCGACCCCCAGAGGTTTTGTGAGGAACAGCGTATCGCCGTCGTGTGCTGTGTCATTGCGTTTCAGGTGTTTGTGATCAACGCGACCGGTTACCGCTAAACCAAAAATGGGTTCCGGTGCATCAATGGAATGACCTCCAGCCAAGGGAATTCCGGCTTCTCGGCAGGCAGTACGTCCACCATCGATTACCTGAGCGGCCACTGAGGCCTCTAGTTTGTCGATTGGCCACCCCAGGATGGCAATGGCCATCAGCGGCGTGCCACCCATGGCGTAGATGTCGCTGATGGCATTTGTGGCGGCTATTCGCCCAAACGTAAACGGATCATCCACGATTGGCATGAAAAAGTCGGTGGTGCTGATCACCGCAGTACCATCATCCAAATCATAAACCGCTGCGTCATCGCGAGATTCATTGCCCACCATCAATTTTTGGTCAGTCGCAATGGGGCTTAATCCACTGATCAGAATTTGATCCAGCAGTGCGGGTGAAATCTTGCATCCACAGCCTGAGCCATGGCTGTATTGCGTTAAACGGATCGGATCGGTTTTCATGGGCTATTCCTGGAACGGGGTGCTTCTGACGGCGGTTCTTAATATATATATGTTTTTAATTCTGTTTATGATGATGATAGTGAGTAACGGTGAATTTGCTTATAAGTGCTTTTTTGACTGTTTTTTTAACGGTTTGTCTTCATACCAAACGGTGTGCGGTTCTCATTTGGGCTGTGGACGCTTTGGCTAAACTTGTGGATAAAAATGCCATTTTAAATCGTGCCCAGTTTGTCCCTGGGTTATGCACAGGCCTGGGGGTTCACCCCTATTTTTTATTTACCGATACAGAATGAGCCGAAAATCTTACCCAGCAAGTCATCTGCCGTGAATTTTCCGGTGATTTCATCCAGCGCCAATTGGGCACGTCGCAAGGACTCGGCAGCCAGTTCACCCGCTCGGTTCTCTGTGAGGGCGGTCAATGATGCGACGACTTCCCTATGGGCCTGCTGAAGGGCATCCAGATGTCGTCGTCGAGCAATGAATTGCCCGCCTTCCGTTGTTTGATAACCCATCAGACTCTTGAGACAAGATCGAAGGTCCTGAATACCGTCACCTGTTTTGGCGCTGATGCCAATCACCGTCGTTTGATCCGGATCCAAACCGGCGACGCGGTCGGTCAGATCGATCTTGTTGTGGACTTGAATCAGGGGTTTTGGCGGCAGTTGCTGAATTGTGTGCTGATCCTCTGAGGTGACGCCGAAGCGGTCATCGATCATGAGCATGATTGCATCCGCACTTCGAATCTCTTGCCAGGCACGCCGAATGCCTTCCTGTTCGATGAGGTCATCACTCTGCCGCAGTCCTGCCGTGTCGATGATATGGACGGGCATACCGTCGATCTGGATTTCGGCGCGCAGGACATCGCGGGTGGTACCGGGAATGTCGGTGACGATGGCGCGATCATCACCGGCCAATTGATTCAGCAGGCTGGATTTACCGGCATTGGGCTGACCAACGATGGCGACACGCATGCCTTCACGCAGAAGAATCCCCTGATTGGTTTCCGCCATCAAGGAGTCCAGATCGACGAGGAGCTGCTGATTTTTCTGCACGATACGGTCATCTGCCAGAAAGTCGATTTCCTCTTCGGGAAAATCGAGGGCCGATTCGATATACATGCGCAATTCGATCAATGCTGTGTTGATTTGTTCTACACGTTGGGAAAATGCGCCCTGCAAGGCGCGTGATGCGGCTTGGGCGGCGGCCTGACTACCGGCGTCGATCAGATCGGCAACGGCTTCAGCTTGAGCAAGATCGATCCGGCCATTGAGAAAGGCACGCTCGGTAAATTCACCGGGTCGCGCGAGTCGCGCACCAAGTTGTACGATTACCTGAAGCAGGGTATCGAGAACGACCGGACCGCCATGGCCCTGTAATTCCACGATATCCTCGCCCGTATAGGAATGCGGTGTCGCGAAGACCAGACAAAGGCCATCGTCGATGATTTCCTGAGTGTCCGGCTGACGAAATTGCACATGTCGCGCATAACGAACCGGTGGTAAGGGCAGAACCAAGCGGGCCGCTATGGCATGGGCTTCGGGCCCTGCAATCCGGACAATGCCGACCCCGCCCTTTCCGGGCGCGGTGGCAATGGCAACAATGGTGTCTGCAGGGCTTTTCAGCATTGGGGCAAAGACACCCCCGGAAACCGGGGTGTGGCGTAACCTAGTCGGCGTTAGCCGTGGCGGCCATCTGTTTTTCGATCTGCCGGGTAATCATGTATTGCTGTGCGATCGACAACAGGTTGTTGACGAACCAGTACAGCACCAGACCAGCCGGGAAGAAGGAGAAAAACACGGTGAAAATGACCGGCAGCCAGGCAAAAATCTTCTTCTGCATCGGATCCATCGGCGCAGGGTTGAGCCGCTGCTGGATGAACATGGATATACCCATCAGCAACGGCAAAACGAAGAACGGATCTTTTTGTGAAAGGTCATGAATCCAGAAGATCCAGGGTGCCTGACGCAATTCCACCGATTCGGCCAGCACCCAGTACAGGGAAATGAACACCGGAATCTGGATCACAATTGGAAGACAGCCGCCCAAAGGGTTGATTTTTTCCTTTTTGTACAGCTTCATCATCTCTTGGGACAATCGCTGTCGATCATCGCCAAAGCGCTCTTTCAACTGCTGCATTTTCGGCGTGACACCGCGCATCTTTGCCATGGACCGGTAGCTGATCGCAGACGGCCACAAGAAGAACAGCTTGATCACCATGGTCACCAGTACGATTGACCAGCCCCAGTTGCCGACCCACTCATGAAAGTGCTTGAGCAACCAGAAGATGGGGTCGGCAATGACGGTAAAAATCCCGAAATCGATCGTGAGGTTCAGACCTTGCGCCAGGGGTGCAAGATTGGCCTGAATCTTGGGGCCGACATAGAGTGTCGAGTCCATGTGCGCGGTCTTGCCTGCCGGAACGGTTTCTACCGGTGACGACATACCGATCGAGTAAAGTTCCTGATTGTTCTTGAAGGACTTTAACGTGTAGAAGTGGTTAACCTGATCAGGTTTTGCCGGCATCCAGGCGCTCAGGAAATAGTGCTGGATGATCGCCACCCAACCATTGGATAAATTCTTGGAGAGATTGGTCTTGGCCATATCCTCGAACGAGACCTTTTCGTAGGCCAGCCGATCCTTGCTACCGGGCACATCGCCGGCATATACGCCGCCGGTATAGGTATGAACCAGCTGGGTTCCGGGGGTCGTGCCCAAACGGGTGAGCTGGCGATACTGGCTGGCTGTCCAAGGCTTCCCGCTGGTGTTGTCGATCTTGTATTCGATTCGAACCGCGTAACCGCCTCGCTTGAGGAGATAGGTCTTGGTGATCTTGATCCCATCCTGTTCCCAGGTCAGCGGGATGCTCAGTTCGTTTTGTCCCGCCTCAAGCTGGTAATGATCCTTGGACGACTGGAACTTCGCATAGTGATCCGGAGCCGGGTCGCCTTTCGCACCGATCAGGCCGGATTGGGCAATGTAGACAAAGCCCTGGCTATCGGTGAGTAGCTGTACGGGTTTCGCTTTATTTTGTTCTTCCGGATATTTGAGCAGATCCGCCTGGTCGATGACGCCGCCGACCGTGCTGATATGAAGATCAAGGACGTCCGTTTTCACGGTGATGGTCGATGCCGATATGGCGGCGGGCACAGAACCGGCCGATGCCGTATTTGCGGCGGGCGCGGAACCGGGCGCGACGGATTGAGGGAGATCGTTGGCGGACGATTGCGCTGATGTACCTGACAGAGTGTGGCTGGTTTGGCCAGGACTGACATTGACCGCGCTTTGATCCTTGGTCCAGGCTTGCCAGAGCAAAATCAGAACGAAGCCGAGGGAAACTACCAGGATCAGTCGACGATTATCCATCTTAGAAACTCAATTATTTAGGGGTGTTGTTGGCAACGGCATCCCGCGGAGCGGCCACCGCCAGATGTGCAGACGCATGATCGACAGAAACCGTACGCGGTGGTTCCACAGCGGGAAGGTTGTCGTTCGATTTGTCCTCAGTCTTCCCGGTCTTGTAAACCGGTGAGTTTGACGTTTTTTTATGACAGGAGCATGCCACTTCAGGGACGGGATCATAGCCGCCGTCACTGAATGGCTGACATCGGCCCAGGCGCTTCAGGGCCAGCCAGCCACCCCGCCAAGCGCCATGCAGGCGTAACGCGTCAATCGCATAGTGTGAGCAGGTCGGTTCGAACCGGCAGCTGGGGGCAAGAAAAGGGCTGATCAGGAGTTGATAGCCCCTGACGAGGCGGATCAGGAGCCAGCGCATCGTGTGATTACCTTGTCGAACAGTTGATTCATCATGGTGCGAAGCTCCAGAGCAGATAGGCGATCCGCTCCGTTCTTGGCCATGATGATCAGATCGATCTGTGGAAGACGACCCTGATTCAAGCGGAACTGTTCTCGCGCTTGTCGTTTGATTCGATTCCGTTCGTGAGATCGGTGAATCTGGCGTTTGGCAATGGCAAGCCCCAGTCGTGGGCAAGGTGTTTCCCCTGAATGGGTAACGGCCATCAGCAGGTCGCAATGGATGCGTTTGCCGGCTTGAAAGACGCGCGTAAAATCCCCCGGCTTGGTCAACCGCGACTCGACCGGAAAACCAAACCCTTCTGGCGATGCCAATGTGGTTTGGTTCATGATCGCAGCGTTAAACGGCTAAACGCTTGCGGCCTTTGGCGCGACGCGCATTGATTACGGCGCGTCCACCGCGGGTTTTCATGCGAGCGCGGAAACCGTGCGTACGTTGACGATGAATAATGCTGGGTTGATACGTTCTTTTCATGACTTAATCCTAAACATACAGTGATTTACGGTTCGTTTGGGGCGAGGGGCATTTCATGGGAATCGACGTTGCGAATGGCTGTCGGCCTGTAAAATCAGGCGTTTGCCAGAACACACATGGTCGCCTCGCCGCTGTGCGAGCGCTGTCGAGCCCCGAACCGCAAACCAAAAGGCCAAATATTACACTTCAAAAACAAAGCCCTGTCAAGGCGATCGCACGCATTAGGTGGGCGTGGGCCGGGGGCGCATCGCACGAAATAGTGGCCGGGGTGGTACACTGCGCGTTTTAGATGGTGCTTGATTCTGTCTTATGTCAACGAACACGCTAGAACTTTGGCAGCGATGTGTTGAGCGCTTGTCTGCGGACCTGACCGCGCAGCAAATCAATACTTGGATTCGGCCCCTGCAGCCGGAGTCCGTAGACGCGAATCATTTGATCCTGTGGGCCCCTAATCGTTTTGTACTCGACTGGGTGGCTCAGAAGCTGCACGACCAGATTTTGGGTTATGCTCGGGAGTTGGCTCAAAACGTGGATCTCGCGATCAGCCTTCAGGTGGGTAGTGCCCAGATAGCGGCTGCGCAATCCCCGACCCCGGCACGGGTTCCAACCGCGCCGCCCTCGGATGCCATGACGATGCCCGACGGGGCGGAGTCGCCCGGCGCCGTGGCAGCGGACAATAAGGCTTTTTCCAGCCACATCAACAGCAAGTTCAACTTTGATAATTTTGTGGAAGGAAAATCCAACCAATTGGCACGTGCCGCCTCACAGCAGGTCGCGCAAAACCCGGGTGTCGGTTACAACCCCCTGTTCATCTATGGTGGGGTGGGGCTCGGGAAGACGCATCTGATGCAGGCTGTCGGGAATGCGATCCTGGAGCGTGCACCCCAGTCTCGGGTCGTCTATCTGCACAGTGAGCGTTATGTGCAACAAATGGTGAGTTCCATCAAGAACAACACCATTGAAGACTTCAAGAACTTCTACCGTTCGGTGAATGCCTTGCTGATCGATGATATTCAGTTCTTTGCGGGTAAGAACCGGAGTCAGGAGGAGTTTTTCCATACCTTTAATGCCCTGATCGAACAGGGCCAGCAGATCATCATGACCTGCGACCGGTATCCCAAGGAGATCGAAGGACTGGAGGAGCGATTGAAGTCCCGGTTTGGTTGGGGGCTGACGGTGGCCGTGGAGCCACCGGATCTGGAAACGCGCGTGGCCATTCTCCAGAGTAAGGCCGAGCAGTCCCAGATTCCCCTGAGCACCGATGTGGCGTTCTTTATTGCCAAGCGTATTCGGGCGAATATCCGTGAGCTGGAGGGGTCTCTTCGGCGGGTGATAGCGACGGCCCAGTTTACGGGGCGGCCGATTACGGTAGAGTCGACGAAAGAGGCGCTGAAGGATCTGATCGCGGCCCAAGCGAAGTTGATTACGCTGGAAAACATTCAGCGCACGGTCGCCAAATATTATAACTTGAAGGTGTCCGACTTGACGGGCATACGTCGCTCCCGCTCCATTGCACGGCCCCGACAGGTCGCGATGAGTCTGGCCAAGGAGCTGACGAACCATAGTTTGCCGGAAATTGGCGAGGCATTCGGTGGACGGGATCACACGACCGTGATCCATGCGTGTAAAAAAATCGAAGAGCTACGCGAAACCGAAACCAAATTGAATGATGATTACAATTTATTAAGACACACGTTGAACGTATAAACTGCTTATCGCCGAAAGCGGCGTGACATTGAGGGAAAAATAATGCGCTTAGTAGCGGGCCGTGAAAGCATTCATGCTGCGATTAATCAAGTTCTGGGTGGTGTTGAAAAGCGTCAGACCATGCAGGTGTTAAGCAATGTCCTGCTCGATGCTCAGGCAGACCGGTTGATGTTGGTGACGACCGATCTGGAAATCCAGTTGTCGACGCGGATCGATGTCCAGGTGTTGGAGCCGGGTAAGGTGACGGTGAATGCACGCAAACTCGCCGACATTATCAAGTCGGCCGCCGTGGATGCGGAGATCACGTTCAGCATCGAGGACCAATGGTTTGTCATCGATATCGGCACCGGCAAGTTCCGCTTGGCGACGATCGATGCTCACGATTTCCCCCTGATGACCGAGGAAGCCGTGTACAAAAACACGCTCAACCTGGGTGAAAAGGAATTGTACGATCTGATCGACAAAACTCAGTTTTCGATGGCGCAGCAAGATGTTCGTTATTTCCTCAATGGTTTGCTGCTTGAGGTTCGTTCGGATGAGGTCGTTGCCGTGGCGACGGACGGGCATCGATTGGCTTATGCACAACTGCGCCAAGACAATGCCGTTGATCAGGATCGCCAAGCCATTATTCCGCGAAAAATGATCCTGGAACTGTTGAAGTCCCTGGACCCCGCACGTAATTCGCCGATTGAGCTGGCGCTGGGTGACAATCAGATCTCCTTGACGATCGGGCAGAATCGCCTGATCAGTAAATTGATCGATGGCAAATACCCGGACTACAACCGCGTCATCCCCAAAAACAACAGCATGGAGCTGGTTGCCCCCAAGGCAGAGTTGCGTCAGGTGTTGTTGCGCGCCTCTATTCTTTCTAATGAGCGATTTGCAGGTGCCTATTTCCATCTGTCCGAAAATGAGCTGGTTATCGAGTCCAACAATGCGGAGCATGAGTCATCCCGCGAGGCGATGACCGTTCAATACCAGGCGAGTGATCTAAAAATATCATTTAATATCAGTTACTTACTTAATATAATTTCAGTCATCGACTCTGCGGATATCGCTGTTTACCTGGAAAGTCCAGACGCCAGTGTGCTGATTCGTCCGACGGTCGACGGAGCGGTAGTTACCCGTTATGTGCTGATGCCGATGAAATTGTGATCGGTTTTGGCTTGCCTGACTTCGATCTCCATTCACGACTTCAGAAATTTATCGGTTTCTGATTGTGCGCTTTCCCCCCGGTTCAATCTGCTGACCGGCGATAACGGTGCAGGAAAAACCAGTGTTCTGGAAGCCATCTATTTTTTGGGGAGCGCCCGGTCGTTTCGTACCCCGAACGTCACGGATCTCATCGCCCAAGGTGCGACATGTGCGACCGTGCGCGCTTCAGTGTTGGATCATTCTGTCACGCACACGCTGGGTATCGAGCGCGGCAGGAGTCACCTGCGACTGCGCCGGGACCAAGCCGACGTAGCACGCGTCAGTGCCTTCATTGAGCATGTTCCTGTGCTTGCGCTCCATCCGCATTCGGATGAACTGATCGTCGGCGCACCTGATGTCCGGCGAAAGTTTCTGGATCGCGCTGCGTTCTATCTTTATCCGGAATTTTTCACTCTGTATAGCCAGTTCGCGCGGGTATTGAAGCAGCGCAATGCTGCCTTGCGTAATCGTGAATCAACGAATCCCTGGGATGATCTATTCATTCATTACAGTGCCTTGATGACGGACAAGCGCCAGGAGACCGTCGCGCATTTACGGCGCGTGGCGCCCGGAATACTTTCATGCCTCAATGATCGCCTGACGGTCGATTTCGATTATGCCGTGGGCGTAAAGGGCTCGCAGGATTTGCGCGAGGAACTGCTGCGTCAGCGTGCCCGCGAATATGAACTGGGCACGACTCTGAGCGGGCCGCATCGGGGGGATCTGGTCTTCACGTTGGCGGAGCAGTCTGCCAAGTCCACCGCTTCACGGGGGCAGATCAAGCTAATGACGGTCCTGATGATCCTGTCCGTGTCTCAACTCTGGCAGGAGTTGCGCGATAAGTCCGCCGTACTGTTATTCGACGACATGTTCTCCGAGTTCGATCGGCAACACGTCGATGCCCTCCTCGGGCTTCTTTCAACGCTTAACCAGCAGTGTGTGTTCTCTGCAACCCCATTGAATCGCTTGGATTTCGACTTTGATGCGCGATTTGCCGTGCGGAGTGGTCAAGTGGGTTCCATGGTATAATTCCGCTCCTTAGCTCCGACTAAAACGACTTCTGGATATAGAACGATTATGAGTGACAATTCGAATTACGACTCAACCAGTATCAAGGTTCTCAAGGGGCTTGATGCCGTTCGTAAGCGGCCTGGTATGTACATCGGTGATACCGATGATGGCAGCGGCCTGCACCATATGGTGTTCGAGGTGGTCGATAACGGCGTGGATGAGGCCCTGGCTGGCCACTGCACAGTAATTACCGTTACGATGCATGCCGACGGCGCGGTCTCCGTGTTGGACGATGGTCGCGGCATTCCCGTCGATATTCATGCCGAGGAAGGCGTTTCCGCCGCCGAAGTAATCATGACGGTTCTGCATGCCGGCGGTAAGTTTGACCAGAATAGCTATAAGGTTTCCGGTGGTCTGCACGGGGTCGGCGTATCGGTCGTGAATGCACTGTCCGATGAGCTTGAGATGAAAATCTACCGTGGTGGGCGGGAATATAATCAGTCTTACCGGCTGGGTGTTCCGCAAAGCCCGTTGGCCGATGTGGGCCCTTCTCAGAAAACCGGTACCTACATCCGTTTTCTGCCCAGCCCGATTATTTTCTCCGATGTTGTTTTCCATTACGACATCCTGGCCAAGCGCCTGCGCGAACTCTCCTTTTTGAATTCGGGCATCCGCGTCTTTTTGAATGACGAAATTTCAGGGCGCTCTGATATTTTTTACTACGAAGGCGGGATTGGCGCTTTTGTTGAGCACCTGAATAAGGGGAAAACGCCGATTCACAAAAATGTGCTCGGGTTTTCAGGCCAAAAGGATTTGGTGCTGGTGGAGCTGGCGCTGCAGTGGAATGACTCCTACCAGGAAAATATTTTTTGCTATACCAATAACATCCCGCAAAAGGATGGCGGTACCCACTTGACCGGTTTTCGTGCCGCGTTGACGCGTACCTTGAATGACTACATGGACCGGACCGGTATTCTGAAAAGAGCCAAAGTGGCCACTTCCGGCGAAGACTGGCGCGAAGGCTTGGTCGCTATCATTTCCGTTAAAGTGCCCGATCCCAAGTTCTCATCTCAAACCAAAGAAAAACTGGTTTCGTCTGAAGTGAAGAGCGCGGTTGAGTCGTTGACCTCCGAGCGTTTGGCCGAATTCCTGGAAGAAAACCCCACGGAGGCCGGGTTGATTACCAGTAAAATTGTTGAGGCGGCTCGTGCACGCGAGGCCGCACGTCGTGCCCGGGAAATGACCCGTCGTAAGGGCGCATTGGATATTGCCGGCCTGCCGGGTAAGTTGGCCGACTGCCAGGAAAAAGATCCCGCCCTCTCCGAAATCTATTTAGTGGAAGGGGACTCTGCGGGGGGCTCGGCCAAACAGGGCCGCGACCGCCGCACGCAGGCGATTCTACCGTTGAAGGGTAAAATCTTGAACGTTGAAAAGGCGCGCTTTGACAAGATGTTGTCATCGGTCGAGGTCGGCACGCTGATTACGGCATTGGGTTGTGGGATTGGTCGCGAGGATTTCAATCCGGATAAACTGCGTTACCACCGCATTATTATCATGACCGATGCCGATGTGGATGGCAGTCACATCCGAACGCTGCTTCTGACATTTTTCTATCGCCAAATGCGTGAAATTGTCGAGCGCGGGCATATCTATATTGCGCAACCGCCGCTGTATAAGGTGAAAAAAGGCAAACAGGAGCAGTACCTCAAGGATGATCTGGCCTTGAATCAGTACCTGCTTCAGCTCGCGTTGGACAACGCGGCGCTCCAGGTAAACGCTGAGGCCCCGGTGATCTCTGGCGTGGCACTGGAAACCATGTCCCGAGCGTATTTGGTTGCCCAGGCAGTTATTGATCGGCTCGCCCATCGTTACGATCCGGTTGCCTTGAAGGCCATTCTGCATTTGCCCAGAATGAGCACTTCTGGAATGGATGGTGGCGCGTCGTTCCTGGCCTGGGTGAGCCGACTGGCCGAGCTTGCTAACGAATTTGCGGCTCCCGGGGTTGTGTATGCCGTCGAGTGGCGTGAAGCCGCAGAGCCGGATCGCGGCGTTATTCACCTGATGCGTGCTCAGCATGGTGTTTCACATGAAACAACCATTCCTGCCAATTTCTTTGTGACGGCTGATTACAAGGTTTTGGGCGACCTTGCCGTTCAACTTGAAGGGCTGATCGGTGCGGGCGCCCGCGTCATGCGGGGCGAGAAATCCGCACCCATCACGCATTTCGAGCAGGCCATCGAGTGGTTGATGCAAGAAGGGCGTCGTGGTCTGGGTATTCAGCGGTATAAGGGTCTGGGGGAAATGAACCCGGATCAGCTCTGGGATACCACGATGAACCCCGAAACGCGGCGGCTGCTGCAGGTTCGGGTGGAGGATGCCGTCGCGGCCGACGAACTGTTCACCATTCTGATGGGGGATCTCGTCGAGCCACGTCGTGACTTCATTGAGAGATTCGCGCTCTCGGTTTCAAATATCGATATTTAAGACGCGCGGCTCTATTAAAATAAGGCGAAAAGTGCAGGGAGGATAGGGTAATGGGCGTCACGATTTCGATTATGGTTTTTGTCTTTGTGCTGTTGCTCATCTGGGCGGTCATCATGTACAACGGTCTCGTTGTGCTGAAGCACAATGTTTCCCAGGCATGGTCCAATATCGATGTGTTGCTCAAACAGCGCCACGATGAGTTGCCAAAGCTCGTTGAAACAGCCAAGCAGTACATGCAGTACGAGCAGGAAACACTTCAGAAAGTGATGTCTGCGCGTTCAGCCGTCCGCTCCGCGCAGGATCGCGGGGATATTGATGCGCTTGGGGCGGCCGAAAATCAACTCCAGCGCGGTCTGGGCGGTTTTTATGCGGTTGCTGAGGCCTATCCGGAGCTCATGGCCAATCAGACGTTCCTGCATCTACAGCAGCGCGTTACCGGCTTGGAAAACACGATCGCGGATCGGCGCGAATACTATAATGCCGCAGTCAATATCAGTAATGTGCGTATCGAGCAATTTCCGGATGTCCTGATTGCTCAGCTGTTTGGATTCCGCGCCTTCAAGTTGCTGAACTTCAAGAGCAATGAAACCAGAGATGTCGATATCAAAAGCCTGTTTGGCTGAGCCCGGTAGATTCTATGCTGGCTTATTATGCCGATTGGGTGGCCCGCCTTAGCGCGCAGCACTATCTCGGTTATCTGAGTATTCTCGCGATTATTATCCTGGCGCTACTGGGTGCTGGGGTTTTTTTTGTCCGCCGATCCTACTGGATTTCGAATACAGCGACATCCCGAATTGCGACTGCCCATCAGGGTTATGTCGAGATAGAGGGAATGGCCAAGGCGGCGGCGGGTGTTTTCCCGCTGGTGTCGCCGCTATCGGGTGAGGCATGTGTTTGGTTTGAGGTGTCGGTAGA
Source organism: Halothiobacillus sp. (assembly GCA_024636015.1). Classification (GTDB taxonomy): domain Bacteria; phylum Pseudomonadota; class Gammaproteobacteria; order Halothiobacillales; family Halothiobacillaceae; genus Halothiobacillus. The sequence goes on from JAGXHU010000013.1 coordinate 20,403, forward strand.
CCAGAGCGCGCAGTCAGATGAGGCATGGATAAACCGCAACCCCCGACGAATCTTCCATCAAAAAAGTGACAATCTGATTGTTGTTGATGATGGAAGTGGCGAGTGTGTGGTCAATCCCGACGGGGCAACTGTATACCCAGAGCGCGTACGGCACTGGCGTGGCGATACCGAAATGCCGTCACACGCCAGTGTCATTCGGTCAAACCCGCATTTTGGACGTTACCAATATACGGAGAAGTTGATCCTGGATCAGGATGCGATTTACGCGCTGGGATGGTTCAGGACGATTCGTCACGACCCTCATGTGGCTGCGCAAGATGCCGTAAAGGCGTTACTTCAGGACTGGAAGCAAGACCCACGCAAGATGAAATCTTTCGATCGAGATGGGAATGGCGTCATTGATGAGGAAGAATGGCGCACCGCGCGAAAATCGGCACGAGATCTCGTCTACCAGCAGCAAATAGATGCCATGGGTGAGGTGCAATCCCAAATCCATATGATGGCAGACCAGGCCGGTAGCCAGCGACCATTTATCATCTCGGCGCTAGATCAGGTGTCGCTGGCTAAGCGATATCGGCGTTCGGGGTATGCCCTATGGGCAATCAGTATCGTATTTTTCTATCTGTGGGTTAAGGCTTTCTACCTTCGCGGGTGAAGCGATCCCACCACCCATAGGGATGTCTATTTATGCTCATCGCAACGTGGAATGTTAACTCCCTGAAGGTTCGGCTACCCCAGGTTCTGAGCTGGTTGGCTCAATGGCAGCCATCAATTCTCGGGGTGCAGGAACTCAAGCAGACCAATGATGCCGTGGATGTCGCTGCACTACGGGCATCGGGCTATGAAGTTCTAATCAATGGGCAAAAAACCTATAACGGCGTAGCGCTGATCTACGATCCCGCATTGGGCGCGCCAACAAACATAATCACGGATATCCCCGGGTTTGAGGATCCACAGCGCCGGGTAATTGCGGCAACGTTCGGGACGCTACGCGTCATCAATCTTTATGTTGTGAACGGTGAGTCGACAACTTCGGACAAGTTTATCTACAAGCAGCGGTGGTTGGATGCGCTCACTCGATGGATCGAGGTAGAACAGTCGCAGCACCCCAATCTCGTTCTGATGGGGGATTTCAATATTGCGCCCACCGATGCCGACGTTCATGACCCGGCTGCCTTTAAGGGGCAGGTATTGTGCACCGATATTGAGCGCAACCATTTTGCGCAATGGCTGACGATGGGCATGATTGATACCCTGCGCTATTTCGAGCCGGAGAATGCCTGTTACACATGGTGGGATTATCGAGCGGCCGGATTCCGCCGTGACCGTGGTCTTCGAATTGATCACATTCTTGTATCAGAAGCCTTGCGCCCGCGCTTGCTGCATGCGGAAGTCGACCGTGAGGCACGTGGGTGGGAACGGCCCTCAGATCATGCGCCGGTACGTCTTTTGTTTGGTGCGGACTAGATCTAGATCGCGGAGCCGTCGTTTTCAGCGCCGAAAAAAGTTTCCCATGCCGTAATGACATCTCTGCGCTCTGTTTCAAAATCCACGATAGGTACCGTAAGCGGCTGATTGACCAACGTCCGCCGGTGGGTAGCATTGCGGAGTGATTGGTAGGCAGCAATCAGTCGGTCGCGAAGCGAGTCGCTAATAACCTTGGCATGGGCAAGCGCCTCCAACTGCCGAATGTTATCGGTGAATTCGATAATGTCCGGATGGTGGTGCGCATGACTGAGCAAGAGAAACTGAACAATAAACTCAATATCTGTGATGCCGCCTCGTCCAGATTTTAGATGAAAATTGCTCGGTTCCGATTTATGTAACTCCGCGCGCATCTTCATTCGCATGGCGCGAATTTCCGTTCTTAGCCCGTCGGGATCCCTCGGGGTGCATATCACTTCCCGTCGAATCGCCTTGAAGGCCGCTTCGATGGGCGGGTGGCCGCAAATAAAGCGGGCGCGGCACAAGGCCTGGATTTCCCACAGCCAAGCATGTGCCTGCTGGTATTGTGCAAACCCCTTGAGACTTGATACCAGTAGACTGCCGGCTCCGTCCGGACGCAAACGTGTGTCGACCTCATACAGGACGCCCGCAGGCGTCCTGATGCTGAGTGTATGAATGATTTTTTGCGCAAGACGTGCAAAAAACAGACTGTTGTCGATGGAGTTGGGGCCGGTGGTAACCGTTTCTTCACCATCTGAATCATGAAGAAAAACGAGATCGAGGTCAGACCCATAGCCGAGCTCAATCCCACCAAGTTTGCCATAACCGATAACTGCGAAACCGGGTTCAAGGCATTCGTGGTTCGTTAGGGCTTTGGGTTTGCCATGGCGAGTGGCCAGTTTCGCCTGTGTTTGGCGCAGCACAGCCGCAAGAATAACTTCTGCGATCCAGGAGAGCTGGTCGGAAATCCGCATCACGGATAGAACACCCATCGCATCGGCCGCAGCGACCCGAAGAACAGAGAGTTGGCGGAAACGGCGCAATTCATCGAATTGCCGCTCCTCGTCATCTGGGAAGCGCGCGAGCAACCCGTTTAAATCCGTGGTGAGATCCTGTACATCGGGCTGGGTGTATAAACCGTCGGGATCCACCAGTTCATCCAGCAGAATGGGATGCTGACGGAGTAAATCCGCAATCCAGGGGCTCGCGGCGCAGAGTTGAATCAGTTGTTTTAGGGCCTGCGGCTGTTCGATAAGCAGCGCGAGGTAGACCGAGCGCCCAAGTACGGCGCTGATTAGGGTGAGGACCGCATCAAGGGTGCCGACAGGGGTTTCCTGGGCCGCCACCTCATGTATAAGATTCGGGATCAGCACATTGAGGCGTTGCCGGACGACATCACTCACGAGGTCAAAATGGTTGCGCTTCCAGGTTCGGAGGGTGGTGAGTGCTGCCGTAGGATCGGTAAACCCTTCCTGAGCGAGATATACGCAGGCGTGCTTCTCGGTAAGGGAGTCATCAAGCCAGAGGGTGAGTAATGGATCATCTTCTCGGCGCTCATCCCGATTCGTCTGCAGAATATCGCCAAAATAATGATGAATACGATTTCGGTGCGCATCCAGCGCAGGAAGAAAATCAGCCCAGCTGACAAAGCCCATAGCCGCCGCAAGGCGCTGCCGATCATCATCCATGACAGGCAGTGATTGGGTTTGCTGATCGTGCTGCATCTGCAGGCGATTTTCCGTGCGGCGCAGGAAGTCATAGCCGGCTTTGAGTTCGTCGACCATTTGAACAGGAAGCTGATTTGTTTCAGCCAGAACATCGAGGGTTTGTATGATGCTTCGGCTTTGTAGGCGCGGCTCGCGCCCCCCTCGAAGAAGCTGAAAGAGTTGACCAATGAACTCCACCTCCCGTATGCCTCCGGGGCCGAGCTTGATATTGTCAATCAAACCCTTGCGGTTCATTTCTAGTTCAATGGCCTTTTTCATGTCCCGTAATTGGGCAAAGGCACCGAAATCAAGGTATTTCCGATACACGAAGGGCTTCAGCAGCGAAAGCAGGTTTTGGCCGGCCGTAAAATCTCCCGCGATCACGCGTGCCTTGATGAAGGCGTAGCGTTCCCACTCGCGGCCCAGGGTGGTGTAGTACCGTTCTAGGGCATCAAAACCGAATGCGAGTGCCCCTTCGTCTCCGTGGGGACGGAGACGCATATCGACACGAAAAACAAATCCGTCACGGGTAACTTGATCCAGTGATCGGATGATTTTCTGTCCGAGTTTGATAAAAAACTCGCTGTTGGTGATGGGGCGATTTCCATTGGTTTCCCCCTCGTGCTCGAAGGCAAAGATCAGATCGATATCTGAGGAGTAGTTCAACTCACAACCGCCAAGCTTGCCCATGCCGAGCACCACAAGGCGCTGAGGACGTCCATCCGCATCACGAGGCACACCATGGCGGGCTATCAGGGCACGCTCGTGGGCATTGAGCGCCTGTTGGACACTCTGATCGGCGAGATCCGAAAGATCCCGTAGCGTTTCTGTCGTATCGGCCAAACCAGAAACATCCCGCCAGGCAATGCGAATCATTTCAGCGCGTCGGACTTGGCGCAGGCAGGCGTCCAGATCCTCAGGCAGGGTGATCGTTGTCAGGGCGTTATCGAAGCGGCGTTGCAAATCACCCGGTGAATCGGACCGCGGAATTACGGGAACCAAGTAGGCCCATAGCCAAGGCAGTGTTTGCAGGCTATGGGCGACAAAAGGACTGATCGCTGTGACAAGACGAAGCTGGCTCAGCAGCGTTTCTTCGGCACTGGATGCACGAGCGGCTTCGATTAAGGCTGCATATTCAGATTCAGGCAGATCAATCATGGTGTGGTTGCTCGTCATGGAGTTTGCAATATTCCACCATTTTGTCCTCTTGTGACGGTGTCAGTCGGAATCGCTGTTCATGCGGGTGTTTTCTGAAATATTTGGAGGGTCCGTCCCTTCGGATGAGTCCTCGCGTTTGAGGATGTAAATCAGGCACATATTGCGTGCATGATCAGAGCAGCGATTTGCGGCGCGCACGTGTTCGATTGTGCCGAGAAGGGATCGGGGACCTTGAGGCGCTTCGTCATCGTAGATCACAACCAGCCCATCCGGGGCGTCTAGCGGGATGCTTGCGATGGTTACCGATTGAGAATCTTCATGGGTCAAAACGGCCACGTTGGGGGGCGCGAAGGTGTTAAGGGGCTGCAAGTAAACAGGACGGACTTCGTGGTTGTCACGACGATCTGTTGTAAATGCATTAATTACCGAAGCCAACTCTTCTGGACTCAGGCTGTGCGCAGGGGGCTCTTTGGATATTGTCATAATAGGTATGATTCTACCTTCAAGCGGCCAAAAAAAACGATTGGAAACAATCGGTAAAATAAAAAAGCCGGGTACTTATGACCCGGCTTTTGTTGATTTGTTCTTAGGCGCCCCTTTGACCGCTGCTAGAGCGGGCAAGGGACGCCCGTGCCCGTATCAGGGGCGAACGAGAATGTAACCGGCTTCAACCAGTTTTACGATCCGAACGATACCGGATGGAACCTTGTGGGCTTCCGGGTTTAGCGCAGGTTCATAGCCCAGTTTTTTGGTCATTTTCTTCAACGAATTCTCGCACGCGGAGAAGCGAACACCTTGTTGAGCCAGCGCCTTTATCTTTGCCGCATTCGGATTATTGGCAAACAGCAAACCGACACCCGGCCCTAGCGCGACGACTTCGACGTCCGCGTCGGTACCGAACGCCTGCATCAAGTTCGTGGCCACATTCAGTGCAACGATTTGCCGTTGCGGATTTTCATCCGTGACCTGTAGCACGACGTGGTGAGCGGCCAGAGAATTGCCGCCAAGCGCGTCGATGGTCTTCGAATCAACGGCCGCCGCTTGTGCAGTCAGGGTGCTAGAGAGTAGCGCAAGGGCGAGCAGAGCGTTCGGGAGGCGAATTTTCAACATGATTTTATCCTCGATGATATTTTTTAGAGTCCGTAGTTGTCTCATTTATTATGTTTTAAGCAGAGACTATGCCAGTTTAATCACAACTGGGGCTAAGAGGCAAAGCGGGTTTTTCAATTGATGCATTCAGGGCTGCGATACCGGTCCCATGCTTCGGATCCGTACCCAGTTACGCGGGTGCTCAAGATTGTTTTCTTGACGAAAAAAGTGGATAAGGCGATACTCGAAACAAACTCTTAACCCGTTAATGATATACATGCCCTTCCATCTGCATTTTGGTGGATGAGCGTGGGCCCGTTGTTCTCGCTGACTAGAATAGAACGCCGATTTATTTATTGAACGATCAATCTGCATTAATGACATTATTCAAACAGCTATTAATTAATTCCGACGGAAGGGATTTTGTCGTAGGTGACTTGCACGGCAATCTGGGGCGCCTGGAAAAGGCCCTTGATTATCACCAGTTCAAATCGGATCGGGATCGGCTAATATCTGTCGGCGATCTGATTGATCGTGGTAGCGATTCCCTGAATACCCTTCGTTTATTGTCGGAACCCTGGTTCTTCTCGGTGGCGGGCAATCATGAGCGATTGCTGAGCCAGAACCGTTATGCGCTGCTGCGTCGCCAGTTGGACCCATTGACGAGAAATCGCCTGCATGAAGCCGGTGCACACTGGTTACTGGATGCCTATGACACCCTGAATGAAGATAAATGGGCTGATTTCATTACGGAAATCATGAATTTGATTGGGCAGATGCCGTTGATGATGCAGATCGGAAATGGTCCCGATGCGGTGGGCGTCGTGCATGCCGAGCTTCCGGACTGGGAGTGGAGTCGCAATGTGGCACGCCTGGAGCGGATCAAAAAGGTCAAGTTCTGGGATCAACCACGCGATGAGCCGAGCATTGAATCGATTCTCTGGGGGCGATCCCAGTTCCACTCATTGCTGCGGGGTGATCACAATGATCGCGTGGTCGAAGGCATTGCGTGGGTGATTTATGGACACAATATCGTGCATACGCCGCTGCGCGCCGGCAACCGACTTTGGATTGATACCGGTGCTTATGAGAACCAACCCGATCGAGGATTGTCTCTGGTGGAAATCGGCCCGGTTTTGACCGTGACGACCCATTTTCGTGACCTGCGTATCCGAACCGAGCGATTTAATGCCCCGGTTCCCGCCCGTTTTTAGTCCGCCTAGATGAGAGTTAATGTCGCTTTGAATACCGAACTGATTTCTGAATTAGATGAATTGAGCATTTCAGCGCTGGCGCGGCTTATCGAGTCGATAGCCGCTGAGCTGGCGCGCAGAGATGTGCCTCCGGCTGGGCAACCTGCGCCGGTGCTGGACGAGGGTGAGATCGTTCAGGTGCTCGCTTTCGAATTGAAGCGGCACCGCAAGCAGAAGGACGAGGTTTTCAATCCATTCGTCTGAAGCGCGCCCGGACTGTTGCTGTCAATGAGCATGTTGATGGTTCTGAAACGTGCGTTATAAATCGTCCCGAATATTGCTTTCATCGTCTTTCGACGTGAATTCCGCGGCCGTTAGCGGTCGGCTTTCGGTCGTGAGGGGGGTGAGAATGGGGATTTCGTCTCTTTTGGCGTGAACGGCGCCCAGCTCGCGAAATTTGCGGGCGCTAGGGAGGATGCGACCTTCCAGCGCGCCAACGGATTGGTTGTAGGCGACGACAGACTGATCCAGGCTTTTCCCGACCCGCTGCCAGTGCTCCGCCAGCGTTCCGATACGCTCATAGAGCTCGCGACCCAGTTGAGCCATCTCCTGGGCATTTTGGGCCAAGGCTTCTTGCCGCCAGCCATAGGAAACCGCCTTGAGTAGCGCAATCAAGGTGGTGGGACTGGCCGGAATCACCCTTTTATCTGCACCATATTCAATCAATGTCGGGTCTTGCATCAATGCCGCCGAGAAAAATACCTCGCCGGGCACGAAGAGCACGACGAACTCCGGCGTGGGGTCGAATTGATCGAAATATTCTTTTTTGCTGAGCTGGGTGATGTGTGTGCGGACTTGCTGAGCATGGTCGTTCAGGTAGCGGGCACGGTCTGCATCGTTTGATGCTTCAATAGCCTGTAGATAGGCGCTGACCGGCGCCTTGGCATCCACGATGATGCGCCGCCCGCCCGGGAGGTTCACGATCATGTCGGGACGAAGCCGGCCGTTTTCCGTTGATTGGCTGACCTGCTCTTCGAAGTCGCAATGCGCGAGCATACCGGCAAGCTCGACGACCCGTTTGAGTTGTACTTCACCCCAGCGGCCCCGAGTTTGTGGTTGTCGCAAGGCCCGGACAAGATCAGCCGTTTCCCGATGGAGCTGCGGTAGATGGATCTGCAAAAGATCATTGATTTGCTGATGGAGTGCCCCATAGGAGCTGGTGCGCACCTGTTCCAGCTGTCCAAGCTTCACGTCGAATTGATCCAATCGCTCACGGATCGGTTGGGTGAGTTGGCCGATGGCCGCCTGGCGCTGGGCGAGATCCTGTGTGGCCGCATTCTGGTACTGGGTGAGGTTTTCCTGGGCAAGTTTGAGGAAGGACTCATTATTTGCGTGCAGGGCTTCGGCCGAGAGTGCCTGAAAAGCCTGCTGAAACTGGGATTTGGCCTGTTCCAGCAGGGAGAGTTTTTCTGTACTGGTTTGTCGTTCCTGTATCAGGCGTTCCTGAAGCTCGGCACGCTGACTATCGTTCTGTCGGAGCTGGGCGTTGAGCGTATCCAGCTTCTGCTCGATGGCCCGTCGCTCCTGGTGAAGCTCCTCCATGCGACGCCCCATGCCGGTCAACGTAGCCTGAGCGCCAGCCAGATCCACCGCCAGTGATTGTGCCTGCTTGAGTGCGGTCTGCCGTTCGAGGGCGAGGTTCGCGATTTGGACCTCGTTGTGATGGAGCGCCTGCGCCTGCTGGATCAGGGTTCTGCGCGCTGCCCGGTTGGTGAGCGTCAGCGCAAACGTGATCATCAGCAACACCAGCACGATGGCCAGACTGATCCATCCCCACATCGGGGGCAACAGCGTCAGCGCGGCCATCCAGTTGCTCATGGTCGTCGTCGCTTAGTGGCGGAAATGACGCACACCGGTCAGAACCATGGCGATGCCGTGTTCGTTTGCCGCATCGATCACTTCCTGATCGCGCATTGAACCGCCGGGATGGATCACGGCGGTGATGCCGGAGGCCGCTGCGGTATCGATGCCGTCGCGGAAGGGGAAAAAGGCATCAGAGGCCATGACCGAGCCTGCCACCGGCAACCCGGCGTCTTCGGCCTTGATCGCTGCGATTCGCGCGGAATAGACCCGGCTCATTTGCCCGGCACCGACGCCGATCGTTTGTTCGCCACTGGCATAGATGATGGCGTTGGACTTGACGAACTTGGCAACCTTCCAGGCAAATAGCAGATCACGCAGTTCCGCCGCCGTCGGTTGGCGCTGTGTGACAATCTTCAGGTGCTCGGCGGTAATCACTGCGCTGTCTTCTTCTTGAACTAGCAGGCCGCCGTTGACCCGTTTGTAATCGAAATCGGGTGTGACAGAGTGCCATTGGCCTACGGCCAGGACGCGAACATTCGGTTTACTGGCGAGCTCGATTTGGGCCTCGGCGCTGATTTCGGGTGCAATAACGACCTCGACGAACTGACGCTCGATAATGCTGCGCGCCGTATGAGCATCCAACGGTCGGTTGAAGGCAATGATTCCGCCAAATGCCGAGGTGGGGTCGGTTGCATAGGCACGGTCGTAGGCAACGGTGAGATCCTGGTCGACGGCGACACCACACGGATTCGCGTGTTTGACGATGACGCAGGCCGGTTCGGGAAATTGCTTGACGCACTCCAGAGCGGCATCGGAATCAGCAATATTGTTGTAGGACAGCGGCTTGCCCTGAATGATACGCGCGGCGGCAATGCTACCGGCCGGCGGTTGATGTTTCACGTAAAACGCAGCCTGCTGGTGCGGGTTTTCGCCATAGCGGAGATCCTGCGCCTTGACGAGTTGCAGATTGAAGGTCGGCGCGAAGCGGTTGCCGCTGACCATCTTGCCGAAATGCGTCGCGATCATGCCGTCATATCGTGCGGTGTGTTCGAAGGCGCGCACGGCCAGTTCAAAACGAGTCTGACCCTGAATGCCGCTCTGTTCTAGATCGGATAAAACGCGCTCGTAATCAGCGGGATCGACGACAATCGCGACATTTTTGTGGTTTTTCGCCGCGGCGCGCACCATGGCGGGCCCGCCGATATCGATGTTTTCGACGGCATCCTCGTAGCTGCACTGTGGATCGGCTACGGTTTGCTCGAAGGGATAGAGATTCACCACGACCAAGTCGATTGGCTCGATACCGTGTGTGGCCATAACGTCGTCATCAACGCCGCGTCGCGCCAGAATGCCGCCATGAATTTTCGGATTCAGCGTCTTTACGCGCCCAGCCATGATTTCGGGAAAACCGGTTACTTCCGCGACTTCGGTCACCGGCAAACCAGCATCACGTAGCAACTTAGCCGTGCCGCCCGTGGAAATCAGATCGATCCGATGTCGGTTCAGGGCGTGGGCAAACTCGAGGAGTCCGGTTTTGTCGGAAACGCTCAGCAAGGCGCGGCGGGGAATCATGGGTTGGTCAAGCATGTCGGTTACCTGTCTTCGTGTTCAGTCGGCGCGGCGGGCATTCGGGCCGCGACGGGGCGAAACAGGGCATTTTACATGATCGAATCATTCTGCCCGAACGATCGTATCGAACAAGGCGCAGTAGTCATCGTCCGCGTGCCCGGACCGAACCCCTTGCTCAAGCACGTCGGCAAGACTGTCAATGAGTCGAGTATCGATCCCCTGCGGGTCCGCGGCGGTCTTGAACAGGCGAATATCCTTGAGCAGATGTTTCAGCGGGAAGTTGGCCTCGGTAAAGTTGCGATCGGTCATTCGGTCGAGTTTTTTGTCGAACGTCGGCGCATAGAGGGCGCTTTGGCGCAGCGTGGTCATGAAGGTCTCGACGGAGACGCTTTCTCGCTGAATCAGCCCCAGGCTCATGGAAAAAGCAGCCGTTAAACTACCGATGAGTTGGTTCATGGCGAGCTTGGCCGCAGCGCCCTGCCCCACGAAACCGAAATGCGCGGGGGTGCCCAGTGCAGATAGGATAGGTGTTGCTGTGTCGATATCCGCCGGGTCGCCGCCCAGAAGAATTTGCAAGCCGCCGCTGATGGCCTGTGGCGTCGAGCCGAGTACTGGCGCCTCAAGGTATCGCCCACCGAGGTTTCGGACGGCGGCGGCCAGAGTGCGGGATTCGTCCGGTGCGATCGTCGCGGCGTTGATGATGAGTCGGTTTTGCCATAGGGACGCTGCCGATTCTGACAGCAGGATTGATTCACAGGCCGCGAAATCCGATAACATGATCCAGATGATAGGCGTCTCCTGCACCGCAGCGGCTAGATCCTGGGTGACGGAGATTTCGGCTTTGACCAGATCGGGGTCATCCAGTGGCGAGCGGTTGTAACCGGAGACGCGAAAACCTTGCTCGGCGAGGCGACGGGCGATGGCCCGGCCCATCAGGCCCAGGCCCAAAACGGCGATGGAGTCGGTGTGCATGGCAGCATCCTGTCGGTTGAAGAGCGGTGTTTCACATGATAGGCCGATTGTGCCCGAAAATCGCGCCCATAACGCCCGTCGTCCATCGGCGTTTTGCCGAGCCTGGATGCAGGGAGTGCTTTTACTGAGAGGAACATGGTGAAGAACCCAACCACCGACGAGATGCCCTGGGCGCAGTGGCTCAACCCCCGCCGCCGCCGCCCCAGTGAGACCAGCCCGACGCTATTTCATACGGAGACCCGTGCCGAGATCGAGCGGGATTACGACCGAGTGCTTTTTTCCTCGCCCGTGCGGCGGATGGCGGATAAAACGCAGGTTTTTCCGCTGGATCGTTCGGACAGCGTTCGAACGCGACTGACGCATTCGCACGAGGTGGCAAACCTCGCTCGTTCTGTCGGTATCGATCTGGTGTTCAATCATGGCCTGGCCGCGCATGTGCCCTCAGCACTACGAGATGTGCCGGTTCTGTTGGCGACGATCGGGTTGGCGCACGACTTGGGCAACCCCCCATTTGGCCACCAAGGGGAGGAGGCCATCGCCCGCTGGTTTCATCGTCATCGGTCAGCCGTATTGGACGAAGCGACCGATCTGACCGAGGGCATGAAGCAAGACTTCCTGGCGTTCGAGGGCAACGCGCAAACCCTGCGGTTGCTGACGAAACTACAATTGATCAACGATGACTACGGCTTGAATCTCACGGTGGCCACCTTGGCCGCGCTGATCAAGTACCCATCGCCCAGTGATGCGGTGGACCCATCACGGGTGGTGCGGAAGAAATACGGTTTTTTCCAGTCCGAGCGGGCGCTGGTCGAGGAGGTGTGGGCACAGTGCAATCTAGCGGCGGGCATGCGCCATCCCCTGACCTGGATTTTGGAGGCCTGCGACGATATCGCCTATTCCGTGCTGGATGCGGAGGATGCCGTGAAGAAGGGGTTGCTGTCGTTTTCGGACATCATCGCTTTCCTGCGACATACGGCAGGCGATGATCCAATCGTCGTCCAGGTCTGCGAGGCGGCCCAGCAAGAGCATCGGCGCTATCGGCACGAAAAGCTTTCACCGGGTGAATTGAACGATATTTCGATGCAGACCTTTCGAATCCGGGCCATCGGCGCCCTGATGCAGGCTGTGGCGGACACCTTCCTACGCCAATTGCCCGCAATCGCCGACGGTAGTTTCAATCAGGAGCTGATCGCAGCATCGCCCGCCCGCGCCCTGCTTCGGGCGATGAAGGAGTGCAACTGGGTGCATGTGTACCGGCACCAATCCGTGTTGAAGGTCGAGTTGACGGGCTTCGAGGTGATTCATGGTCTGATGGACGCGTTTTGGTATGCGATTACCGATCGGGTCGATCCGGCAGATCCGGCCAGTGCCCGCAAGACGCCGCTGGCGAGTTATCTCTACCGACTCATCTCCGAGAACTATCGCCGCGTGTTTGAGGCGGCGGAAAATCCGATGCCGATCCGGTATCGGGAGGCGCAGTTATTGACCGACATGATTTCGGGCATGACCGACAGTTATGCGGTTCGATCCTGGCAGCAAATTCAGGCCGCAGGGTTTCCGGCCCAAGCGCATTTCAACCATGGAAAAATTCAGGATGTCCTTAGTGAGTGACCCAACCGCCGACCAAAGCCATTTTTTCGCCTATATTGCCCGGATGAAATACATCGTCCGTTGGGGGTTGATGCGCAACACCCGGGCCGAGAATATTCAGGAACACAGTCTGCAGGTCGCGATGATTGCACACGCCCTGGCAGTGATCGGCAACGACCTCTTCGGCGAGCAACACGATATCGGCCGGATTGTGATTGTCGCGATGTATCACGATGCCTCTGAAATCATCACGGGGGACTTGCCCACGCCGATCAAGTATTTTCGTCAGGATATTCTTGAGTCGTACAAGGCGCTGGAGGCCCATGCCGAGCGCAAATTAACGGGGCTGCTGCCGCCGGAACTGCAGGCCGCATTTGCCGATGTGCTCGAATCCGAGCGCGTCGAACCGGAAGTGGCGCGCGTGATCAAGGCGGCCGATTCGCTGTCTGCCTACCTCAAGTGCATCGAAGAACGCAGGGCTGGAAACAAGGAGTTTCAGCGCGCGGAGCAATATCTGCTGGCAAAGCTGGACGCCATGACCGATTTACCCGCCGTGGCCTACTTTCGGGAAAGTTTTGTTTCGGGCTTTGAACTGACTCTGGATGATTTGAGTCACGATTAATTGCGGGGTGCGTCTGTGGCGCGTGTTTTTATAGTGCGTCGCAGGTACAGGTATTGGATGGCGCCAGCCATGATAAGACTACCGATGGCCAGTAAAAATAAGCTCTCCTGAACATAGCCCAGCATGGCGATGGCGGCCCCGAGCAAACCCAAATGGCGTCCGAGCACCCGGGTAGCCTGGGTGATGGCAATACCGAATGCCGAAAGCGCCCCCAGTTCCAGTGCCAGCAAGACCATCACGATCATCAGAAACCGTGCAAAGCTGGGAAACAGCACGGCAAGCAATCCCAGGCCGAGGGCCATTGCCAAGACGACAAACCCTACCCGCTGCTGCATTTGTGTGGGCGTCGATTCCGGCAGATAGGCGTTGAGCCGCAGCCAGAGCATCAGGCCGGAGGCAAAAGTCCAGACCCCAATGAACACGCTGACGACGGCGATCAGGCGCAGATCCCAGTTGTCCAGTCGGTAATTGGTTTCGAACCAGCCGGTAAGTCCCAGCAAGGCCACCGCCAGGCCACTGCCGATCGTGCTCAGCGAGAGCCCGTTCAGGATGCTGTCCTGCTCAGCGCGCAGAGATAGCGTTCGGGGACGCCGTGCGGAAAAGGGGGCCGTAGCAACGCCCAGCAGAATCATGATGGCGGCGAGCAGGGTATTGTTATCCCCTGCCGACCAAAGCACCGCCGCAAGTACGGCGACCAGCGTGATCGCAAGCAGCACGACTGCTCGGCGCGGGCCGAGCAAACGATTGCTGCTCCCCCTGCTGAGGCCATGGAGGGAGATCAGAATCGTGACGAGTGCGAACCAGCCAATCAGATCGATTTGCAGGCCGAAATTCATAGCGCGTCCTCGGTACCGGCTTTTGATGCCGGCACAGGTGGACGGGTTTCGGTGTGGATTTCACGCCAGAGCAGCGAGAGCGCCGTGGTGGCGGCCTGCGCAGAAAACAGGACAGCCAGCGCCGTCACGATCATGCCGGGAATGGTTGTTGCTATGACGAGGGCGCTGACAGCGGCGACGACGATGAACCCGGCCAGAACGGACGCCAGCAGCAACCCGCGTCCGCGCCGTCTCGTATCCGAGCGGGCAAAGCCGCTGAGCCCCAGGGCGGTCGCCAAAAGAACCGTATACAGCGCGATTACCGGATCCATATATCATATCCCTGTCATGTGTCCGTATTCAGACACCCACCGCTGATTTGTCTGTAATTTTATTGATTGTGCTCAAGCACTTCCAGGTAGGTTTTGGCATCCAGCGCCGCCATACAGCCGGTTCCGGCGGAAGTGATGGCCTGCCGGTATACGTGGTCCATGACATCGCCCGCGGCGAAGACACCGGGGATCGAGGTTGCCGTCGCATTGCCTTGGGTGCCGCTCTGGACCTTGATATAGTCGCCAGCCAAATCCAGTTGGCCCTGGAAAATTTGTGTATTCGGCGAGTGACCGATGGCAATAAAAACACCGGTCAGCTCAAGGTCGGTAATGTGCCCGCTCTTGGCATGCTTGATCTTCAGGCCGGTGACGCCCGTCTGATCGCCGAGCACTTCCTCGACCGCCGATTCCCAGTGAATCTCAACCTTGCCCTCGTCCACTTTTTTCATCAGCCGATCGATCAGAATGTTTTCCGCCTTGAATTTCTCCCGACGATGCACGACATGTACTTTGGCCGCGATATTGGTCAGGTACAGAGCTTCCTCAACAGCGGTATTACCCCCGCCAACCACGGCGATCACCTGGTTTTTGTAGAAAAAACCATCACAGGTGGCGCAGGCTGAAACACCCTTGCCTTTGAACTTTTCTTCCGAGTCCAGGCCCAGGTAGCGCGCGCTCGCGCCCGTAGCGATGATGAGCGCATCGCAGGTATAGCTGCCGGAGTCACCGTGCAGTGTGAATGGCCGCTGCTTCAGATCGGTCGACTGGATATGGTCGAAGATGATCTCGGTCTCGAATTTTTCGGCATGGGCTTTCATCCGTTCCATCAACACCGGTCCGGTCAGATCTCCGGCATCGCCCGGCCAGTTTTCGACCTCTGTCGTCGTGGTGAGCTGGCCGCCCATCTCCATGCCGGTGATCAATACCGGGCTCAGATTAGCGCGAGCAGCGTATACGGCCGCCGCATAGCCGGCGGGGCCTGATCCCAGGATCAATAGACGGCAATGGCGAGGGGTAGAACTGGTCATGCAAATACTCCTGATTCATGTGGCGCGGCTTTTGCGCTTAAACTACCTACAATCATACGTGGCAATAATGGCTACTGCCATGCGCAGTGGGCACCCGCCACACAAACCCAAGATTTAAGGATTCAGGTATGCAATATCAAGGCGAGGCGGATTTTCAGCATGGCAGCGCAGAGCGCCTCGGGGTCCTTCTTCTCAATCTCGGGACACCGGATGAGCCTAGCACACCCGCCCTCCGGCGTTATCTCAAGCAATTTTTGTCCGACCCGCGTGTGATCGAGTTGCCGAAATGGAAATGGTGGCCAATCCTGAATCTCGTCATTCTGAATCTGCGTCCGGCGAAATCAGCGGCCGCCTATCGCGAAGTATGGAATCACCATGAGGAAGGCTCGCCCCTACTCACGATTACCCGAGCGCAGCAACGCGGTCTGCAGTCCCGGCTATCTGCGCAAATGGGCGGTCCGGTTTCCGTCGCTGTCGGCATGCGTTACGGCAATCCCTCGGTGGGGAAGGCCCTCGCGGAGCTTCGGGATGCGGGGGCGCGGCGCGTCCTCGTCCTTCCCTTGTATCCGCAATATGCAGGGGCCTCGACGGCATCCAGCTTCGATGCTGTTTTCGATGAGCTGAAGACCTGGCGTTGGATGCCCGAGCTTCGGTTGATCAATCATTATCATCGCGATACCGGCTACCTCGATGCCCTGGCTGCCAGTGTGCGCGAACATGTGGCCGAGCATGGTCAACCCCAGAAACTGATCATGAGCTTTCACGGCGTGCCGCAGCGCTACTTGATAGCGGGCGACCCCTACCATTGCGAATGTCATGTCACCGGCCGTTTATTGGCTGAGCGACTCGGTTTGAGCGAAGACCAGTGGATGGTGACCTTCCAGTCACGGTTCGGTCGTGAAGCGTGGATCAAGCCGTACACCGACGAAATGCTGAAGGCTTTGCCTGCCCAGGGCATCAAGCATGTCGCCGTTATTTGTCCGGGGTTTTCTGCCGATTGTCTGGAAACGATCGAGGAGATCGGTCAGGAGAATCGGGAATATTTCGAAGCGGCAGGTGGTGAAACCTATCATTACATTTCGGCGCTTAACGATCGGGATGATCATCTCGATGCACTCGCCCGACTGATACATCGTCACACCCAAGGCTGGGTCGAGCATAGCGGTTTCGATGCCCACGCCGATCAGCACGAACGGGAGTTAAGCCGTACGCGGGCGCTTGAGCATGGCGCTCCGAAATGAACCAGGGCTGCGCCACCGGTGAGTCCACCGTCGGGATACTGATTATCGGTGACGAGATTCTCTCCGGTCGGCGGACCGACCAACATCTGGCCGCAGTGATCACCCGGCTGGCCCCGCGTGGATGCCTGCCGGGCTGGGTGCAGATCATCGGCGACGATGCGCCCCGCATTGAGCGTGTCTTGCGGGAAAGTCGAGCACTCGGCGATATCGTGTTCTGTTTTGGTGGTATTGGTGCCACGCCGGACGATCTCACGCGCGCCGCGGCAGCCGAGGCGTTCGATCGGCCGCTGCAGCGTCACCCTGAGGCCGTTCATCTCATTGAAACCGAGTTTGGTACCCAGGCCCACCCCCATCGGATTTTGATGGCTGATCTGCCCTATGGGGCCGGACTGATCCCCAATCCCGTTAACCGGGTGCCCGGCTTTTATCTCGATCAGCACTTTTTCATGCCCGGCTTTCCAAGCATGGCGCATCCCATGTTGGACTGGATTATGACCGGGCCCTTGGCGGCACTGGATCAACGCGACTACCGGGAGCAGTCACTCTGGGTGCTGGATGTGTCCGAAAGCACCCTGATCGGATTGATGAGCGAACTGTGCCAGAATTACCCCGAGCTCAAATTGTTCAGTCTGCCGACCCGGCTTGGTGTGCGCTCTGTGATCGAACTGGGCTTCAAGGGCGCGGCTTTGAGGGTGGCGGAGGTGATGAGCCTGTTGCCCGTCCGGTTGGATGCTCTGGGCATTCGGCACCAGCTTGAGCGCCCGGACGCCGAGTCATAGCGGGTTCGGACCGAGCCCGAGGGGGAGATATGTCCAATCAAGCGGTTTTGTTCGATATCGGCGGCGTGCTGCTGGATGGTGAGCGGCCATTGCCCCGTGCCATCGAGTCTCTGACGCGGCTTCGTCAGGCCGACATCCCTTTCCTGCTGTTGACCAACACAACCCGCCGCAGCCATGCGGCACTCTGGCAGGCCCTGACCGCCGTGGGTATCGAGGTGGCAGCCGATCACCTACTGACGCCCGCCTCACTGGCCAGCGCGTGGTTGCGCGATCATGCGCGCTGCCCTTATTTCCTGATCCATCCTGGGTTGCAGGCAGATTTTGATGCGCTCCAGTCTGCTGTCCCCGACGTGCAGCCGGACGTGGTCGTCATTGGTGATGCGGGAGATGGCTTCACTTATGATCATTTGAATACGGCATTCCGGGCGGTGATGGCTGGTGCGCCGCTCGTTTCCCTGTCGGACAGTCGCTACTTCCAGGAGCCCGCGGGGTTGTCCTTGGATGCGGGGCCGTTCGTGCGCCTGCTTGAGTGTGCTGCCGGGATTCAGGCGATTTCCCTAGGCAAACCCGGTGCCTTGTTCTTTGGCGAGGCGCTGGCGCGTCTTGGATTGCCTGCGGATCGGGTCACCATGATCGGGGATGATGTGATCAGCGATATCCAAGGTGCGGCAGCCATGGGTACGCAGGCCATCCTGGTTGAAACCGGTAAATATCGACCGGGCGATGCCGCACTGTTACCGTCGGGTGCGCAGCAGGCGGCGGATGTGGGCGCTGCGGTTGATCGATTACTGGCGGCAAACTGAGGCCAGTACTGCGATCATAGGTTGGTTCGCACAGGCGGCTTTCTGATCCGCCTGAGGCAAACGGTGGGCGATGGGCAATGAACTAATTCAGCCGGGCCGCGTCACAAACATCATGCAACGTATTGCTGATCAGGCATTCTGGTGCGGTTTTGCGCCCACCATTCGTTGCGCTTGTCAGAACGTGAATGATCCATGAGAACTAAAGGGGTAGCTTATGCGAACCAAGAATTTGTCCCAGTCGATCCGTGTTTCCTTTCAGACCCGTGGCCGTCGTTTGGCGACAGCGGCCCTCTTGGCATTGCCACTGATGATGCTGACACCGGTATCTGGGTTTGCCGACACCGTGATGCCGGATTATGTCCAGCTGGTCAAGCAGTCCAGTCCGTGGGTCGTGAATATCAGCACGATTTCCAAACCCAAGGCACAACCGGCCGTCGATAGCGGCAATATGCCGACATTCCCGCCGGGACCTGCCGGAGACATGTTGCGTCATTTCTTCGAACAGATGCCGCAGCAGCAGAAGAACGAGCCGATCCGCTCGTTGGGTTCGGGGTTCATTATTTCCGCAGATGGCTACATTCTGACCAATGCCCACGTGGTGGAGGGGGCGGACAAAATCACCGTCAAGCTCAGCAATCAGCAGGAGTACCAGGCCAAGGTGATCGGCCAGGATAAGCGGACCGATATCGCCCTGATTAAAATCGATGCCAAGAATCTGCCGGTTGCCCTGATCGGCAACTCACAGAATATTCAGGTCGGCGAGTGGGTCTTGGCGATCGGTGAACCCTTCGGCCTCGATTACACGGCAACCCATGGCATCGTGTCGGCCATTGGGCGCGATCTTCCGGACGAGAGTTATGTGCCGTTCATTCAAACCGATGCTCCGGTCAACCCCGGGAATTCCGGCGGGCCGCTGATTGATGCCAACGGCAAGGTTATCGGCATCAATTCGCAGATTTACACGAAATCCGGCGGGTACATGGGCATCTCGTTTGCCATTCCGATCAATGTCGCCATGAATGTGGTCGATCAAATCAAGGCGACCGGGACCGTGACCCGGGGTTATCTGGGCGTGTTGATTCAGCCGGTGACCAACGATCTCGCCAAGTCGTTCGGTTTGAGCAATACCCGCGGCGCATTGGTCGCTCAGGTTGAGCCCAATACCCCGGCAGCCAAGGCGGGTTTGAAATCCGGCGACATCATCATGAAATTCAACGGCAAGGAGATCAAGCATTCGGGTGAATTGCCGATCTTGGTGGGCATGTCTCCGATTGGCAAGCCGGCCACGCTCACCGTCATACGCGACGGCAAGGATCACGAGATGAC
>JAGXHU010000075.1 GCA_024636015.1 Halothiobacillus sp.
AGCCAGGATCAAACTCTTCACTTAATAAAGCTAGAAGCTGATCCTGTCATTACATTTTATTGTCTTGACAGGTCACCTATGTTTTCTGGATCCCCAGACAACACAAGCACCCACACAAATCATCTTAAATTCTTAAAGATTTCTACCTAACCCTTCCGGCTAGGTTACCGTCGCTGCTTCAGCTCCGGTTCAAAGGAGGGCGTATTCTATACGCTTCGTTTCGCTTGTCAACACCTTTTTACCAGCGCCGAAACCTTCTCTCCTCCACCCCTGACGCGCTCTTAGCTCGTCAAGGGAGGGCGTATGCTACACCCATTTTTCTTTGTGTCAACCACTTTGATTGGCACTAAATTTGGTGGGTCGTGCGGGATTCGAACCTGCGACCAATTGATTAAAAGTCAACTGCTCTACCAACTGAGCTAACGACCCGTTCGTGAGGTGGGCATTTTACACACAGAGAACAATCGCGCAAGGGGTTTTTCCCCCTCGATTGGATCACTGATAGACAGTAGCGTCTGACAACCCTGCTTCATCAAAGCCTTGCCGCCTATAATGGCAGGCATCGCAACGACCGCAAGCACGCCCCTCAAGGTCTGGGTTGTAGCAAGATACGGTCTGGCGGTAGTCCACTCCTAGCCGAGCGCCCATCTGAATAATTTGCGCCTTGGTCAGATATTGCAGCGGAGCGATAATCCGAAACGGCGCGGTTTCGGCGCCTGCCGCCGTTGCCAGGTTCGCCACGCGCTCAAACTGAGCGATGAATTCTGGCCGGCAATCCGGATATCCCGAATAATCGACCGCATTAACGCCAATAAATATGTGTCGTGCACCCAGAACCTCCGCCCAACCCAGCGCAAAGGAAAGAAACGTAAGATTCCGCGCAGGCACATAAGTAATAGGGACTTCATTATTGGTACGCTGCTGAAAATCCGGCACGGCCAAGGATTCATCCGTTAACGCGGAACCGCCCATGCCGTTCAGGTCGATACGAATGATCTTGTGATCACGGGCTTTCATGTGACTGGCGATACGATTGGCCGCAACCAATTCGGCCTTGTGGCGCTGCCCATAGTCGAAGCTGATCGCAAACACGTCGTACCCTTCGCTCTGGGCGAGCGCCGCAACAGTCGCGGAGTCGAGTCCGCCCGACAATAAAACGACAGCCTTGGGTCGCACGTGCTCAGTGTCCAGGTTCATTCCCCCAAATCATCTTGTGCAGTTGAAGCTGACAGCGCATGCGATGAGCACTACCCAGAACCCATTCGGCCAGCTGCAAAGGCTCAACCGCCCCAAAAACCGGCGAAACCAGCACGTCAAACCGCTCATCTAGTACATACTCGCGGACCATCTGCTCCGCCCATTGAAAGTCCTGCGCACTGCCGATGACGATCTTTATCTCATCAGACGGCTTCAGATGATCCAAATTCTGCATCAGATTTCGCATCACCTCCCCCGAACTGGGGGTTTTCAAATCCATCACAATGCGAACACGCGGATCAACGCCTGAAATATCAAGAGCACCGCTCGTTTCTAGACTGACGGCATGCCCCTGGTCACATAACTCGGACAGCAGGAGCAAACAGGCGGGCTGAGCCAGCGGCTCACCACCCGTCACACACACGTGTCGTGTTCGGTGCCCTACTACCTGCTCCACAATGGCATCAATGCCAAATCGCTGCCCGCCAGAAAACGCATATGCCGTGTCACAGTAGACGCAGCGCAAAGGGCAGCCAGTCAGACGAACGAAAACAGTGGGCCAGCCAACACTGTTGGATTCACCCTGCAGCGAACGGAATATCTCCGTCACGCGCACTTGTGGCGCTGGCAAAGCCGCTACATCACCCTCAGCGATCAATTCGGCAGCCTTCATCGTTTCTCCGCGGTCATTCGCGAGAGACGCTGCTTGGCCAGATTAGCCGCCTGGCTGTCCGGGTACTGACTCATGACTTTCTGAAAAATACTACGGGCCTGACTGTTCTTATTTTCGTCGTACGCGATGTAGCCCGTTTTCAGGAGCGCATCGGGCACGCGGTCGCTTTTCGGGAAGTCAGTCAAAATCTTCTGATACGACGCGTCCGCCTGAGTGCGCTTCTGCAATACATAGTAGGTCTCACCTTGCCAGAACAGCGCGCTGGGCGTCCATTGTCCCTGGGGGGCTACATTGATCGCCGCCTGGAAGCCGGTAATCGCTTGCTCATAATGCCCCTCTTTCAACTGGGCGAATGCAGCGTTGTATAGCGTTTGTTGTTTCTCATTCTCACCAGAAGTGGGGGCAGGTGCGGTGGGCGGCGCTTGCGGAACCGCAGGAACGGCAGCGGGCGCAGGCGGCGAAACGTTCGGAGCTGCTGCGGGTGCGACGGGCGGCTGAGCAACACCACCGGTCGCGCCACCACCCTGTTCAAGCTTGCTGATCCGATCATCAAACGCGCTGAAACCCGATTGCTGTGCTTTCTTCAGTCGATTAATCTCGTTGCCCTGCTCCTCGACCTGCCCGCGCAGATCGCCCATCTGCTCTTGTAGACGCGAAACGTTTTCAAGCAAATTCTGAATAATTACCGCCTGCCCCGATCCCTCCGCACCCGTGCCGGCATAACTTGCCCCCAAAGGCTGAGACACGGCCGCTGTTGGCTGCGGGGTCTCGGTCGGTGTGGCTGGCTGCGCGGGCGCCGCCGGTGGCGCATCCTTGCTCTGCCCCCAACCAAGCCAGGTCGGGGGGTTCTGTGCATGTGCTGCGACCGACGCTCCTGCCATCAGCGTCAAAAGCAGTAAACGACTCAAGGCATGCGGTTTGATCTGGTTCATCATGAAATTCTCTATCAGTCGAATGGATTGACGTTCGCCAGCGACAACTTACTGACTGTTATCGAGGAAAGGCCCCCAGGCGGGATCGCGAACCTTACCCTGAGCAAATCGTAGGGTCTGACTACCTTGCCCAGCGACGGGGCTGACTTTCAGCACAGAATCGCCACCAGCCTGGGATGCATAAATCAGCATGGTGCCGTTGGGTGCAAAACTGGGCCGCTCTTCCGCGCCCCCCTGGCTGATATAGCGCAAGTCGCTACCGCCCCCTGCCAACGACTGCACGGCCACGCGGAATCCACCATTCCCGCCCGCGAGCATCGCTAGTGTCTTGCCATCGGGCGAAACTGCCCCCCCCGCCGCATAGGACACACCAAATGTCAGGCGATGGGCGGAATGAGTCCCAACCTTCTCTTCGAAAATCTGCGGAGACCCAGACCGGTCGGACGTGAAAATCAGCGTTTGATTGTCTGGCAGCCAGGCCGCCTCGGTGTTGATCGATCCATCACTAGTTATCTGGGTCAGATTGCGTGTATCCAGATCCACCACGTAAATATTTGGACTCCGGTACTTGGACAGGGTCAACGCGATCTTGTTGCCCTTCGGCGACCAACTCGGTGCGCCATTGATCCCCGGGAACTTGGTCAGCTGGTATCGCTGACCGGTGCGCAGATCCTGAACCCAGATGCCCGAGCGATTCCCCTCAAAGGATACATAAGCCAGCTTGGTGCCATCCGGCGACCAGGTGGGGGACATCAACGGATACGCAGAATTCAATACGGTTTGCGGATTGGCGCCATCGGAATCCGCCACCTCCAGGGTGTAGCGACGCTTTTTCAACGGACCATCCGTCTCGGTAACATAGGCGATCTTGGTGTCAAACGCCCCCGGAATCCCGGTAATCTGCTTGAAGATGATGTCGGCAATACGGTGCGCAATACTGCGCTCGGCCGATAGTGGCGCGCTGATCACGCGGCCGGCCATTTGCTGCCCGTTGGTCACATTGAGCAAATAGAAAGTTGCCTGATAAGTATTGCCCTGCTGCTCAACCTTGCCCACAACCAGATATTGCGCCTTGCCGGCCCGCCATTGGTCGAACTGAACTTGTTCAGGGCTCGACGGTTGACTCGGCATTTGCTCAACAGCGAGCGGCGCAAACTGCCCGGATCGCGCCAGATCCGCACGGATAATGCTGGAGAAATCGGTACGGGTCGTCGTGGCGAAGGGCACGACGGCAATGGGCACACCACTTTCCTGCCCACCGCTGATCACGATGTTCAACTCCGCCTGACTCACTATCGGTAATGCCAACAGCACCCCGGTCAGAACCCACACACTCCAGCGTCGAATCAGCGTGTTCATATTCATCACCTTGAAGCTCACAATTTATTAGAAAACGACCAAAACGGAACGGAGGCGATACAGCCTCGGAAACAAGATCAAGGCTGTGAATTAGCCGTGAAGGTAAAATTAATGCTCGGCGAAAACAAGCTCATGTCGCTCGGCAAGGGCAGGGGCGAAGCTCGTTCGATCGCCTGCTGCACGGAGCGCTGGAACAGCTGATCACCCCCGCACTGCAGAATTTTGACATTGAGCACCGTGCCATCCGAGGCTTGGGAAATGCGGACATTACACGTCCACTGCGGCTGCCAGCCTGGGGGCTTGTACCATTGAGCAGTCACCTTAGCTTTGATCGCCGCGCCATAGGCATCCAGAATGCCCTTGGATTGACTTTGCTTTAGCTCGTTCTGTAGCTGCTGCTGCAAAGAGGCTTCCCTCACTTGCTGCGCCTTAGCGACAGCAGCTTTCTCAGCCTGGGCTTTGGCCGCTTTTTCCTGAGCCGCTTTGGCTGCTTTTTCCTTCTGGGCTGCCGCTTTGTCGGCCGCGGCTTTTTCAGCGGCCTGCTTGGACGCGGACTCCTTTCGCACCTGCTCGGCCTTGATTGCCGCCTGTTTAGCTGCGTCTGCAGCTGCTTTTTCCTTGGCGGCCGCTGCCAGCGCCGCTTGCTTCTCTGTATTGGCCTTGGCGGCTTCCTGCTGGATTTTCACCAAAGCCTTCTTCTGATTGTCGACGGTTTCCTGCGCCTGTTTCTGCGCCTCTTGCAGGGCCTTCAACTGCTGATCTTGCACGGCAGCCGCCTTTTGCTTTATCTCGCGCATCGCTTCAAGCTGCTGCAGGCGGGCCTGTTCCGCACGACGAGCGGCCGCAGCCTGTTCCGCCGCTGCTTTTGCCTGTTCTGCGGCGCGCTCTTGCGACTTGACCGCCTGCGCACGCTCCGTATCCTGGCTCTTCAGTCGTTTGACCTGTTGCTCGATCGCGGCCTGGGATACCGATTGAGCTTGTATGGTCGGTTCACTGGGCGTTTTCGATGCCTCCGTCGCCGGAGAAAAAGCATGCATTTTAATCGACAGCAGGACGGCAAGCGCCAGCAGCAAGTGGAAAACAATTGCCAGCAAGACGGCAAGGGGCATTCGAGAGATCCAGCGGAACATGCCTACTTACCTCCCCCGGCCTGAGCGCCATCTACGGGGGTTGTGACCAGCCCCACCTTGTCGACGCCCGCCTGCTGCGCGGCCACCATGGCCTGCATGACCGAACGGTAATCGGCCGAGCCATCGCCCTTGACCAGCACTGGGACATTGGGCTTAACCTGCCGCGCGGCGATGATCAGCGGCTTGATTTCCTCAAGAGAAAGCGGCGCCTTGGGATTGGGTGCATTGCTGACAAAGTATTCACCGGCCTTGTTCACGGTAATGATCACCGGCAGATCATCTTGCGACGGCAGGGGTTTCGACGCGGCGCTGGGTGGCTGCACTTCGACACCCTGCTGCAGCATCGGCGCGGTCACCATAAAGATCACCAGCAATACCAGCATAACGTCGATGTAAGGCACGACGTTGATTTCAGCGACCACTCGGCGGCTTCGCCGTGCACGACGATCCATGGCTTACTGCCCCCCGATCTGGCGCTGGAGCAATCCGAGAAACTCATCGGTAAAACGATCGTATCGCCCAAACAGTTCGTCGATTTGCGTCGAATAGCGATTGTAGGCCACCACCGCCGGAATCGCCGCGAAGAGACCCATCGCCGTCGCGATCAGGGCTTCGGCAATCGGCGGCGCCACCGAAGCCAGCGTCGCGTTCTGCATATTCCCCAGATTCATGAAGGCGCTCATGATGCCCCAAACCGTACCGAACAAACCGACGTACGGGCTGACAGAGCCAATCGTCGCGAGCATGTGCAGGCCCTCCTCGTAACGCTCGATCTGACGATGTAGAACCACGCGCATGGCGCGTTCCACGCCCTCCAGCAATTCTTCGGTGCTGCGCCCTTCAGTCTGACGCAGTCGCTTGAACTCCCGGAATCCCGCTTCGAATATGGCTTCCTGGCCTTCGCGTGGTCGCGTATCCCGGCTCAGGCGATCATAAAAATCGCTCAGGCTGCCGCCACTCCAAAAACTTTCCTCGAAACGGCGCGCACGGGCACGAGCACCGCGCAGCACAGACGATTTATGAAAAATTAATGCCCAAGAAGCCACAGAGGCGAGCAGCAAAATTAACAGGACAACCTGCACGGGCAAGCTTGCACCCAGAATGAGGTTCACGACAGACGGTTCAGTACTCACAAACAGCAGCTCCGCAATACGTTAGGAATAGGCTTTGGCTTGAAATTTTGGGCGTTCACACAGACGATCCGGATCGTGGCTTCGGACAATACAGCCCCGTCGAAAGTTCGCTCCGCCACCTGGTGAAAGTTCATGGTGGCCGCCGACAGTTCGGTCAGCCTGCAGGATACGCGCAATTCTTCGTTGAACTTTATCACATGCTTATATTCTATCTGCACCGAAGACACCACGAAAATCACGCCGTGTTCATCGCGCAGGACATCCTGCTCGAATCCGAGCGAGCGCAACCATTCTGTTCGGGCGCGCTCGAAGAACTTGAGATAGTTCGCGTAATAGACAACCCCGCCGGCGTCGGTATCCTCGTAGTACACGCGGATCGGCCAGTAAAAAGGTGCCTCTTGCCCGACATTCAGACTCACGCTGAGTCCTCCGGTACCAAATCGCCGTGCGCGACGGCCCAGCTCTCGGGCGGGCGGAAACCGAAATGGGCATAGGTCAACCGTGTGGCCATCCGCCCCCGCGCCGTGCGCACCAAAAATCCCTGCTGAATCAGGTAAGGCTCCAACACATCCTCGATCGTGTCACGTGCCTCGCCGATCGCGGCAGCAATGTTGTCCAGCCCGACGGGACCGCCATCAAACTTGTGAATCAAGGCCTCCAGCAGCCGTCGATCCTGATGGTCGAACCCCCGCGCATCGACCTGAAGCAGGTTCAGAGCATCATGCGCGACCTGGTGGCTGATCTCGCCATTACCTCGAACCTCGGCAAAATCACGGGCGCGACGCAGCAGCCGATTGGCGATCCGAGGCGTACCACGGGATCGTTTTGCCACCTCATGCGCGCCTGCCGCATCCATCTTGACGCCCAGCAACTGGGCCGAGCGCCGGACAATCTGGGTCAGATCCTCCACCGAATAGAATTCGAGCCGCTGAATTATCCCGAAGCGATCGCGCAGGGGATTCGTCAACATGCCAGCACGCGTCGTCGCACCCACCAAGGTAAAAGGGGGTAAATCGAGTTTAATCGAACGGGCGGCGGGCCCTTCACCGATCATGATGTCGATCTGGAAATCCTCCATCGCAGGGTAGAGGATTTCCTCCACTACGGCGGACAGACGGTGGATTTCATCGATGAACAACACATCATGGGGTTCAAGATTCGTCAGCAGGGCAGCCAGATCGCCCGGCCGCTCCAATACAGGGCCCGAGGTGTGCTTCAGCCCGACGCCCATCTCATGGGCAATAATGTGGGCCAACGTGGTCTTGCCAAGGCCAGGCGGTCCAAAAATCAGAACATGATCAAGCGACTCGCCACGCTGGCGCGCTGCCGGAATGAATACCTGCATCTGCTCGACGACAGCCGGCTGCCCCACATAGTCAGCCAGGGTTTTGGGCCGCAGGGCGCGCTCGATGACTTCATCATCCGGGCCCGTCTCGGCCGTCACGATCCGTTCAATCATCTTCAGTTACCCAGCCATGGCTTTAAGCGCATGACGAATCAATTGCTCAACATCAAGCGAGTCGGCATCCGGGATGGATTTGACCATACGGCTTGCCTCCGCCGGTTTATAGCCCAGCGCCTCAAGCGCGCTCATAGCCTCGAACAAGGGATCGTCACCAGTAATCTGCGACATTGCCGTCGGCGCAGGGGCACCGGTCTCAAAACCCTGTGCCAATCGGTCACGCATTTCGATAATCAGGCGTTCGGCCGTTTTTTTGCCGATACCCGGCAGGCGGACGAGCGCCGATACATCATTGCGGCGCACAGCATCAGCGAATTCCTGCGCGTTCATGCCGGACAGGATACCCAATGCCAGCTTGGCACCCACACCGGTGACTTTCAGCAGATGCCGGAACAGCATGCGTTCGGCCTCGCGCGAGAAACCATACAGCAGAAACGCATCCTCCCGCACGACGGTATGAATCAATAGGGTCACCTCCTGGCCGGTTGCCGGCAGGTCGAACACGGTCGATAGCGGCGCTTCAACCTCATAGCCGACACCCTGCACGTCGACCAGCAGCCAGGGTGGCTGCTTGCTCACCAGTGTTCCTTTGAGTCGACCAATCATCGGCTCCGCCTCCGGTAACGGGATTGCGCCAGCAGTTGCATGGCCGTTTTTTCAGTACCCGGCGCTTCGGACAAAACGCCCGCCAGCGACGTGCGACGATAACAATGACAGAGGGCCACGGCAGCTGCGTCGGCGCCATCAGCGGGGGGATTGACCTGCAGCGACAACAAACGCTTCACCATATGTTGCACCTGAAGTTTATCCGCGCGCCCCGTACCGACGACGGCCTGCTTGACCACCGCTGGCATGTATTCATGGACCGGCAGACCACGCCGCACAGCGGCGGCAATAGCGGCGCCGCGGGCCTGGGCCAGCTTGAGCGAGGATTCAGGACTGCGATACATAAAAATCTGTTCGATGGCGAACTCATCCGGCTCATATTGAGCAATAACCTCGTCGACTGCCCCGAAGATGGCACCGAGCCGCGCTGTGAAGCTGCCGGCCGACTTCAAGGACAAGCTTTCCAAGTGTACAAACTGGGCCGCGCCACGTTCAAAATCAATCACGCCCAATCCCATCGTGACCGAACCCGGATCAACCCCCAAAACGCGCAAACGCGCCACCTTAGACGTAGGCCTCTTCGGGAATTTCTGCATTGTGGAAGACCTCTTGCACATCATCAAGATCTTCCAACATATCGATCATTTTCACGAGCTTGATCGCCGTATCGCCGTCAACCGGGACATGCACAGCGGCACGCATCGCCACTTCGCTGGCTTCCGGCTCAAACCCAGTGGCGATCAGGGCATCCTTAACCGCCACGTACTGATCGGGTGCGGTCAGCACTTCGATGGCACCCTCATCGTCGATTTGGACATCATCAGCGCCGGCTTCCAAAGCAGCATCCATCAGGGCATCCTCGGCCAAACCGGGCGGGTAATACAGAACGCCCTGCTTGTTGAAGAGATAAGCCACCGAACCGTCGGTGCCCAAGTTACCCCCGTGCTTACTGAAGGCATGCCGCACATCGGCAACGGTACGGGTGCGGTTATCAGTCATGCAGAACACCAGCACGGCTGCCCCGCCCGCTCCATAGCCTTCATACAGCACCTCTTCGAACTGCTCGCCATCGCCGGCGCCGATGCCGCGCTTCGCTGCGCGTTCCATCGTGTCCTTGGGCATATTGGCGCTCAGGGCTTTATCCCAGGCGAGACGCAAGCGGGGGTTCGCAACGGGATCGGCAGATTTACCAATGCGCGCGGCGGCGGTGATTTCGCGAATGACCTTTGTCCAGATCTTGCCGCGCTTGTTATCCTGACGCGCCTTGCGATGCTTGATGTTTGCCCATTTGCTATGGCCGGCCATCGATTGGCTTCCTCGTTCTGACTGTCAATTCAAGACCCCGCATTCTATCACCGCCCCGACTCGATTCATGGATGCCATTTAGCGTATTCACTTAGCAAACCCACCGGCACCCTCCGAGGCAAAACCCAGCTTCGGAGCCCATTGGAGCCACAGCCCCCACAGGACAGCGGCCAACGCCCATAACACCAGCATCCCCATCGCCAGCCACGTGAGGTGCGTCGCCAGTTTTGCCACCACGAAGGCCGACACGATGCCCGCCAACCCCATCTGAATAAACCCCTGCAGCGCGGAAGCCAACCCCCGTTGCGCCGGAATGTAATCCAGGCCCATGAGCGTCAACGCCGGCATCGCGGTGGCCATGCCCATGGCATAGAGCGTAATGGGCGACACCGTCCACCACAGCGAATCATCCCCGGACACGAACCAGAAACTCTGCGCCAGGTTGTAGATCACCGCCAAGCCCGTCAATACCAGCCCCCAGGTGACGGTTTGCAGGGGCGAGGCCCGGCGCGACAGGAAATTGCTCACTCGACTACCGAGAATCAGCCCCGTGACCAGGGGCACAAAAAATTTCCAAAAATCCGTGGGCGATTGCCCCAGATGGTCGATCAACACCGCCGGGGCGGCAGCGATGTACAGAAACAACCCAGAAAACAACAAAGCGAACACCAGCGTCAGTCCGATAAATGGCGCGTGGGTCAGGGCGCGCCCATAACTTTTCAGAACGAAAATTAGTGCGAGCGGCTGGCGATTATGTTCGCCAACCGTTTCCGGCATGAACCGGGCCACCCCGACGATCAACAGCAGCGCAAAGCCGGCCAAAAACCAAAATACCGACCGCCAGCCAAAAACCACCTCGAGGGCGCCCCCCACAATCGGTGCCACTGCTGGGGCGGCGGCGAACACCAGCATGACATTGGACATGACCCGCTGCGCCGTGGCCCCTTGGAAAAGGTCGCGCACCAAGGCACGCCCAATGACGACCCCCGCCCCAGCAGCAATACCCTGCCCGATCCGGGCATAAATCAACTCAGACAAACTCTGGGCTAACGCGGCGCCCACGGAAGCCAGTGCGTAGACAAATAGAGCGATCAGCACGGTGCGCTTTCGGCCGAAGGTATCCGAAAGCGGGCCGTGCACCAACATCAAGCCCCCAAAAAACCAGAGATAGATGCTCAGGGTCTGCTGCATGGCCGCTCCATCCACCCCGAATTCCTGCGCAATGGTCGGAAAGGAGGGCAGATAGGCGTCTACAGTGAAGGGTGCGAGCATCAGCAGGCTGGCCACCAAGGGAACGATCAGCAGCGCCCGCGGTGCGGGCGTGTTCATGCGTGGGTCGGCTGGCGTACGGCCGAACGATAGCTCAGAAAGGTTTTCAGCTGCTGGTGGCCGTGCTCAGTCAGAATCGACTCGGGGTGGAACTGCACCCCCTCCACCACAAACTCACGATGCTGCAGGCCCATGATTTCATCGAAGGCGCCATCCTCGTACTGAGTCCAAGCCGTCACTTCCAGCACATCCGGCAGGTTTCCCCGCGCGACCACCAGCGAATGGTATCGGGTGGCGTCGAATGGATTCGGCAATCCGGCAAACACCCCCGACCCATCATGGAAAATCGGGGAGACCTTGCCGTGCATCACCATCCTTGCCCGGATGACCTCGCCCCCGAACGCCTGGCCAATGGCCTGATGCCCGAGGCAGACACCTAAAATCGGAATCTTGCCCGCAAAGCGGCGAATCACATCCAGTGAAATGCCCGCTTCGTTGGGTGAGCAGGGTCCCGGTGAGATCACGATATGCGACGGCGCACGCTCGGTGATTTCCGCAACCGTCACCTGATCGTTGCGCGCCACCCAGACTTCCTCACCCAACTCGCCGAGGTATTGCACCAGGTTGAAGGTAAACGAGTCGTAGTTATCGAGCATGAGTACCATGGCTAAACATTCCTAAAAACTGATCCATAAACTGTACGGATTAACGATCATTGAGCAAGTGCATTATGCGCGAACATACCGATGACGGGACCGATTCAAAGCCCGGCAATGACGGCAATGTCATGGATCGAAATCGGCAATACCGCGCCATACGCAATGAAAGGGGGATTCAGAACGGACTCACCCCGGTTGTATTTCAAACGTACGCCCTGCAAATCCACCAACCGACCACCCGCCGCCTCCAGAATGCATTGCGATGCCGCCGTATCCCATTCGGAGGTGGGGCCGAAACGTGGATAGAGATCCGCCGCGGCCTCGGCGACAAGACAGGTTTTCAGTGCGCTGCCGCAGCGCACGACGACCGGATCGCCCAAGGCATCAATCAGTGCCTGCTCTCGACCACTCAAGTGGGAACGGCTCAAGGCTAGCGTCACGGGCGCGTCTAGCGCACCACGAACTCGAATCGACTGGGCCTGCCCCTCGATGAATCGCCAGCTCCCCACGCCCAGAACCCCGGCATAGTCCAACCCGGTCGCCGGGGCGTAGACGACACCCAGCACCGATTGGTTCTGGTCGATCAGGGCAATATTGACGGAAAACTCCCCATTGCGTTTGATGAACTCACGCGTGCCGTCGAGCGGATCGACTAGCCAGTAACGTGTCCATTTTTGCCGAACCGACCAGTCGGGCAACCCGCCTTCCTCGGTCAATATGGGGATATCCGGAGTCAACGCCTCCAAGCCCGCCACAATCACTCGATGCGCGGCCAAATCTGCCTCGGTCACTGGAGAGTTGTCCGATTTCTGCGTAACCGTGAAGTCCTCGGCATACACCTGCATGATGGCATGCCCGGCCCGGTGGGCCAGATCACGGACAGGATCAACCCATTTCAGCCACTCACTCATGAATATTCTCCTTGGCATGAATCGTCCAGGTCGGACCAGAAGGGGTCGCCAAACAGGCCCGCGCCATATATAGCGCAGCAATGGAGCGCGCTTCACTGCAATGACCTTCAAGCGCCAGTCTATCGATATCCGCCAGCGGCCAGAGCACGACATCCATAGGCTCCGGTTCGTCCCCGGCCAGGCGTGCGGAATAGAGATCAGTGACAATCACCACGTGGGTGCGCTGCCCTGAATAGGTGGGTGCCGACGTCAGTTCAGCCAAATAGGCGAGCCGTTCGGCGCCAAACCCAGCCTCCTCCATCAACTCACGGTTGGCGGCAATCAGACAAGCTTCCCCGTCTTCGATCCGCCCCTTAGGCAGACCCAACTCGTACCGCTCGGTACCGCAAGCGTACTCACGGATCAGGACAACTTCCTGCTGAGGGGTAATGGGCACGACGAGCACAGCGCCCGCTGCATTGCCTTTGAGCCGTTCGAAAACCATCTCAACCCCGTTGGAAAAACACAGATCAACGGCTTCGATTTCGAACAATCGGCTCGTCGCGATCGTGCGGACATTGAGTATTTTCGGGGGCGATTCAAGCGACATGGATTCGACTCAGCGCGACTGCAGTAATTCAAGTAGGAACCGTTTCCGCCCGAAAACCAACCAGGTGCGGGAAGCTGAACAGCTCTAAGAAACGACAGTATACCGACTCCACTCGCCAAAACGGTCACCGCCCGCACAATCGATGGATAGCGTCCGGGGCCTCACACCCCGTTGATGTTCGGTAGTAAAACCCTGATTCAGCGGGCTCATTCATAGCATGACAAAAAAACATCGCCCCCCCTCTTGACCCGGTGAGCGAGTGGGGCACAATGCGCGCCTAGTACTCAAGGTGTCCATCGCCCTGCGCGCATGGATGAAACTGGGAAGCGGGTCCGCATGTTAATGCCAAGCCCGCGCTGCCCCCGCAACGGTAGACGTCGATATTCCGACGTGAGCCCGGAGACCGGCCTTGAGTGTTTTCCATCTGGTGCGCGGAGGGCGCACCTTGATCGCGAGCAACTTCTCTCATGTCCTCTCTATTACCCCGGCACCCGCATCGGGTCGCACTGGCCTGTCTGGCCGCCCTGTCTCTGCCCGTTTCAGCCCAGGCCACTGCGCTCCAATCAGGCCTCGCGCCCATGCCCCCCAGCACCCTGCCCACCATCAACATCACGGCCACTCATGATGCGCCCGTGGCCTTTGCCGGCGTGCCGAGCACCACGATCACCCGTGCACAGATCGATCGGCTACAGGCGACGTCCGTACTGGATCTGTTGTCGAACACTGCCGGCCTGAATCTGGTCAATCTGGGTGGTCCGGGCAAGCTCACGAATGTCTCGATCTGGGGCGCTAACCCCAGCCAGACTCTGGTACTGGTTGACGGTGTGCGGATTGGTTCGCTGACCGCAGGCCAGGCCTACCTCGAAAACCTCCCCGTTGCCATGATCGATCATATCGACATCATCCGCGGGCCACGCTCCGGGCAATATGGCGCCGACGCCATGGGCGGTGTGATTCAAATCTTTACCCGACAGGGCCAGCAGGGTCTCCACCCCAGCTTCAGTATCGGCGGTGGATCGCGGGACAGTCTGTCTTCATCAGCCAACCTATCCGGCGGTAGCGATCATGTAGACTTTTCGTTGGGTGTCTCGCATCAGCAGACCGGTGGTTTCAACAGTTATACGGATAAGACTGGGTCCCCCTATGCCACCGTCGAACCCGATCAGGATGGGTATCACAACAATTCGGCTCAGGGTCGGATTGGTTATCATGCCGACAATGGGGCGCGTATTGATGCGCATTGGCTCGGCAGTAATGCTTGGACGGATTTTGACGGTAGTTTCCAGAACCAGTCCCGTGATCGTCAGCAGGTTTTCGGGGTGGATGGTGCACTCATGAAGCTAGGCCCTTGGCAACTCCGGGGCGGTGTGGGACGCAGTATCGACCTTCTGAGCAGCTATGAAAACGGGGTGTTTGCCTCAGAGTTCGACAGTCATCGTGATACAGCCAATCTTGCCAACGATTTCTCAATTGGCAACGGCCTGTTGACCCTGGGCGCTGATCAAACAAGAGATCATGTGGATAGCAGCACGCAATACACAATCGCCGACCGACGCAACAATGGGCTCTTTGCACAGTACGTCGACCATCTCGGTCCTGTTTCACTCCAGGCTGCACTTCGGCACGATCGTAACAGCCAGTTTGGTAGCGCCAATACCGGTTCACTGGATCTCAGCTGGCAACTGGTACCGTCCTGGGCGCTTACGGCAGGTTATGGCACGGGGTTCCGCGCACCCAGCTTCAATGATCTTTATTATCCCGGTTACAGCAATCCGAACCTGCAGCCCGAACGGTCACATACCGCGCGGCTGGGCACAAACTGGACCATGGGCCCGTGGACAAGCTCGGTGACGGGTTTCCGCACCCGCAGCCAAGACCTGATTACGCTCGATGCCAACTATATCCCGCAAAACGTCAGTCGCGCAGAGGTCGTCGGCGCAGAATGGCAACTTGGCTGGCACACATCCGGCTGGATCGTGAATGCCAGCAGCACCTGGCTATCGACCCAAAACCTGGATACTGGCACCAGCCTGCCTCGGCAACCCAAGTGGAGCGGCCGCTTGGACCTGGACAAGCAGATCGGACTCTGGGATACGGGGCTCACGATACGTGGGCAGTCACATACTCATGAAGTGAATGCCACGCAAATCAACAATGGCTTTGCCACCGCCGATCTTCGTCTCAGCTACCAGTTCGCCCCGAACTGGCACGCAGAGGCAAAGGTTATGAATATCACCAACCGTGCCTACCAAACCGCCTATGGGTACAATCAGGCTGGTCGTGGCGGCTTTCTGACCATCCGGTACGGTCGCTAAGCCTCCTGGGCGGCTGTCGGCGCCGACCGACAGCCGTTTTTTGTCGAGACTCGGTAAGGGCACTATACTGGCACTCGTACCTACTCCAGCGTCACCTCACTTTTTCTGGGATTTCTTCATGTCTTTTCGCTTCTCGGATTTGATGACCGGTCCACATACCCGAACCCCTCGTTTTACGTTGGGGCTGTTCATTGCACTTGCCCTGTCCATGGTCGCCACGCGAAATCATCACTTCAGCACCGCGCTACACCTTGCCGACACATCTTGGGCGGTATTTTTGTTAGCTGGCCTGTATCTGCGCCCACGGTGGATGCTTCTTACCCTGCTGGGCTTGGCGGTCGCCGTCGATTTGTTTGCGGTATGGCAGGATGGGTTGGTGATGTCCGGCTGCTTTTCCCCCGCGTATCCTGGGTTACTGCTCGCCTATGGGGCGCTATGGGGCGCCGGACGACTCGCACACAGCGGATGGGCCTCGACCCAAGAACGGAGTCACCCGTGGATGCAACTCCTGACCTTGGTCGGCTGGACGATCGCCGGCGTGCTGACCGCCTTCGTGATCTCCAATCTCACCTTCTGGGGATTTTCTGGTCATTTCGGACTCATGCCGCTGACTGAATATGTCAGCCGCGTCATTGGATATGCCCGAGGTTATCTGACAACGACACTACTCTATGTATTTGTCGCCCTGGGTGGGATTATCGGCTGGTCCGCGGCCGTGACACCACGACGGACCATCACTGATAGAGCAGGTGAATCGGCTTAAACGCCGGCCGCCAGAAAAGCGCCGGTTTTACGGAGCGCTGATCCGTTATTGCGCAGGTGGCGCAAACTCTTGCTCAAACCGCAAACGCATCTCATCGATACGCAGCTCCAGGCCCCGCACATCCGGGATGGCGATGCGCCGATCGCCCAGCAGGGCGGTCATCCCCCAGATACTGCCATCACCCAGACTTTCCTCGGAGAAACTTTCTCCGGTCACTTCCTCTGAGCGGGGAACGCCCGATAGGAGGATGGCGTAGTACGGCAGGGCAATATCCGGATTGGTTCCGTACATTACCGCACACCGCACGCGCTGCCCGATGGTGGGCAAGGGCTCATTAAGCATCGCCTCCAAGCTCACCAGGGGAACTCGCTGTGCACGCCAATCCACCATGGCTGCATCGAGGCGACTCAGGTGCGTTTCGCCCTCGGGCAACATCACCTCGTTGATTTCCGCAATCAGGCCATAAGGGACAATGACCTCCAGGTTGGCAACCTGTGTCGGCAAGCGCACGATCCGGGCTCGCGCCCCAAATGAGGGCGCAGCCGGTGACTGACCTTCAGGCTGATCGAGCTGGCCTTGTGCTGCCTGATCCAAAGTACTCATGCCTCATCTCCCTTGACTGTTTGCACCAACCCCGTGGCGGGGTCCGCGGCCAGCAACACGCCCCGTTTATTGGCGATGAACTGCTCGATCCGGGTAATCAGATCCGCCTCGGCATAGGGCTTGCCCAGATAAGCGCTGACACCCAGCGCCTCGGCTCGACTGCGGTGCTTTTGACCAGTCCGAGATGAAATCATGATGACCGGCACAGAGCGGGTCTGCGGATCGTTGCGGATTGCACCGAGCAACTCAAACCCATCCATTCGGGGCATTTCGATATCGGTCAGAACGAGGTCAGGACGCTGTTCGTGCAGGACACCCAAGGCCTCGACACCATCGCGCGCCAGAATGACATCAAGATTATTGCGTTCGAGGGTTCGTGCTGTGACCTTGCGCACGGTGAGGGAGTCATCGACCACTAGAATCACGGGCCGGCGGCGGGTCTCCAATACAGCGGTCAGATCGATCTCGCGATCATCCCGACGCTGGAACTGACGTACCAGTTCGAACAACTCAAGCACGAGGATCACATTGCCATCATCCGCAATCGTGGCGCCGGACAGGCCCGGGATTCGTCCCAATTGCGGCCCCAGAGACTTCACGAAGAGCTGGATACCACCCAACTGATGATCAACCTGGATGGCAAACCGCCGCTCACCCAACTTGAATAGGAATACGGGACGAATACCCGTTTCCTGATTATCCCGATTGAATGGTTCATGGGTCATCAACTCGCCCAGGCTGAACAAGGGATAGCGTTCGCCGCCCAGCGTCACCGCCGGTTTGTCGCTTGCGTATTGCTCTGCGAGTTGGATGGTCGTCATCCGGGTGACCGACACAACCCCTTTGTAAGGAATGGCGAATCGTTCGTCGCCCACCGACACCAGGATCCCTCGCGTCATCGCCTGGGTGAGCGGCAAATTGAGCTGAATGCGTGTGTAAACACCGTATTCGGACTGGAGATCGACAAATCCGCCCATCTCTCGCACAGAGCCGGCAACAACATCCATCCCCACCCCGCGGCCCGCTACTTGCGAGACATTACCCGCCGTCGAGAAGCCAGGCAGGAAGATGAGCGATCGCGCCTCATCGTCGGTCAACTCTATGTCTTCAGTAATCAGCTTGCGTTCGATGGCCTTGCGTCGAATCGTATCGAGGTCGAGTCCACGCCCATCATCCCTGAGCTCCAGGGTGACGTTCCCCCCTGAACTCTCAATCGTAATCTCAATCTTGCCCATTTCAGGCTTGCCTTTGGCACGCCGCTCCTCGGGTTGCTCGATGCCGTGTGCAAGGCTGTTCCGGATCATGTGCTCCAGTGAAGGCAATAAACCGACCAGAGTCACTCTGTCCAGCTCCGTTTCGCCATTGTGCACGACCAATTCTGCGGAACGCCCAACCTCATCGCCGACCTGACGCACAATCCGACGCAAACGACCAACTACATCATTAAATCGAACCATACGCAGGGCAAGCATGCCATCTTGCAGTTTGCGGCCCAGACGCGACTGCTGAAGCAGAAGCAATTGGGACTGCTCGGTCAAGTCGCTCATGGCTTCTTCAATACTGGAAATGTCCCCGAGACTTTCCATGATACCGCGGCTCAGTTCCTGAACATGAGTAAACCGGTCAAATTCAAGTGGGTCGAACTCCTCGGCGCTCAGGCCGGATTCCACCATCAACTCGGTCTTCATCTGAGATTCAGTTTCAATCTCCAAACGCCGTAGCTGCCCACGCAGACGCGCCAATGTTTGCTGCAACTCGAACAGTTGACGTTCAAATCCACTGACCTGGCGATCCACCCGCGCCTGCAGCAGAACATTCTCACCAACCTGGTTCACGAGACTATCGATGCGATCGGCATCCACGCGAATCTGCTCGCGGCGAACCTCGGTCGCCGTCGTGCTGCTTGCCTGGGCGGGGGCAGGTGACTGCACTTCCGCGTACGTTTCCGGCAAGGGAACGATAGGGACAACGGGAACTGCCGACAGAATCTCGGTTTCCACGGACGAGTGCGGCGTGAAAGGCAGTTCGTCCCTGGTTGTGTCGGGGATAAGCGCAGGGGCTTCTTGTGCGGTTCTGACAATATCGACACCAGCGGACGGCATCTTTCGGCCCGTCTGCTCCGCCACAATCATGGCCAACAAATCGACCTGAGCGGGAACAGATTCCTGACGCCGGACAAGATCCAGCATCTTGCCTAATGCGTCATACGTTTGCTGGACAAGCACCACTAACTGCTCGGCCTGATCGCCCCCCTGGTCGCGGGCTCGATCCAAACGATCCTCCAGCAAGTGTGTAACGTCGGCAAGATTGAGCAAACCCGCCATCCGTGCCCCACCTTTCAGGGTGTGCAAATTGCGATGGAGAAGCCGGATTGAATCGAGGTCATGGGGGTGTGATCGCCAATGCGCGATATAACCATCTGCCTTTTCAAGCAGTTCTTCGGCCTCTTCCAGGAAAATCTGCAGAATATCCGGATCCTGCTCCGATGGCTGGTCATCCGGGCGAGGAGCGAGAAGGAACTCCGCAACGGGTTGCTGCCCAAAGAAACCGTCGTCTGCCCCCCAAGATGGTGCGGCGTATGCCTCATCTGCCAGCGCTGCTTCATCATCTTCGAGCGTGGAGATCAACGTTTCAGGCATTTCGACTTCATCGCCATTCGCGCCTGGTACGATCTGCGCCAGTGTCTCATCGATTTTCGTCGCAATATTCATCTCGATGACGCGCGGATCCGGTTGCGGGTAATTCGGATCGATTGCCCACAAACGGACTTGGTCCATCACACTCAGTGCCTGCCTGAATACATCCAGATTCGCATACTCGAGTACACGCTGATGCTCCTCAAGCAACTGGACCCATTCCTCCAGACGATCCGCAATATGAGCGATGGGCTGGACTCCCGCCGTACGGGCCGAGCCAAGCAACGTATGGACAAGACGAACCAGCTCCTTGTCGCAGGTCAACGGCAGATGGTTGTCCATCGCGTGGTCGACCTGTTGCTGCAACTGCTGAATATAGCCGGATGATTCGGTATCGAATATTTCCCGCAAGATAGGATCTTCGATGATTGGCAATGCCGTCTTCGACTCGTCACTGACCGACAGATTCGTATTTTTATTACCGACAATTACAGCGGCAGCCATTTCCACTTCCTGAGCGGCATCAACCATCTCAGGTAACTGCGCACCTTCTTCCGCCTCGATCATTTCACTCGAGGTGACAGTACGCTCGGACAGCATCTCCGTCTCTGGATTGGTCTCAGAAGCGGCTGTAGATTCATTGCCCGCAACAGACTCGCTGACTCGCTCATCTTGATCCATCTCCTCGTCCTCTGAAGAGATGAGATCTGTCGATGTCCAACGTTCTGCTGCAGCTTGGGACGCTTGCCAGAAAGAAGCTGGCGGCTCCCGACCCTGCTCCAGCACCGGCAGCGCACTGGCAGCCAGTTGAACGGAAGCCAACACGTCGGCACGAAGGGGTTCAGTGGAGACAATCCGGGCGTCGAGCACGCGTGTTAGTAGATTCTCGTACGACCAACCCCACTCGCCAATCATGGTGAGGCCGACCATCCGGCTACTCCCCTTGATCGTATGGAAACCGCGACGAAGAATTTCCAAGTCATCCCGGTCGCCTGAAATCAGCCATCGATTCGTGGCATCCTGCATATCTGGCAAGGTATCGGCCATTTCTTCGGCAAACACCATGCGCATTTCCAGTGCCAGGGGATCGACCTCCTCGTCGACAGCGTTCGCCTCAGAGACCGTCTCCTCTACCGCCTGATGAATCTGCGGCAGGGCGAGATCTTCTTCGACCACGTCAGATCCTGCTCCCTCAAGTGCAGTCGATTCAACCGCATCCATCTGCTTATGTGCCGGTTCGGCACCTGCGTTCAGTTCCGGCCATGCCAACGAATCGACGGCCGCTTCATCCTGAATGGGTGGCGTCTGGTCGGCCTCATCACGGCCATCCAACCATGTTTCCGGCTCATCGACAGCGATTGGTGAAAGGGCTGTTTCTTCATGATCAACAGGTACTACTTCCCCTTCAGTCAAATCGAGGGGCGGGAATGTTTCATGCGAGGCTTCGAGTGCATCAGGGGTAGGCACATCGTTCAAGTCAACAGACGCACTTAAGTCATCAGGAAGCTCCTGCTGGTCCATTGAGACTTCTGTCGTATCTTCCGAAGGAGGCAACGCTTCATCGCCAACGACCACTGATAAAGACTGATGGGCGCTGTCGACATCCTCATCCTCAATAACCGGCTGCTCGACGTCTTGAGCGTACTCCGTCAACGTTGGTTCAGTCGCAGCAATATTCGCCGCATCTTCCCCGGATAGCTGTGAAATTAGATCATCAATACTCGCGAGTGACTCATCGATCGGTAATTCAGGCTCGACAGTCGGCGTCAAGGCCTGAGGCAGTGATCCCGGTGTCCACTCATCCAGAGACAGGGAAAGCGCATTGCCGTCCCTATCGATAGGTATTTCCACTTCCGCCCCAGTTTCAGACGCGGCCATCTCCAAAGCAAAACGCTCAGCGGGTGCGGCCGTGGCCGCCAGCAGAACTGGCAGCATGGCCTTCGCGCCATCCAGGTACTGAATCAGTTCCTTTTGGTAGTCACGCAAATTCTCGAGATAGAATTCAATGGCGGCGGACACTTCGGCGAGCGCAGCCATACTGTTCGGTGTCAGCTGATTGAGGCTGTCAGCATTCAATGCAAGCCACGCATGCAAACCATCGATCAGAGGCATTGCGGCTGTCAACTCTGCAACCGACAGCGAGTTACGCACACCGCGCACCAGGCCCACAGCATCAGCCAAGGTTTCCGCTGTCGGCACGGGGCCAGCCATACTCAACGATTTGTTGACGATCTCTTTGGCGGCCAGAATATCTTCGTAACAGGCCGTAGCCAATGCAAGTCTCGATTGCCGAACAACCCGGTCAATCATGCTTGGGCGATCACCCGCCTCGACAATGAACTGCCCGATCTGGGATACAACCTGCTCGGAAGTCATCACCGCTACGGCCAATTCCATCAGGAAATCGTCATCAAGAAGTACGGCACCGCGGACGACCTGAACCAGACGATCCAGAGCAGCCCGGATTAATTTTGCCTCATCGGCGTAGTTCAACGTATCGAGCACGCCGATGATCTGCTCCAGGCGTGGCTGAATGCGCACCAGCGGCTCAAGATCGGTTTTAGCGCCCCGAACGAAAATATCCAGAACATCCTGCGCCGCATTCAGCTCTTCGGACAATGCCTCGGCAACCTGCTTCAGCGTATCGGACTCCAAACCGAGAAAACGCGTGCGCTCACCCGTTGTGGACAACATCTCACGCCAATGGCCAACTCCCTCGCCACATAGCACCCGGTCATCCGGTAGTATTTTCAGCAGTTCCAGCAACAGATCAGTGGCGAATTCAATGGCCTCGTGGCGAATTTGCAGCGCCTCTCGGCTCTGCAGCTCCATCCGGAACAGCTTCAGAATTCGACCGATAACGCGTTGAGCCAAGGGCAAGAAGCCTGCCTGGTCTCCGTGAATGGCATTCAATAATTCTTCGAATACGCGCGTCGCTACGATGACCGCAGGGTTGACCTCATTGTCGATGATGAGATCGAAGGTTTTCAGCAGATCAGGAATGATGACCGTATTGCCACGGAGCAGTTGTAGAATCTGCTGCTCCATCTGCGCCAACAACACCTTCGGCGTGGCGGTGGTTGCGGGCAAAGTACGCGCGCTGCCGTCCGCAGTGCGATAGGGCGCGCTGGAGACACGGCTTTCCGACCAAATAATAGTTGCCCGCGCCAGAACATTTTCTGTATCGACCAGAGGCAATCCCTGCGCAAATCGCAAGCGGTTGATCATAGGCAACAGGCTCATGGCATTGACGGTAGCGCCAATGCTGAGCCGATCAAAAATGGAGCGCAGCAACCAAGCCGCTTCCGTCACTGCGTAGAGCAGGCTTTCAACTTGAGGCGGCTTCGTTTCGAGCAAGACCAGCGCGGCCATCTCCTCCTTGAGCAGCACGCGCAAAACCTGAAAGTCGGCAATGGACAATACCGAGTCCATGGTTTTAACGGCCTGGAGCGACTCGTAAATGTGTTCCGCGCCCCCTGTGCCGCCACTGAGGTCCTCAAGGGCGCGAAGTAGTTGATCCAGCTTCTCGCTCAGCCCCTCGCGCAGCCAGTCAAGAACTATCGAGTCTACTTTTGATTCTGTGCGCTTGTACACAAACCGCTCCTAGGATTTGATCGACCCAACCTGTGTGTTGCTTTGTCGATGTGCCGTTCCATCAGCTATTTTCTATAAGTTCTGCTGAACAAACGATCGATCTTGTCGTATGGAATCAGGCGGACAACACACCAAGTCCCAGCGAATGGGAACGCTGGCCTGACTGGCGTGCAATCACGCACCCGATCCATCCTCTGGTCAGGCTTCGCGTGTTGGCATCTTGAAACCAGCAACCGAGTTATTGAGCTCCAGTGACAGCGATCCCAATGCACCAATCTCGTCCGCAGCACGAATGGCCTTCTCGGTCGTGGCTTGGGTTTCCGCCCGGATACTGTTAACCGTTTCCCGCAAATCCGTTGCCACGGCCGCTTCTTGCTCCGTAACCTTCGCAATTTGGCTGATCTGCTCGGAGAGACTCAGGGAAACCGTTTCAATCTCGCGTAGCGCCTTACCGGCGTTTTCAGCTAGCGCGGCACCGCTGACAACGTTCGTTGTCGTTTGCTCCATGGCGAGCATCGCTTCCGACGTATCGGTTTGAATGGTGTTCACCAGTAGCTCGATCTGCCGAGTTGCCTTACCGACCCGTTCCGCCAAGCGCTGAACTTCATCGGCAACCACCGCAAAACCACGGCCTGCTTCGCCGGCCATTGCGGCTTGAATCGCGGCATTCAAGGCGAGGATGTTGGTCTGGTCGGCAATGTCGGTAATCAGGCCAACGATATCACCAATTTCCTGGGAGGATTCACCCAGACGCTTGATTCGTTTGGCCGTTTCTTGAATCTGTTCCCGAATACTCGTCATGCCCGAGATGGTTTCACGTACGGCATCACCGCCCCGGTGTGCCACGTCTACCGAGGACTGCGCAATCATGGCTGACTGCTGCGCATTAAAGGATACGGCTTCGATTTGGTCCGACATTTGCGCGATAGCATCCGACACCGAACTAATCTGCTGGGCCTGTGTGCGCGATTTATCGGCAAGCGCCCGTGAATCCGATTCAGAACGGCGCACCGCATCTGCCACGCGGACGGAAGTGTCGTTAATCGTACTCACCAAGTCCCGCAGGGCGTCGATGGAATAGTTCACCGAATCCGCAATGGCCCCTGTGATCTCTTCGCTGACCGTGGTGTGAGCGGACAAATCCCCGTCTGCCAGCGTCATCATTTCATCAAGCAGTCGCAGAATTGCCTGCTGGTTACGCTGGTTCTGCGCTTCCGTTGTCCGCATCGCAGAACGTGAGTCCTGCACCAGGGTCACACCAAGCCACAGAAGGATCAACAAGGCAATCGCACCAGTGGCGTAACCCAGGTAAGCCAGCTGACCCGCTTGCGATTGATCGCTCGCCAGTTGATTAGCAAGTTTGGTCACATCCCCAGTAAACGGACCCGAAATCTTGTCGATCGTGTTCGATGCCAGGTTGGCCGCCAATACGGCAGGCGCCTTGGCCAACACATCGGAAACCCCCTGATTCACGGTCGCGAACAGCACGGCTACATCACGCAACTTCGCTCGTGTTGCCGAATCGTTGATCTGAGGCGCCATCCGATTACCGTTCAGGAATCCATTGAGTACACCACCAAATAGTGCCACATCACGCCCAAAGCGATCCGACGCATTGGCCGCGCTCTGATCGCCCGAAGTGATTTGCCCCAGGGTCAAGCCGATCCG
Organism: Halothiobacillus sp.; assembly: GCA_024636015.1. Taxonomy (GTDB): domain Bacteria; phylum Pseudomonadota; class Gammaproteobacteria; order Halothiobacillales; family Halothiobacillaceae; genus Halothiobacillus. The sequence goes on from JAGXHU010000075.1 coordinate 24,805, forward strand.
CTCAACAAGCATCAGTTGCCGGGTCGCCAGGTAAATCACGGCGGGACTCGCCTGTCCGGCCACCAGAGACTGAACCACATCATCGGATGACGACAGCAGGTCCGGCAGCATCTGCGTCAGCTGATCGGCCAGACTACCGACACTCAGGATGGCCTTCTGCCCTTCCAGCACCTTGGAAAGTGCGAGATTGTATTTGTCCCACTCACCACGAACCTTATCGAGTGCCACCTTGCGCTCAGCCGGCAATTTGGCCGATTCCCGTTTGGGACTCTTGCCCTCCAGGGCATCAAGGTCGGACACGAACTGGGCGCGCAGGGACAGCACCCGATCAAACGATCCTTTGTTCCCTCGAACGGCGCGCAAGGACTCAATAGTCATTTCCTGAGCAGATCGCTCGAGTTGTGACGCAGCAAGTCGCCGATCCAGCAATTGCTGATCGTTCTGTGCGGATAAAATAAAGATCACCACCGTCGCCAACAAGGCAACAACGGCAACGGCAACCAGCGCAATGACTTGGCGGCTCAGACCGCCCAACCTAACTCCAAGACTCATAGCAACTGCCCACTCCTAGCTGAACAACCAAACCTTCCGGCTCGTTGTGAAATCGATTGATAGTCTGTCATTTCAATTAAGCCACTGCATTCATGAATTGGTCGCTCTCCGTCAGCGCATCCAGATTCAGAATCGGCAGCCACTCATTCTCAACCCAAGCTTCTCGTAGAACACCGGTAAGGTGGACATCCTGAATTGGGCGCTCGGCACTAAACGGAACCTGGCGAATACCATAGGAGCGATCCACCAGAAAGGCCACTGAAAAACGTGAATTCTTGGCCAGCAAAACGACCGAATGTCGCGTTTGCTCGGCAGGTAGCTGAAAGTAAAACCGAGCCAGATCGTAGATTCCGGTTAATTCACCCCGCATATTTGCCAATCCGGCGATCCAGGATTTAGCACCCGGAATACGTACCTGATGCGGCGGCGGAAGGATGGCCCTGACCTGGATGAGCGGCACCAGCATCTGCTGCCCCCCCGCTCGAAAAAGCACCGCTTGCCAGGTTGCCTCGACCTGATCGCTCTTTGGCATTCCCACCGCATGCGCGGCGGCTTCGTCTTGAATCCAGAGGAGATAATCAAAGGCGTTGGTTGGGACGGTCATGCAGACTACCCGAGTACGGTACGGAGAATACCCATCAAGTCGGATTCCTTGACAGGTTTGACCAGGTAATCCTTAGCGCCTTGGCGCATCCCCCAGATCTTGTCGGTCTGCTGATCCTTCGTCGTCACAATAATTACCGGGATATGCGCTGTTTCCGTGTTTTTATTGAGCTCGCGGGTCGCCTGAAAGCCGTTCATGCCGGGCATCACCACATCCATCAGAACCGCATCTGGTTGACTACGTTTGACCAAAGCAATCCCTTCTTCGGCATCCTTTGCCACGGACACATTGTGCCCATTTCGCTCCAGCATCGTCTGGAGCACATAAATCTCTGTGGGAGAGTCATCAATTACCACAATATGTGCCACTGCATCCATCCTCAATGTTTCGTATTTGCAAGCAAAGTTACTGGCAAGCTTCTGTCACGCTGGGCAACCTTAAATTCACACAATCAAGCCAAATCACTCGACTCAGGGTTCGTTTGCGGGGCCTTCTGGGCGCCCGCTGCCGCAAAGCGACCAATCGCACCAAACAGCTCTTCGCTGGTAAACGGTTTTGTCAGATAATCCGACGCGCCGACGATATTACCGCGCGCCTTGTCGAAAATACTATCCTTGCTGGACAGCAAAATCACAGGGGTCGCTGCAAACCGGGCGTTGTGTTTGATGATCGCGGTAGTTTGGTAGCCGTCGAGTCGCGGCATGAGAATATCGATAATCACGATATCGGGGGAAAAATCGCCAATCTTTGCTAAGGCATCGAATCCATCAACCGCACTTTCGATGACGCAGCCAGCCTTGGACAGCAGACTGTCAGCGGTGCGTCGAATCGTTTTGCTGTCGTCCACGATCAAAACCTTTAGCCCGGGGAAGGCCAGAGGCTCGGCTGACCGCTCAATCGAGTTATCCATGTTCGTACATCCCGTATTGATTGATACGCCCTACATTTAAGGGCATTTCTTATATCCAGTTGAGAGAATGTACCCAAGGCAAACCGCTTTGGCAATCAAATCGAGTCACGGGCAGCCCGCAACAAGTTAGACTAGACTGGGGTTTGATAGAAAAAGCCACGCTTGCCTGCAAGCGCGGCAAAGCCCTGGGAGCGTTTCATTCATTCGGTGCTTTTGTCACTAAGACACGCAGCATGACCCATGATCCGACACGCTCACTTACAACGTTATGAATTGATTAGAGATCATCTTCATGCCCTTTGAACACATTCGCCCTCCTCATCCAGAGCTTGATGCTCATTACTGCGGGCCACTGCTGGAAATAGAATCACACATCATCTGTCAGCACCGGCAGATCGAATCCTGGTTCCGTTCGCAGTGGTTGCAACATCCGGCGCCGTTTTATGCCTCGGTCGACCTCCGTAACGCGGGGTTCAAACTGGCTCCGGTCGATACCAATCTGTTTCCAGCTGGCTTCAACAATCTGAACCACATCTTCGATCCGTTGATGGTGCAGGCGATTCAGGCTGCCGTCGAGCACTCCTGCCCCGAAGCCCATGATGTCCTGATCATCCCGGAACGACACACCCGCAACCTGTTTTACCTCGAATCGCTCGCGGCCCTGGTCGATTTTGTGGAAATGGCCGGGTTCGGCGTACGCATCGGGTCCCTTGAGCCCATCGACGAACCCGTTCACTTCGACCTCCCCTCTGGACGCCGGTTGACCCAGCACCCCATTTGCCGCGTGGGACAACGCATCGAAGTGGACGGATTCTCCCCGTGCACGATTCTGTTGAATAACGACCTATCCGGCGGACGTATTCCGATCCTGGATGACCTGGAACAGACGGTCATTCCACCCGCCGAACTGGGGTGGTGGAACCGCTCCAAATCCGATCATTTCACGATCTATCAACAACTGGTGCGCGAACTGTGTGCGGTCATTGAGCTGGATCCCTGGCTACTCATGCCGTTGATGCGGGACTGCGGACAGATCGATTTCCTAAAGCGCGAGGGCGAAGCCTGCCTGGAGCAACAAGTCCGCGAGCTATTGGCCGAGATTCAGGGGAAATATGATGCCCACGGCATTCGGGAAAAGCCCTTCGTGGTGATCAAGGCTGACGCAGGCACCTATGGCATGGGTGTAATGACCGCGCAATCCGCCGAAGAAGTCACCCAGCTGAATCGCAAGCAGCGCACCCGCATGCAAGCCAGCAAGGAGGGCCTGGGGATCAACCGGGTTCTCATCCAGGAAGGGATTCACAGCTTCGAAAAAGTTGCCATCGACGACAGTGGCGAGAAATTCGTCGCCGAGCCGGTCATCTACATGGTGGATCATTTCGTCGTTGGCGGCTTTTACCGCGTCCACACCAAGAAGGGGGTCAATGAGAGCCTGAACTCGCCAGGCGCCTCGTTCGTTCCCTTGCCCTTCAACGAGGCCTGTAGCCTCCCTTCACCCTCCGCCTCACCAGACAGTGAACGCAATCGCCTGTACGTGTATGGCGTGGTTGCCCGTCTGGCCCTGCTGGCAGCGGCTTATGAGCATCAGGAGATCCAGGCCAAGGCTGCGCCGGCGACCGCCGACCAACCGGTTGGCCGCGAGGTTATTGCATGAAACTCGGGGTAGTCATGGATCCGATTCAGGCGATTAAGCCCTGGAAAGATACCTCATTTGCCCTGATGCTCGCCGCCCAAGCGCGAGGCTGGTCCCTGTTTTACATCGAACCGGACTGGCTGTATGCGGAAGATGGCCGCGCCAAGTCAGCCATGTGCGCCGTAACCGTTCAAGACGCGCGGGAAGATTGGTTCACGCTGGGGCCAAAAACCATACGGGACTTGTCGGAGCTGGACATCGTGCTCCAGCGACAAGACCCCCCCGTCACCTTGAATTATCATTATGTGACAGCTCTGCTGGCATTGGCTGAGCGGCAGGGCGTGCTGGTAGCCAATCGGCCTAACGCCCTGCGGGCGGCCAATGAGAAGCTACTGGCCCAGCATTACCCGGAACTCAGCCCACCGACGCTTGTGACTCGCGACCCCGCCCAATTGCGGGATTTTCTGCAGACCCACGACCAGATCGTCGTCAAACCCCTGGATGCCATGGGCGGCAGCTCCATCTTCCAGGTTACCCGCGGGGACATGAATGCCGACGTGATATTCGAGACCATGACGGCCGAAGGTCTGACGCTGGCACAGCACTTCCTCCCGGCCATCCGCGAAGGTGACCGGCGCATCTTGCTGATCAATGGACAGCCTGTGGATCATGCGTTGCTGCGCACACCGCCTGCCGATCGCTTTCGCGCCAATTTGGCTGCAGGTGGTCAAGGCACGGTCGTCCCATTACGCCCCCGCGACCGGGAAATCGCAGCGGCAGTCGGTCCGGATCTGGCCCGCGACGGTTTTTGGTTTGTCGGTCTGGACGTGATCGGCGATTTCCTGACCGAGATCAATGTCACCAGCCCAACCTGCGCCCGTGAAATCGATGCCGTCTGCCGCAATGACCCCGCCGGACAACTGCTCGACTTCCTCGCAGAAGTGCGACGGTCACACAGCCACAGCAACGCTGTCTAACATCACCCAACCCGAGTCCACCATGAATCCCCGCCGCCACTTTCTGCACGCCCTTGCCGCTACACCACTGATTGCCAGCGGGTTGCTGGCGGGTTGCACGAAGGCAGCACCAAGCATCACGGAAGAAGGCTTCATGGTCTTCAATATGCCGATGACCTTGCGTTTTGCAAATGAATCACCCGCAGCGATCACAGCAACAGTCAATGCAGCGGCCGGGATTGTCGAACCGCTCTACCGAAGCATCCACCCCTGGAAACCGAGCGACCTGACCCGGTTGAATACCGCGCTCGCCACGGACGGCCATGGCACGGCCACACCCGCCATCATCGATCTCATCAATATATCCCGAACCCTATTCGATGCGACCGATGGGGCATTCGACCCGACCATCGGCGCACTCATCGGCGCATGGGGGTTTCACAACAGCCACGTGGACGAATCACATCCCCTGCCATCCGACGCCTTCCTCGATGCCTGGCTACAGAACGCACCCAGCATGAATGATGTCACCGTCGATGGGTTCACAGTCACGACCCGCAATCGCCGCGTTCAGTTTGATTTCAACGGATGCGCCGAGGGCTATGCAGGCCATCTTGTGATCAAAGCCGCGGAAGATGCCGGAATCAGGAACTGCCTGTTCGACACCGGCGGCGATCTGTTCATGATCGGGCAGGCGGGGGACAAACCCTGGCATCTGGCAATCGAAAATCCCTTGAAACGTGGTGTTCTGGCCAGTATAAATCTTTCGGGGAAAACCGCAGCCAACGGCCATCAATCGCTTAACAGCTCTGGCAATTATGAGCACCGTTTCATCTACAAGGGTGAAGCCTACTCCCATATCATCAACCCAAAAACCGCACGCCCCGTACGGAGGGTTGCAGGCAGCACCGTTTGGGCCAATCATTTCGCCATCAGCGATGGTGCAACCAAAGGCGTCATGATGCTAAAACCGGAGCAGTTACCCGCCATGATTCAGAAACTGGGTTTGAACGGAATCCTGTTTATGGAGGAAAATGGCGCATTGTGGATGAATGAACGCATGGCGCACACTGCCCAGCTCATTCAACCCATTGCGGGACTCACCGGCACGCACCTGATTCCGGCCTAACGAACGCCGCGGACGCGCCGCATCTAAAAAACCGCCAGCCACTCATTTCTCAAGGACGCGACGTCAACCACCCCGCCCTAAAGGACGGAGCTTGTGAAAGCAGGCTGGGTTGACCAGGGAGAGCCGTAATCACCCGGCTACGTTGATAACAGGTCGTTAAGGCCCACTCTGGGATGCTTCCTCAGTCCCGGACACTGGAAGGTTGGGATCATGCTTCGGAAAGGTAAAGCCGCGAAGATTCCTGTCGTTGCCGCAAGGCAAGAGCCGGTTATCAACATTCCCGAGGGGAGACGCACCGCAAGGTGCGCGTAACAAGGCCCGTAAGGGCATTTGAATTGGAGGTACGGCATGTCCGTATTGGTCTTGGACAAGAGAAAATGTCCGCTAATGCCGTGTACGGAGAAACGCGCCCGGTTGTTGCTTGAGCGCGGCAAAGCGGTTGTGCTGCGGGTGTATCCGTTCACCATCCGGCTTAAAGATCGGGTGGGCGGAGACATGCAGTCTATTCGGGTAAAAATTGATCCGGGCAGCAAAACCACAGGCATAGCCTTGGTGCGGGAAACCCAAACCATCTGCAAAGACACAGGCGAGGTCAACACCAAGGCCGCTGTTTTGCTGTTATTTGAGTTGCAGCATCGTGGGCAAGCCATTCGTGATGCGCTGAATCAACGTCTCGGCTTTCGTCGCCGCCGTCGGGCACAGTTGCGCTATCGCCCAGCGCGGTTTCTGAATCGAACCAGACCCCAGGGCTGGCTGGCTCCAAGCCTGCAACATCGCGTGGATACGACGATGGCATGGGTTAATCGGTTTGCTCGGTTTGCGCCAGTCACGGCGATCAGTCAGGAGCTTGTGCGTTTCGACACCCAGTTGATGCAGAACCCGGAAATATCCGGGGTGGCGTATCAGCAAGGAGAACTGGCGGGGTTTGAGGTCAAGGAGTACCTGCTGGAAAAATGGGGGCGTTGCTGTGTTTATTGCGATACCCCGAATGTGCCGCTTGAGGTTGAGCATATCGTCGCTCGCGCCAATGGCGGCACAAACCGGGTAGGCAACCTCACTTTGTCCTGCCATGACTGTAATCAGCGCAAGGGAATCATACCGGTGGCGCAGTTCTTGGAGAATGCGCCGGCGAGGCTTGCAAGGGTTCAGGCACAGGCAAGAACCCCGCTGAAAGACGCGGCGGCGGTCAACAGCACTCGCTGGGCCTTATTCCAGTCGCTCAAGGCGACCGGCCTGCCGGTTGAAACGGGCACAGGCGGGCGCACCAAGTGGAATCGTACACGTCTGGGCATTTCCAAGGGGCACGCGCTGGATGCGGCCTGCGTTGGCATGGTCGACGACGTGCAGGACTGGAACCGTCCCGTGCTTGGTATCAAGGCAACCGGACGCGGTAGCTACAAACGCACGCGACTGAACAAGCATGGTTTCCCACGCGGATACCTCATGCGCCAAAAGCAGGTTAAAGGCTTCCAGACGGGTGATGCCGTTCGGGCCACGGTGCCGAAAGGCACGAAAATGGGCGTTCATGTCGGACGGGTGGCGGTACGGGCCAGTGGCAGTTTCAATATCCAAATGCCAAACGGTGTAGTGCAGGGCATCAGCCACCGTCATTGCGCATTGATTCAGCGGGCTGATGGGTACGGTTATTTTGTTCAACAAAAGATAGCACTCGATCACAAGGAGGACGCGGGACAGGCTGCCTAACGGCAGGCGCTATCCCTCCACGGGGTTCAGCCCGTGGTTTCCCGCGCAATTGGATGAATCATTGGGCACTTGATCAGAACGACATGGCGAGCGACAAGCGCCTCTTGCTCGCCCTGTTCATCGCGCTGGGTCTGCACGCACTATTGCTGCTGATTTTCTTTACGAGTCCATCGCCGCCACCGCCGCACCGCATCGAGCTCACCCTGAACGCCACCCTGGCCAGCAAAACCGTGGATGCCTCGCCGATTGCCAGCCCCACGATCAACAAGACGCTCACCACGCCGTCTCTAGCCAGCGCGCAGGGGAAGAACTCGGACACCATCAGCCCGCCGAAACCCGGTAGTGGTCAGATCGATCAGGGTAGCGAAGGTGCGACGAACACTCCGGTGCCCCTGCCCTCGACAGACCTGTTCAACCGGCTGAACCAGGCCGTCAGCCAATCGCTGAAAACCGGTTACATGACCAGCAAGACCGTCGATGGCCCTGCGGGGCAATATCTGGCCAAATGGAAGCGGCAGATCGAGGAATACGGTAACGAACACTATCCCGACGCACTCAAATCCCACCAACTCTCCGGACGGTTAATTCTCGAAGTCACCATCAACAAGGGTGGCCATGTCCTGAACATCGCCATTCGGCAATCCTCCGGCAATGCCACCATCGACGATGCCGCCCGTCGTCTGGTGCAACTGGCCTCGCCCTACCCCCCATTTCCGCCTGAACTGGCCGCCCGGTACGACCAGATCAATATCACGCGCACGTGGCTATTTACCAGCGGACAAAAATTATCCACACAATAAGCCCTTGATCTGCAAAAAATCACCCCCACATAAGGGACTCCAGACACGGGATGATTGCGCGCAATCGCCGGGAATCCTATACTCGGCGGCTGTTTATTTGGCATCAAGCCCTTAATGGCGCTGCGCGAGCACGCTCAAATTTTCGATGTACAACAATAATCCGGCACCGCGCCCGGACAGAGGTTTTGGCACATGGCAGTCACGCTACCACCCGGTTACAAACCCTCGGAATCCGAGGAATACATGAACCCCATGCAACTGGAGTACTTCCGACAGAAGCTCCTGTCTTGGCGTGAAGAGCTCGTGCAGGAGTCCGAATCAACGGTCAATCATCTGCGCGAAGAAAACTGGCAGGAACCCGACATCAACGACCGCGCCTCGCTGGAATCCGATGCGGCGCTGGAACTGCGCACGCGAGACCGTTATCGCAAGCTGATCAACAAAATCGATAAGGCACTGAAGCAACTCGCCGAAGGCAATTACGGGTTTTGCGACGAGACCGGCGACGAGATCGGCATTCGGCGCCTCGAAGCCCGCCCGATCGCCACCTTAACGATCGAAGCCCAAGAACGGCATGAGCGGCTGGAGCGAGTACAACGTGATGATTGAGCACAGCAAACGTCGACTAATGACCGGCTTAATCGCCGGGATAATGCTACTGGGTGCGCAGAACGTATGGGCCGAAAACCCCCAACCTCTGCTCCAGCACACCGTCTCGGTGGAAATCACCACCAATCTCGGCAACATCGTGGTGGCCCTCGACCCGATCAAGGCACCGAAATCCGTGGCTAATTTCCTGCATTACATCAAAAGCGGGTTTTACGCGGGTACGATCTTCCATCGCGTGATTCCCGGTTTCATGATCCAGGGGGGCGGGTTTACCCCGAACTTTAACCAAAAGCCGACCGATGCACCCATCGCCAACGAAGCAGATAACGGCTTGCTCAACCTGCGCGGCACGATTGCCATGGCACGGACCAGTGACCCAAATTCAGCCACCAGTCAGTTCTTCATCAATGTAGCCGATAACCGTTTTCTGGACTACAGCGGGCCGACACCGCGCGGCGCCGGTTATGCCGTCTTCGGTCATGTCACCCGCGGCATGGCTGTGGTGGACAAGATCGCCCACGCACCGACCGGATCGGGTGGCCCGTTCCCCCAGAACGTCCCACAGCAGACCATCGTGATCAAGTCGATCAAGGTCTTGCCTTAATCCCGACTGACACCGCATACGGCTCTGCTCCGTACCCGCTCAAAAAAGGCACGCCATACTCGGTCGTGCCTTTTTTATTGGTCACCGAATCAGGCAACCGTTTGTTCCGAATTCGTCGCGGACGATGAGTAATCTGGCGCCGACCTGTCCAGCAAGGGTAACCAGTACCAGTGACCAGGCCACTGACGGACCCAAGCATCCGAGCGTTCATCAAGCCGATCGGCGAGGAATCGGGCCTTGCTGTCAGCATTCCCTTCCGAGGGAGGCACCAGTTTGGGTTCGATGACGGCCCGATACCGCCCCGGTCCATTCGGCTCGATATGAACCGGCAGGATATCCAGACCATGCCGTACGGCCAGCCTAGCGGCAAACCAGCGGTTACCGGCATAGGGAATCTGTCGGCCAAGGCTCGGGGCCCAGACATAACCGTACTTTTCCTCGTCGATAAACATCACTAGGCTTCGGCCCTGTGCGACGGCCTTGCTAACGTGACGCAGCGCGGAAGGGCCGGCCTCCACATAATCCGCGCCCGCGCCGCCCTCGAAACGCCAACCCGCCCGGGACCAATTAGCCAGTTGTGCCCAGACACCCGCCCCCAACTACAAGGAGATATTGCACCACAACCCGCCAATGATTTCCGGGACACGCCACTCACGAACAAGCCATGACCAAGCTGGAGCTCCAGCGCATGGCGTATTTGCGGGCTATTTCGGTCGTAACTATCGCGCTCTTCCAGAAACACGCGCTTGACCGTATCCGAGCTATTGCAGACGAAGTAATGCTGGCTGAGCAATTGAACGGCGAATATGCAGCCCCGGTAGGCTCGCTCGGGCCAGATGGACAGCAGATTGCTCCTGAGTTCGAAGAGCGACTTGTAGTGCCCCGCCCATTGAACAGGGCGTGTGACCTTAACGGGTTCGGGTTCAGTCAGACCACGGACGCTCTCGGGCAATTCCAAGCGAACAAATTCAGTCATTCGGTGCGCCATCCTGGCCATGCTGGCCGTACATACGGTTCAATGTGGTGACGGACGGACACGCCTTTCCGCCCCATGCATACCTTAACGGCAACGGGTTCATTATAATCGGAATCACGAACCCAATGACATACACCCGCAGGTGCCCAAGGCCGAACCGGATAGCCGGTTGCCCGCACACGTACCACTCAGGCCCCAGCATGAACCCAATCATTACGGATACCGATGCCCTCGGACCAGTTCTCAGCGCCCTCCACACCGCACCATTCATCGCCATAGATACGGAATTCCTGCGAGAGTCGACCTACTACCCCCAGTTATGCCTGATCCAGCTCGCCACGCCCGATGCCCTGTGGCTGATCGACCCGTTGGCCAATCACCTGGACTTAACCCCGCTCTGGCACGCGCTGAACGACGCGACGCAACCCATTGTGTTTCATGCCGCCGAGCAGGATTTGGAGCTGATGCATCTGGCGTCTGGGACATTGCCCCGACAGATCCACGATACCCAGATCGCAGCGTCCCTGCTGGGACTGGGCGAGCAAATGGGCTACGCCCGACTCGTACTGCTTCTCATGGACCATGATCTGGACAAGTCCCAGAGCCGAACCAACTGGTCAATGCGCCCACTCACATCGGCCCAATGTCAGTATGCGGCCGACGATGTGCGCTTCCTGCGGCTTATTTACCCCGATTTGCTGTCTCGCCTAGCCCAGATGGGGCGGGGGGACTGGTTCGACCAAGAGTGCGCTGGCCTCAACAGTCCCGAGCGCTTTCAGCCGAACGATGATCGTCAATGGCGGCGCGTACGAGGGCAGCAGCGCCTGAATGGTGGCGAGCTGGCGATACTACAGGCGATCGCCAGCTGGCGTGAGCAGACGGCACGCAAGCAGGATCTCCCCCGCCGCTGGGTTCTGAGCGACGATCTCGCCCTCGAACTCGCGGTCACCCCACCGAAAAGTGCTCAGACTGTGCAGGCGAACCGCCTCTGGCCGAAACAGCGCACGATGACTGAAGCAGAAAATCTCTTTGAACGGATGGAACGGGCGCGTCAGATGCCCACCGAACAATGGCCCCAAGCCGGGCGCTACAGCAAGCCCGATCCCGAGACGGCAAGTTTGCTGGTTCTGTTGCAAGAAATCGTGCAACAGGTCAGCCAGACCGAAACCATTGCCCCCAGCCTCTTGGCGACCACGGATGATCTGTTGGCGCTGATTCGCCACCCAGACAACCCCCATCGGCTCACCACCGGCTGGCGGAATGAAGTGATTGGTGCGCGCCTGAAGTCACTGCTGCCCTGATTTCCTCCACGTGGCCATCGCATCAATGCCCCCGGATCAACGCCTCAACCCCGCACAACTGCTAAACTCTCCTCCACAAAACTTTTGACGGAAACAGACACCATGAACCCACAAG
>JAGXHU010000076.1 GCA_024636015.1 Halothiobacillus sp.
AATCAAACCGAGCGTGATCCCCCCGATGGCGGGAAGCAGAAAACGCCAGATCAGCGGCAGCGCGGCATATTCGCCCGGTGCCGGCAACCCTAAAAAATAGATTTGCAGCGACTCCAGCGCCAAGCGAAACGCAGTGACGAGTGCAGAAGCGAATATCCCGGCCAGCAGGCCCAGCACGGCCATCGGAATGAGCGCATCGGGTTTGGCGAGCCGGAGGCGGAGATGGTCGAGTAGAAAGTGAACTTTGGGACGCACGGAATACCCTGTTTTTGTTTGGAGCGCAGTTGTCTAGCCGGTTGCCTCGGTTCGCCCGCCCTCAGGGCGCCGTCACTTTTGATTGAGGCGATGGGAAAAGTGTCTGGCCGGGGCCGTCGATCAGGATTGCCCGAGCATATTCGGCGCAGGTTAATTGTTAATGAGAACCAAGCCTTTGTTATGATGCGACAGAGCGGCGTTTTTCGCCATCCGGATATGGGGTACACATGAAGAAAATTGGCATTGTCGGCGGTACGGGGTACACCGGCGTTGAATTGATGCGGCTTTTGGCGCGCCACGATGGCGTGGAGATTGTCGCCATTACGTCGCGCGCGGAGGCGGGTGTCCCTGTGGACGTGCTGTATCCTAATCTGCGCGGCGCATTGTCCTTGCGTTTTTCCGCACCGGACGATGCCGATCTGGCAGCCTGTGACCTGGTGTTTTTTGCGACACCGAACGGTGTGGCCATGCAGCAGGCTCCGGCGTTGCTGGCGCAGGGCGTGAAGGTCATCGATCTGGCCGCCGACTATCGGATTCGAGATCTGGACGTATGGTCAACATGGTATGGCATGACGCACGCATCGCCGGACTGGGTGGGACGGGCCGCTTATGGCTTGCCTGAACTGTACCGGGATGAGATTCGTTCGGCGCAGCTGGTTGCCAATCCGGGCTGTCATGTTACGGCGGCAACGCTGGGTCTGTTGCCGTTGATGGGGCAGGATTGGATCGATCACAGTCTGCTGGTGGTCGACAGCAAATCCGGTACGAGCGGAGCGGGGCGCAAGGCCGAGGTACCGATGCTGATGGCCGAATCAGGCGAGAGTTTTAAAGCCTATTCGGCCTTGGGGCATCGGCATCATCCGGAAATTCTGCAGACGCTGACCGCCGTTTCCGAGCAGCCGGTGGGGCTGACCTTCCTGCCCCATCTGGTGCCCATGGTGCGCGGTATCGAATCCAGTATTTATATTCCTTTACTGGATGAGCCGCCGGTCGATATCCAGGCGCTGTTCGAGGACTATTATGCCGATGAACCGTTCGTGGATGTGTTGCCGGCTGGTAGTCACCCGGAAACGCGGAGCGTACGTGGAAACAACCTGTGCCGGATGGCGATATACCGTCCGCTGGGCGGCTCGATGCTGGTCGTCAGTTCGGTGATCGACAATCTGGTGAAGGGGGCTGCGGGTCAGGCCGTACAGAATATGAATCTCATGCTCGACTTTCCGGAAGATCAGGGCTTGGATCTGATCGCATTGTCACCATAAAAAGGTCAAGTGCACTAATATCTTAGTCGAAGGGCGGGCGTGCTGTTGCCGGAGCGGATCAACAGGATAAGCCACCCATGACATCAAACCCCATTTTCAAAGGGGCTCACGGAGACAAAGCAATGAATACAGAAACTATCGCAAGCCCTGTTGGGGACGCCCCATTGGTTTTTACCGACAATGCGGCCCGCAAGGTGCTGAGCCTGATCGAAGAAGAAGGCAATCCGGATCTCAAGCTGCGGGTGTTCATCACTGGTGGCGGGTGCTCGGGGTTTCAGTATGGCTTCATGTTCGAGGAAGCCGAGCAGGAGGATGATGCCAAAGTGATGCGGGAGGGCGTGACTTTGCTCGTTGACCCCATGAGCATCCAGTACCTGGAAGGTGCCGAAATCGATTACAAGGAAGACATTAGCGGTGCGCAGTTCGTGATTCGTAATCCCATGGCGGCCACGACCTGTGGCTGCGGTTCATCTTTTTCGGTCTAGGAGCACACGGCGCGCATGGAATATATCCCAGGGCTACAGGGCGTTCCCGCCACCCAGTCATCCATCTCCTTCCTGGATGGGCAGAAAGGTTTGCTCACGTATCGGGGATACCCGATCGTTGATCTGGCGCAACATAGCACGTTTGAGGAAACGGCTTGGTTGCTGATCAATGGCGAATTGCCCGACGGGGATCAGCTGACTGCCTTCGATGCCGAATTGCGCAACAGTACCAACCGGCGGGTGAAGTACAACGTGCGGGACATCATGAAATTTCTGCCGATCGATGGTCATCCGATGGAGGCGCTGCAAACTTGTGTGGCCAGCCTCGGGATGTTCTATCCCGGCCAGGAGCGCATGACCGCGAATGGTGTGAATGCCGATAGCGAATTCGTCGAGCAGATGATCATCAAGACCCTTGCCAGTATGGCGACCCTGGTGGCTATGTGGGAACACATCCGACGGGGGGACGATCCGGTTCAGCCCCGCGCCGATCTGACCTATGCCGAAAATTTTCTTTATATGATGAATGAGCGCGAGCCGGATGCTGTTGAGTCGCGCATCATGGATGCCTGCCTGATCCTGCATGCCGAGCACACCATCAATGCCTCCACCTTTTCGGCGTTGGTCTGCGGCTCGACACTGGCGCCGCCGAATCTCGTAGTGGCCTCAGCCATCGGCACCCTGGCAGGTCCGCTCCACGGCGGGGCCAACCAGCGCGTGCTGAACATGCTGGATGAGATACCTTCCGTCGAACAGGTCGCGGACTGGCTCGATCAGCGTCTGGCGAACAAGCAGGTTGTCTGGGGATTTGGCCATCGCGAATACAAGACCAAGGATCCGCGCGCGGACATTCTGCAAGGTTTGCTGGAGCAGTTGCGGGAGCATCGCGGCGGGCAGATATCACCGCAGTACGAGATTGCCCGAGAACTGGAGCGCTGCGCCGAAGAGCGACTGGCGACCAAGGGCGTGTTCCCCAACGTCGATTTCTACTCCGGCCTGCTTTATGAATCCTTGGGCATCCCCCGCGATCAGTTCACGCCCATTTTTGCGATTTCGCGGACAGCGGGTTGGCTGGCGCACTGGAAAGAGCAGATCAGTCATAATCGTATTTTTCGGCCCACCCAAGTTTACACCGGCTACGAGCCGCGTCCGTATCCCTCACGTCTGGGGCGTTGAGTCGAGGCGACACGTCTCGGCTTGACCCGCGGTACCTTGGTGTCGTCAGGCGGGGTAATACCCGCCGAGAATCCGGGCGCCCTGTGCGCCTGTGACAGACGGGGCATTCCCGGCCTGTCCCAGTAGAAACTGTCTTGCCAGCCAGGCAAAAGCCGCACATTCCACGCATTGCACGTCGATGCCTGATTGGTCGCTCAGTTCGATGGGTGTATCAGGCGCCATGTGCCAGATCGTTTGCTGGATCATGTCAACGAGCAGAGGGTTTCGTGCGCCGCCGCCCGCCAGAATCACGCGTGGGCGCGTTGACGTCGCCATGACCCAGGGGCGTATGGCTGCGGCAAGCGTCTGCGCCGTCAGTGCGAGCAAGGTTGCTTGTACGTCCTCTGGCGGCAATTGATTCAGTCCCTCCCCCGCGCTCGTTGTGAGCCAGTCCAGATTGAAAAACTCGGTGCCCGTGGATTTGGGATGTGGCTGGTGGAAAAAGGGTTCGTTCAGCAGTCGGGCCAAGAGTGTCGTTCGAAGCGCACCTGAGGCGGCCCAGCGGCCATTCTCGTCGTAGGGTTGTTGTTTGTGCCGGTGTATCCAGGCGTCCATCAACGTATTGGCCGGACCGGTATCGAAGCCGACCAGATCATCGTTGGGGCTGGACACAGTAACGTTGCAGATGCCCCCCAGATTGATGGCAATGAGCATCTCATCGGGTGCATCCGACCCAAAAAGGATTCGGTGTGCCGGCGGTACCAGGGGGGCACCTTGTCCACCCGCAGCCATGTCGCGACGGCGGAAATCGGCGATGACCGGGATGCCCGTCTGTTCGGCGATGGTGTTGGGATCCCCGATCTGCAAGGTGAACGGGGTTGAGAAATTGGGACGATGTCGAATCGTTTGGCCGTGGCAGCCAATGGCAGCAATGTCTTGAGCAGTTAGACCCTGTTTCTCTAACAGTTCCAGGACGCACTCACTGATGCGGTGGGCGATTTTGACATCCATCTGCCCCAGAAGATCGATGGCGTCCCGATCACCTGACGAGGGCCCACTTTTTCCTTGAGCCAGAGCGGATAGGTCGGGGCGCAGATCGTCCAGGGAAACCGAGTGATGAGCGATGACGCGCGGTCGATGGCTGGAAAAGTCCACAATGCAGGCGTCAACAGCATCCATGCTGGTTCCGGACATTACGCCGATCAATGGCCGCGTGGGTAGGGACTGTCGGCGGCTGTCTTCACTCATTGTATTGCACCCCATGGGGTTGGCTGCTGGTCAGGTTCGGCTAGTCTGCAACCAGTCCCAGAGCTTGCGCCGACTGGATTGGCGCGCGCTGTCCGGTCTGCGCGATCTGATCGACCAGGGACTGCGTTTGTGCCAGAAAGTCCTTGCGGTATCGGGACGGGATTGGATTCGCTTCCGGGAGCTTGGCGGCCAGCGGGTCGGTGTATACACCCTTTACGTGGAATTCATAGTGGAGGTGGGGGCCAGTCGCCGCACCGGTCATGCCGACATAGCCAATGGTCTCACCCATGTCGACTTTACTGCCGTTCTTGATGTGCGCATTGAAGCGTGACATGTGGCCATAAACGGTCTCAAAGCCACCATCGTGCTTGATCTTTATGACCTTGCCGTAACCGTGTTGCCAGCCGATAAATTCGATCCGACCACTACCGGCGGCATGGATCGGCGTGCCCGTAGGCGCGGCGAAGTCGACCCCTTTATGTGCGCGAATTTTGTGGTAAAGCGGATGCATTCGGTGCATGTCGAAGCGTGAGCTGATTCGGGAAAATTCGACGGGGTAGCGTAAGAATCCGCGGGCCAGGCTGGCACCATTGGGTTCGTAGTAGCCCGTTTTCCCATTCGGGGCGGTATAGCGTACGGCTTGAAAGGTTTTGCCGCTGTTTGTGAACTGTGCGGCCATTACCCGCCCCGTATCCACATGCTTGCCATTGAGGAATTTTTCTTCATACACAATGCGAAAGTGATCCCCGTTCTGCACATCTTTCAGGAAATTGATTTTCCAGCCGAAGATATCCGCCAGTTGCATGACGATATTTGCGGACAGCCCGGTTTCGATGGCGGATTGATACAGCGAACTGTCGATGGTGCCTTCCGCCGTAGCCAGCCGGGTTTCCATCGGAATCACGATCTCCTTTGCGATAAGCTGATCTTGACCATCCCGGCTGACCGAAAGGGATTTGTTCGGGGCAATCTGATAACTGAGACCCAGGAAATTTTGCTCGGGAGAGAGTTGGAATGAGAACTCATCTCCGGGATGCAGCGTTTTGAGTGGCGCAACCGAGTCTCCGAGCGCCATCAGTTGGCTGACCTCGCTGTATCCGAGTCCTGCGCGTGCAAATATGGTGGAGAGGCTGTCGCCGGAGGTGACCTTGACCGTTTTGGTAATGACAGGGGGCTCCGTCGGGTGGCCGGAGAGTTTGGCTGGGCGCGTCAAATCATCAGCCGGTGCCGCGAAGAGATTTTCTTGCGTGTTGGATAAGGTGGCGGTTGTTTGGGGCGAGCGGGGGGTATCAAGCGGTGTGGCCGGGAGCGGAATGTTGATCGGGGCAACCGCCTGGGCGATGCTCTGGTCGATGCGTTGATCCAGGGCGGGATCGGTGGGCATCGAGACCTTCGCAATGACGACACCAAGCCCCGTCAGTCCGAGTAGTAGTGCGGTCCCTCTGAGCAGGATTGTGGCTCGGGATTTCCTTTTGGAGAATAAATATCGATTCCGCATGCGGCGCGTCCATTAATAAATTTAAGTATAAAGGTTTACCATACCGCGCTTATCCTTTGTATTCAATGAACGAGAGACCATCGTGAACAACCTTTTAGATCCTATGCTTGCTGAAATTCGCCGGGGCACCGAGGAGGTCCTGCTGGAGTCAGAACTGGTGGAGCGCCTGAAGTCTGGGAGGCCCTTACGTATCAAGGCCGGATTCGATCCCACGGCCCCCGATTTGCATCTGGGGCATACTGTATTGATCAATAAATTGCGTCAATTTCAAGCTTTGGGGCATCACGTCATTTTCCTGATCGGGGATTTCACCGGCATGATTGGCGACCCGACGGGGAAAAGCGTCACGCGCCCAACCCTGACCCGTGCGCAGGTGCTTGAAAACGCCAAGACATATGAGCGGCAGATTTTCAAGATTCTGGACCCGGCGAAAACGCAGGTTGTTTTCAACTCCGAATGGATGGGCAAGATGACGGCCGCTGATTTGATCGCCCTCGCTAGTCGGCAGACTGTAGCAAGGATGCTTGAGCGGGATGATTTTTCGAAGCGCTATGCGGGTCATCAGCCGATTGCAATTCACGAATTCATCTATCCATTGGTGCAGGGCTACGATTCCGTCGAACTTAAAGCCGATGTTGAATTGGGGGGGACCGACCAGAAATTCAACCTCCTTATGGGGCGTGAATTACAGAAGCAGTACGGGCAGGCCCCGCAAGTCGTCATTACCATGCCACTGCTCGAAGGGCTGGATGGTGTGCAGAAAATGTCCAAGTCCCTGGGTAACTTCATTGGTATTGAAGAGGCCCCCGATGAACAGTTCGGGAAGTTGATGTCGATTTCGGATGATTTGATGTGGCGGTATTTCGAGCTGCTCTCGTTTCGACCACTTAAGGAGGTAGCGCAATTGCGCCAGGAAATGCGCGATGGGCGCAATCCGCGCGACATCAAGTTCGAGCTGGCGATGGAGATTGTTGAGCGTTTTCACGGAATCGGTTCGGGTGAGCAGGCGCGCGATCGATTTATCGCCCGCTTTGCCAAATCGGAAATTCCAGATGATCTGCCCGAGTACACAGTGACGGTGGGGACGGGGGTTGCCCAAGCGCTCAAAGAGATCGGCATGGTCGCCTCCACGTCCGAGGCATTCCGGCATATACAGGCAGGCGCCGTGCGCCTCGCCGGAGAAGTGGTGGCTGATAAGACGAGTGTTCTTGCCGGGGGGGAATACATCATTCAGGTCGGGAAACGTCGTATGGCGAAGATATTTGTGACAAATGTCACGGATGGGGGTTGACGGGGGAAACTGTGGCTGTATAGTTCGCCTCCCTGCCGCTAACGAGCAGCGGGGCTGAGTCGAAAGGCTCAGGCACTTAGGAAAATAAGTGTTGACGAGGAGAGAAAGGCGTGTAGAATGCGCTCCTCCTTGAAACGAGACGAAAGCGAAAGCGAGTAGTTAAGTTCCTCCAGCCAGAAGGGCTGGATGAGATAATCTTTAAGAATTTAAGATGATTTGTGTGGGTGCTTGTGTTGTCTGGGGATCCAGAAAACATAGGTGACCTGTCAAGACAATAAAATGTAATGACAGGATCAGCTTCTAGCTTTATTAAGTGAAGAGTTTGATCCTGGCT
>JAGXHU010000077.1 GCA_024636015.1 Halothiobacillus sp.
CTCGTCACTGCGTTTCGCTTGGCGCTGGAGTCGCTGCAAATCTATTTTTTAGGGTTGCCGGCACCGGGCGAATATGCCGCGCTGCCGCTGATCTGGCGTTTTCTGCTTCCCGCCATCGGGGGGATCACGCTCGGTTTGATTGTGCACCGATTACCGATCGGCATCCGCAATGTCGGCGTGGGTCACGTGATTATCCGGTTTCATCGTTTTGAGGCCGACCTGCCTTGGCGCAATGCGGCAGTCATGTTTTTTAGCGGCATCTATGCGCTCTTGGTTGGCTTGTCGAGCGGACGGGAAGGCCCGGGGATTCACCTCGGCGCCTTCGGTGGCAGCCTGCTGGGCCGGAAGCTCGACCTGCCCCATAACAGCGTGCGCACCCTGGTCGGCTGCGGTGCGGCTGCCGCGATTGCCGCCTCATTCAACACACCTCTGGCTGCCGTGATCTTTGCCCTGGAGCTGATCGTTCGCCAATACACACTGGCGACCTTCATTCCGATCATGCTGGCATCCTCCGCCGGCGCGCTATTTTCAACCGTCTTTTTCGGCCACAACCCCGCTTTCAATATACAGCTCCTGCATAATCTGGCTCTGTGGGAAGTGCCCATCCTGATCGTATTGGGGCTACTCATCGGCAGCTTCTCCGCGGCCTTCATCCAGATCACCGAAACGGCGATTCACCGAACCTGGCACTGGCCCGTATGGCTGCGATTCGGTGTTATCGGCGTGCTGACAGGTCTGATCGGCCTGGGACTGCCCCAGGTCATGGGCATCAGTTACAGCCCGGTCGATCTGGCGGCAAGCGCCAAGCTGGCGCTGGGATTGCTGGTATTGCTGGCGATGGCCAAGCTCATTCTGAGCGCGCTCACCTTCGGCTTCGGGCTCCCACTGGGACCGATCGGGTCGTCACTGGTCGTCGGTGGATTCACGGGCAGTGCGGTCGGCACCCTGTTGCTGAATTACACGCAGATCCCCCTGTCCGATGTGGCTTTCTACACGGTTCTGGGCATGGGGGCGATGATGGGCGCCACGCTGCAAGCCCCTTTGGCCGCACTGACCGCGGTCATCGAATTGACTGGGGACACCGGTGCCATCATGCCGGCCATGTTGACGATCATCATCGCGAGCCTGACGAGCCGGTCGTTGTTTCACAAGGAAGGCATTTACGACACCGTGCTAAGGGCCAACGCCCACCAGATGCAGGGCCTGTCCCTCTGGCACAACGCCAACGATGTCGGTATCAGCAGCCTAATCGACCGCAATTTTGCCGAAATTGCACAGCAGTGCACCTGGGACGAGCTGACTGCAGCAATCGTGGACACTCCCACCTGGCTGATCGTACGCGACGAAGCGCGTAAACCCATGGGCGTTCTGCCGTTGGCA
This sequence comes from Halothiobacillus sp., assembly GCA_024636015.1. Taxonomy (GTDB): domain Bacteria; phylum Pseudomonadota; class Gammaproteobacteria; order Halothiobacillales; family Halothiobacillaceae; genus Halothiobacillus. The sequence continues at coordinate 1,381 of JAGXHU010000077.1, forward strand.
ACGGTGCAGAAACTGCTCACCCAACAGATGCAGAATGACGAGAACACGCAGGGCGAGGATACCGCCGACACCTTGAACACCGCCCCGACGACGGGGTCTGAGCCCATTGATCTATCCTCAGTACTGACCCTCACACCCGTTGAGGCCGTCGATTTGGGGCTCACTTTGAACGAAGCTCGTGAACTCATGCGCAGCAAGCAGGTCGATGTACTGATCGGTCAACGCATCACGGTCCCACCGTTCAAACGAACCTACGGTGTTCTGACGCGCGCAGATCTGGAGGAATACACGCGTAATGCGGCTTGATCCCTGCGGTCATTTTCGGAAATGGCCAGCCTGGGAAAACCCGTACTGTTTGCTGTAAGCGTCCAAAATCATACACTTCGAAGAATCCACAGGAATAACCATGAACGACCAACCGCCCACATCGCTTTCCCGTCGAACCTTACTCCGCAGCTTCGGTGCGCTGGGTGTGTTCGGGCTTTTGGCGGGATGCTCGACCGACACACCGGTCAACCTCACCCATGTGACCGTGCAAACCATCGAAGGCAAACCCATTGATCTGGCCCAGATCAAAGGCAAGCCCACAGCCATTACCTTCTGGGCGACCACCTGCCCCGGATGCGTAGAGGAAATCCCGCGTATGGTGGCACTCCAGAAAAAATTCGGCCCCAAAGGCGTCCAGGTGATTGGCATGGCCATGTCCTATGATTCGTTAAGCCAGCTCCAGGCCATGGTTAAGGAAAAAAACATCGACTATACCGTCTGGCAGGATAAAACCGGCGGCGCTGCAGCTGCCTTCGGCCCAGTCCGTCTCACACCGACCTTCTTCGTCCTCGATAGTGCGGGCGTCATCCGTTATCAAAAAATCGGCCCGTTCGATGCCAAGCGGGTCGATCAGCTCCTGACCCAACTAAGCGCTAACAAGTAAAACGACCAATCCATGATCGATCACAAAGATCGCGGTGGGATTTGTTACACTCGTGCGTATTTGTTGCATTTAGACTAGGGCCGACATGAGCGTCACGATCAAAAACCCGGAAGAAGTCGAAAAGATTCGCATCGCCAGCCTGCTGGCCACCGAGGTCCTCAACCTCCTTCGGTCACTGGTGGTCGCTGGCGTCACCACCGAACACCTGAACGACGTGGCCCATCAGCACATCACTCAGGTGCAAGGGGGTATCCCCGCCACGCTGGGATATCACGGTTTCCCCAAATCCCTCTGCACTTCGCTGAACCATCAGGTCTGTCACGGCATTCCCGGCAGTCGAATTTTGCAGAATAGCGACATCCTCAACATCGATGTCACCGTCATCAAGGACGGCTGGTTTGGTGACACCTCGGCCATGTACACCGTCGGCACCCCCTCGATCCGGGCACAACGTCTGATCGACGTAACCTACGAGGCCATGATGCGGGGCATCGAAGCCGTGCGGCCGGGCGCCACGCTGGGCGATGTCGGATATGCCATCCAAAAAACGGCTGAAGCCAGCGGTTTTTCCGTGGTACGAGAATATTGCGGGCACGGCCTTGGGCGCAATTTCCACGAAGAACCCCAGGTACTGCATTACGGCAAGCCCGGCGAGGGCCTCATCCTGGAACCGAGCATGGTGTTCACCATCGAGCCGATGATCAACGCGGGCAAAAAAGACATCAAGCTCCTGAACGACGGCTGGACCGTCGTGACCAAGGATCGTTCGCTCTCCGCCCAATGGGAACACACCGTTGCGGTCACGGAAACGGGCGTCGAAATCCTGAGCGGCGCGGCCCACCCCGAATAAGCCCGAGCGCCCGCTTGCGCCCAGTCTCCCGTCCATCGAGGTATCCCCAAGACATGATGACGTCGGCTTCCACCCAACACGCGACCACCGCACTTCAGCAGCAGATCGCGGATCTGCATGCCCGGTGGCCCGAAGCCATCGTCGACAACCAGCGCGCCGAACAATTTCTGACCGAACTGAGCGATCAGATCGACCTGTTTTTACGCATCCTGTGGCCCGCCACTTTCACAGGTCAGGCCATTGCCCTTGTGGCCGTGGGTGGCTACGGGCGGCGCGAGCAATTTCCGCATTCGGACATCGATCTGTTGATCCTGATCGACGACCATCGCTGGGACGAGCCCATCCACACCTTTTTATACGCCCTGTGGGATGAGGGCCTGCCGATCGGCCACGCCGTCCGCACGATCGACGAATGCATTGTGGCGGGCAAGGAGGACGTGACTGTCTACACCAACCTGCTCGACGCCCGCCTGATTACCGGCGATACAGCACTGTTCGACGCAATGACCAAGGTGATTCGCTCCGATCAAATCACCCAGGACTGGCCGTTTTTCCTTGCGAAAATGGCTGAACAGAACCAGCGCTACGAGGCCCAGGATTCCATGGGTGCGCGCATCGAACCCAATATCAAGGAAAGTCCCGGCGGGCTGCGTGACTTGCAAACCATCCGCTGGATCGGCAACCGCGTGACCCAAGCCGGCACCCTGGCCGCCATGCATCGCGCCGAGCTGTTGCGCGATCAAGAATGGCAAGCTCTTGAAGCAGCCCAGGGATTTTTGTTCCGCGTACGCATCGGCCTGCACGCCCTGGCCGGTCGCGGTGAAGAGCGGCTACTGCTCATGCATCAAAAGGCATTGGCGGCGCACTTCCAGTTTACGGCGGATGACGACGGCAATCTGGCCGTAGAGCACTTCATGCAGGAATACTTCCGTGCCACCATTGAAGTCGAGCGACTCAACCTTCTGATATTGCAAAATTTCCGCGAACAGCTCGACCCGCATCCGGTGACCCGCATCCTTCCGATCAACCCCCGATTCCAAATTCGCGGGCATTTGCTGGAAACGACGGATGCCCAGGTGTTCATGCGCGCACCGACTGCGATGCTAGAACTTTTTTTATTACTGGCCATGCGTCCGGAGCTACGCGGCATGAGCGCCTCAACGGCGCGCCAGCTGCGCGCTAACCTTTCGGTCATCGATGCCGGTTTCCGTAGAAATCCCCACGCCCATCAACTCTTCCTGTCCATCCTACGGGTGGAGCAGGGCGTATATCGGGCCCTCAAGGCCATGAATCTCTCCGGCGTGCTGGCCGCCTATATCCCGGCCTTCGGCGAGATCGTCGGGCTGATGCAATTCGATTTGTTCCATGCCTATACCGTCGACGCGCACACGCTCCTCGTCATCCGCAATCTACGCCGCCTGTCCCGCCCGGAGTTCACCGCCGAACTCCCGTTTGCCGCCGCCGTTTTCCAGCGCGTCGAACAACCGGAAATTCTGTATCTCGCCGGGTTATTCCACGACATTGCCAAGGGTCGCGGTGGCGACCATGCGTTGTTGGGTGCCGTAGACGCCCACGACTTCGGCGTGCAGCACCGCTTGCCAGCGGCCACCATTCTTAGATTGTCGTGGCTCGTGGAGCATCATTTGCTGATGTCCTTTACCGCTCAGCGCCGTGACATTGATGATCCAGCCATTATTCGAGAATTCGCGCTCAAAGTCGGCAGCCTGGCCAGACTCGACGACTTGTACTTGCTCACGGTAGCCGACATTCGCGCCACCAACCCCAATCTTTGGAATTCCTGGCGCGACGCGCTGCTCAAGCGCCTACACCAACTCACCCATGCCTGGTTTCGGGAAGGAGAGCAAAGCGCCCAAGAAACGATTGCGGCCACCCGCGCGGATGCTCAGCGCCAGGGTATTGCCACCGGACTGCCCGCACCGGGCTTGCACGACTGGCTCACCGCACTACCGGATGATTACTTCTTGCGTACCGATCTGGGCCCCATTCTGCACCATGCCCAACTGGCGCTGAGCCAACCGCTCCCCCTGCTCTGGATCAGTAGCGACCCGGATCAACATGCGACGAAAATCCTGATTTTAGCCGCCGATCACCCCGCTCTGTTTGCGCACATTGTGGCTGAAATAGACCGCGCGGGATTGAATGTGCAGTCGGCCAACCTGACACTGATCGCAAGCAGCCAGCCCGATCAGCCGGATCGTGCCCTGTTCGAGTTTTTTGTTTTAGGCGGGCAGGGAACGCCCATGCTGGATCCCTGGAGCCTCGATCACTTGGCTGCGCATATCCGTGCCCGACTCGCCCACCCCGATAGCCCGGCCGCCACTGTCTCACGGCGAACCACACCGCAACTCGCCAGTCTGGATGTGGCCACCCAGATAGAATTCATGACTGACGCGGTCCGTCAACGCACCCTCATACAAATCAGCACCAAGGACCGACCTGGTTTGCTCGCGGATCTCACGGATGCCTTTGCCCAATCCGGTATCTTTCTGCGGCATGCCCGAATCAGCACGCTGGGCGAACGTGTTGAGGATGCGTTCTATGTGGTCGATGCCCAGGATCAATCCATCGAAAAACCCGAGATTCTGGGCAAATTGGAAACCGCACTCCGGGCCGCCATTCACAGTTGGTATCGGTAATGACCACGAGACAACCCCCAGGTGTCACCGATACCTGCGAGCCCTGGTTGCTGTGCGCGGAACAACGGGATTTCCTGGTGGTTGGCAAACCAACGCGAATGCTTTCAGTACCCGGCAAAGAAGCGCACAAGCAGGATTGCCTGATCACCCGGGTACAACAGGAATTCCCCGAGGCGCGCATCGTCCATCGGCTGGACTGGGACACCTCGGGCCTGCTCGTGCTGGCACGCAACGCACGGGCGCACAGCCTACTCTCGCAAGCCTTTCAGAACCGGAAAACGCAAAAACGCTATATCGCCCGGATCGATGAACCGCTAGCCCCGGCCGAAGGGAACATCGACCGCCCCATCGGCCCGGATCTCGATCGACGACCGCGCTATCGAATCGACCCGGAACACGGCCGCCCCTCACAGACCCGCTACCGGACTCTGGATACTCAACCCGACTTCACGCGGATTGCGCTCGAACCGATTACCGGGCGCTCCCATCAGCTGCGGGTCCATCTGCTGTCGCTCGGTCGTCCGATTCAGGGCGACTCGCTCTATCACCCCGAACATGCACGCCACGACCGACTCATGTTGCACGCAGAGCAACTGGGATTCCCCGATCCTGAAACGGGGATATGGCAGCAATACGAGCTCCCCGCCCCTTTCTAACGCACCTCAAACGGCGGCGCCCTCACTGGGCCGAGCCACCAGTTCCAGGGCATTGCCATCCGGATCGCGCAGGAACACCGCATCCCGCCCGGATTGTGATTGGGTAAATGGCCAGTTCATGGCCTCCAGCCTCCTGATGAACGGCACCGTCGACGCCACGCGTAGTGCGACATGCCGGTCCCGCCCACCATGCCGTGGGCGACCATCCACGGGATCGGGGTTCGGCAACTGCAGCACGTGCAGGTCGACCCCTTCCGTTAGCCGTAACCATGCCCCTGGAAAACCCAGATCTGGCCGAGCTACTTCCGACAACCCGATCACCTTCTGATAAAACGCCGTAGCGATAGCGACATCGGCCACCATCACACTCACATGATCCACAGCCAGAATCACCGGCTCGATCGATTCACTCATCGTTACACTCCAAGTCCATCACGTATACTACGGGCCACATTTACCGAACCTCAGACCGCACCATGAATCCTGATCTCGCCCGCCTCCATCCCTATCCCTTTGAAAAACTGGCTGAGCTCAAGGCGGGCATCACGCCCACGACCACCGCCAAACACATCGCCCTATCGATTGGCGAACCCCAGCATGCGCCACCTGCCGTGGCCATGACGGCCATGGCCGAATCGCTGGGTGGACTGGCGCGCTATCCACTCACCCGTGGCGAGCGCAGCTTGCGACAAGCCATTGCCGATTGGCTGACGCGCCGCTTTTCGCTCACCGCCGGGCAGGTTGATCCCGATCGACACGTGCTACCGGTTGCCGGCACCCGCGAGGCGCTATTTTCCTTTGCTCAAGCGGTCATTGCCAAACCGACCGATCCGACAGCGCCCCGCCCCTTGGTGCTCATGCCCAATCCGTTCTACCAGATTTACGAAGGCGCTGCCTTGCTGGCCGGGGCAGAACCCTATTACTACCCGACAGACGCAACCAATGATTTTCTGCCGGATTTTAGTGCCATTCCCGCCGAAATTTGGGCGCGCGCACAGCTGATTTACGTCTGTTCACCGGGCAACCCGAGCGGTGCGGTGATTGATCGCGCACGCTATCAGACCCTGCTGACGCTGGCCGACCGGCACGATGTGCTCATCGCAGCCGACGAATGCTATTCGGAAATCTATGATGACCGCGCCGTACCGCCCGCCGGTCTGCTCGAAATCGCCCATGAACTGGGGCGCAATGACTTTAGCCGCATTGTCGTATTCCACAGCCTGTCCAAGCGCTCGAACCTACCCGGCCTGCGCTCCGGATTTGTTGCCGGCGATGCAACGGTTCTCGAACAGTATTTGCGCTACCGCACTTACCAGGGCTGCGCGCTCTCACTCCCCGTGCAAATGACGAGCATTGCCGCCTGGAACGACGAACACCACGTCCAGGAAAACCGGCGCCACTACCGCGAAAAGTTTGATGCCGTGCTGGATATCCTATCGCCGGTACTTCCGGCCCGTCGGCCGAATGCCGGATTCTACCTATGGACCGATGTCGGCGGCGATGAACGCGAATTCTGTCGTGCCCTGTTTGCCGAACAGAACATCACAGCTTTGCCTGGCCGCTACCTGTCTCGCGCCGTAGATGGGGTCGACCCCGGGGCTGGTTTTGTGCGCATGGCGCTCGTCGCAGAACTCGCCGACTGCGTGGATGCCGCACAACGGATTCGGGCTTTTCTCAGTTAGCCCTGAATACGTCCAACCCAGACGGCTTCACTGGTGTGGTGTTTTTATCCGCAATGAATCGACACACCCGTAGCCTCCTGATTCGCTATTCGCGCGACTCAAGCAAATCGGCCAGCATCTCGGCTGTGGCGGCGGATAGCGTCCATCCTAGGTGTCCGTGGCCGGTGTTGTAATACACATTCTCACGCCGACCACGACCAACTCTCGGCATCATATTTGGCATCATGGGGCGCAAACCGGCCCAGGGAATCACTTGACGAGTATTGATCTCGGGAAAATATGACTGCACCCAATCGACCAAGGGTTTGATCCGGTCGGCCCGAATATCCTGGTTATAGCCGTTGAATTCCGCCGTACCGGCCACGCGGAGACGATCAACCCCAAGGCGACTGGACACGAGCTTGGTCGCATCATCCAGTAAGCTGACATTCGGTGCGGCGCGCTGGCTTTGCTCATCGGTCAGCGGCACCGTAATCGAATACCCTTTGACCGGGTAAATATTGAGGCGATCACCCAGCGATGCCGCCAGCGAACGGCTGCGCACCCCGGCGCAGATCACCACCGCATCGAAAGCCAAAGCCGAAGTCGGGGCCGAAGCCGGGGTGTGCGCTTCATTGATATCCACCTGAACCGTCGACCCAGAACTGTGCACGGCCCTAACATCACGGTTCCAGAGAAAACGAGCCCCCAAACGCTCGGCCGCCGCCGCAAGCCCCTGAGAAAATTTATGAAGATCCCCGCTGGCATCGCTTTCGGTGAGATACCCCCCGTAAAACCGCCCCGTGAGGGCCGGCTCAATCTCGCGCATTTCCTCCGGTGTCACGGCACGGCGTGTCAATCCACCCGCAGCCAGCAGTTTCGATACATGCCCCGCATGTTCGAAACTCGACTGCGTGCGGTAAAAGTGCAGAATACCTCGTTGTTTCAAATCAAAATCGATCTGTTCCGTCTCCGCCCAGTCATATAAGTACTGCCGCGCGGCAATCGCCAAACGTGTCGTTTCGATGGTATTGCTTTTATAATTGGGCACATTGGACACAAATTCGGCGAACCAGCTTAATTTGTGCCAGCTGGGCTTGGGGTTCACCAGTAACGGTGCGTCCTTACGCATCATCCATTGCATGCCATGGAAAATAGTGGGCCAACTGTTCCACACCTCGGCATTAGACGCGGAAAGCTGGCCACCATTGGCATACGACGTTTCCATCGCTGCGTAACGATTTTTTTCGAATACCGTCACCGCGAAGCCACGCTTGGCGAGCGCGTACGCTGTCGTCACGCCCGTAATACCCCCACCAATGACAGCAATTGATCGCATGAATACACAACCTCCAAATAAGAAGCCGTCAAAGCCCGGCTGAGAACACCCTGGATAAGAAAGTATCCAGACACGTATAGCGTATCGTACTCACGTCCCCGATCGAGCCCAAGAAGCGAAAAAGCCAAGTCAACTGTACGACCTTGAAAAACGAAATGAGATTCATTATCATCCTTGCCCATGAATATTCCTAGCCATTCCAATCCCATTACCGCAACAGCTCTGATCGCCACCCTAGTCGGCTCCTTCAACAATGCAAACGCGGCTGAAGTACCCGCCTCGATGCCCGCTCCGGTAGCCATGCTAGCCGCACCACCGACCGCGGCCAGCTACCCGCCGCCACTGGATGAGTCTCAGATTTTTTCCGTGTACGGCCACTGGGATTCAGAACTGATCAGCAATCTAAAAGGGGGAATCCGGACCGGCAGTGCGTTCGATAGCGTGGCGGTCGGTGGGGTCACGCTGCGCGGGGACAATCTTGGTTTGCCCGACACCTTGCTCAACGTGTCCGTCATGGGCATTCGCACGGGACATGCGAATGCCAACTTGGTCGGAGACCGTCTCGGCACCAGCAATATCGAAGGTAGCCGTGACCGATTCTTGCTGGATACCGCGTTTTGGCAGCAGAATTGGCTCACTCGCCCCGGATTTCGATTCAATACGCGCCTAGGGATGTTCGATCTCAATTCCGAATTCACCAGCACCGGTAGTGCCGCGCAATTACTGAATGGATCATTTGGCCCAGATCCCTCCATGACGGGCAACTTTACAGCCTCTACATTCCCGCTGAATGGCACGGGGCTGGTGGCGACTCTGGACAATGGCACCGGAAAAAATGAACCGACAGGATTTGCACCACTGACCGTCAAGATCGGGCTGCTTCAAGGGGAAAGCAACCAGCAAACCCAACCGTTCAACCAAGGAACCCTAAATATTGTCGAGGGACAATGGCGCCCTGAAAGCGGCACCACACTAAAACTGGGGCTCTGGCGCAAACGAGGATATGGATCGCAAAATCTGCAAGGGGCCTACCTCAGCGGCGAACACACGATTTTCAGCCAGAATGAGACAGCGCTGGGCGGATTTATCCGTGCCAGCACCGTACATAGCGATACAGCGAATAACCTCGTTATCAATCGTTACCTCGGCGCTGGCATCAACTGGCAGGCCCCCTTCGCCGGCCGACCGGACGATTTCCTGACTCTTGGCATCGGAGAGGCACGCTTCCACCAGGATCAACGTCACGAGCGTCTGGTCGAACTCGCCTATATCTTCCAGATCAATCACCGGGTATTCCTGCAGCCCGACCTGCAATACATTAATCGCCCGTCCGGCACGCTGCCAACCGCCTGGGTCGCCACCCTGCGACTCCACATCGAATAACCAATGAAATTCATTGGCTTGCTTGGATAAAACGAGAGGGAACACCCCCTAATCTGGCCCACCCGCTACCCGACATCCACGATCTGAAAATACCCGCTTGCAAAGGGAAATAGGAATGCCCATCATCCGCGCAGCCCGTTAGCCCAACACGGCTTTCCTTACCCTGAGCAGTCGCGATGATCGATAAAAATTCTTTACTCAAAACCGATTTTCGCCTGCCCAACCTGGTCAAAATAATCGTCATCATGATGGGGGTGATTGTCTTCAATCCGTTGGCGACCGCTGCCGATATTGCCCGCGCCCCATTGGACTCTGTCGATGTGGCGTGGGCACAGGCCAAAGCCCAGAGCACGTTGATCTGGCAAGACAAACCCGCCTTCGCTGCCGCCTATTCCGGCGCCAATAGCCTGTCCCCCTATGCGGAACAGGGTTATTCATTATCAGGAACAGCCTATCTGGGCGCCCGCGTGTTGCGGCATACCGAGATCTATTTGAACCCGGAGACCATTTCAACACGGGCTCTGTCCAACGGTTTGGGTCTGGGTGGGCTCACCAATGGTGAAAACCAGAAGGGGAGCTTTGAGCAACCACAGTTCTATCTGGCGAGGGCCTTTATTCGCCAGACCTGGAACCTTGGCGGTGAAACGACCCACATTGACGCGGATCAAAACCAGCTCGCCGACGTCGTCGACAAACGACGAATTGTCTTAACAGCAGGCAAGTATGCAGTTACCGACATTTTCGACACCAACACCCTGGCAGACGACCCCCGCACGCAATTCATGAACTGGTCATTTATTGCCGACGGGGCCTATGACTTTGCCTCCGAGGCAAAGGGTTACTCCGTAGGTGCGGCCCTTGAGTTCTATATGGATGATTGGGTAGTCCGTATGGGGCGTTTTGAACAACCCGCAGAATCCAATGGTGCCACGTTGGATCCCCGTGTTTTTCGGCACTATGGCGACCAACTGGAAATCGAGCACAACCACATGATTTTCGGCCAGACAGGATCAATCAAAATCCTGGCCTTCCACAATCGATCAAACATGGGGAGCTTCCAGGACGCCCTAAACCTCTGGCGAACCCAAGGTGAAGTCGGTGTACCGAGCGTTGCCGCCGTGCGGCGGAATCAAACCAAAACCGGATATGCACTCAACATGACTCAGAACCTGACGCCGATTACCGGCGTGTTCTTCCGGCTAAGCAAGAATGATGGGGCACAGGAAACCTACGCTTTCGCCAAAATTGAGCAACAGCTATCAGCCGGCATAGTGGCCCATGGTACAAACTGGGGCCGCCCCAATGACACCGTTGGTTTGGCCTATGCCAGCAACGGTCTGTCGAAAACACATCAAGCATATTTGAAGGCGGGCGGATTGGGTGCATTTCTGGGGGATGGCACCTTGAGCTACGCCCATGAAAATGTCTTTGAAACCTACTACAGCCGGCTCCTCACACGTATCGCCACTGTCTCGATGGATTATCAACGCATTTTCCACCCCGGCTACAATGCCGATCGCGGCCCGGTCAATGTGTTCAGCACGCGCCTGCATGTTGCGTTTTAAGGCCATAAGGATATGCCAATCAACGACGTCATAACCGGGGCGTAGTTTTATACGTGATGAACAGACGCGTCCGGTGACTCCGCGCAGGGAAAGGACAGGATAAACACGACACCCCGCCCGCTCGGGGCATCCTCTATTCTCAGCTGGCCCCGGTGCAGCCGGACAATATCACTGACGATGGCGAGGCCAAGCCCGCTCCCCTCGCCACTGGAGATCGCCCCCCGATAAAATCGTTGACAGACCCGGGCTCGCTCCTCGAACGGAATACCCGGGCCATTGTCCTCAACGCTAAGCACGCACTCCGATCCTGAGTGCTGACTCCGCACAGTGACGACACACCCGGGGCCAGCATAGAGAAAGGCATTATGAATCACGTTCGCCAACCCCTCGATCAGCAGGAACTGCTGACCAACGATCGGGGCAGACTGCAACTCGAACCCCAAATCTATCCCCACAGACAAGGCGCGCGGCGACCATTCCTCCAAAGTCCGAATAGCCACATCCCTAAGATCAACGGGCAACCAGCGCATTGCGGAATTCATGTTGTTTTCCACACGCGCTAGACTCAGCAACTGAGCAGCCAAATGGGTAATCCGGTTTGCGGAACGATTGATATTTTCGAATTTTTCCCTCAATGCCGGTGGCGAGGGCTCGAGCAAAAGCAGCTCAACCTCCATCTGCAATGAGGTCAATGGGGTGCGAATCTGGTGCGCCACATCAGCAATGAAATTCTTCTGTGTTTGATGCGCCACGTGCAACCGCTCGAGCAAGAGATTCCAGGAATGAATCATCGGCTGCAATTCACTGGGGACTTTTTTATCATCCAGCACAGAGAGGCGCTCGGGGGATTGTCGGGCCATGTCCTCACTTAGTTCACTGATTTTCCTCAGGCCGGATTGAACGGCCAGAATCATGACCACCATCGTCATCACGCCAAAAAACAAGGAAAACGCCGCCGTGGCAAACAGAGCCTCATCCTTGATTCGATGTCGCTTGACCCAGGTCTCCCCAATCCGCACCTGGCAAATCCCTGGTCCGCAGGTTATGCCATAAATCAGCATGCGCAGCCAATGACCATCCACCTGATGATCCAAATACCGCCATTCTCCAGCAGCGAGTTGAACACGCGGATCCAACAGACTGGGGTCCCCACCCAACACGCGCCCTTCGGGGTCAGTCACCAGGAAAAACTCCCGATCACTTTGATCGGTCAGCAATAAGCTCTTGGCCTGCGGATTGATAGAAAACTCGACATGATTACCCTTTGCATGGATAAAGCCAGATACAGCAATCGCGTCATCGCCCAGTTGACGATCAATTTCCAGCTTTGCCGGGGTGACAATCAGCCAGTATTGAATCATGGCAATGGCGGGCATGATCAGTAATAACGGGACGATCAATCCCAGCAGCAGACGGCGCTGCAAACTCGCGGTTCTCAGGATTTTTTGAATCATGGGTACCCAGCGTCGGAGGAACCTGTCTGTTCAACCGGTGCTTCCAGCAAATAGCCGAAACCACGCACCGTTTGAATCTTCACCTCCGCATCCGCAAGCTTGGTGCGCAGTCGAGAGACATACACCTCCGCCGTATTGCTGCCCGGGGATTTGTCCCAGTTGAATATCGCCGACAAAATCTGCTCTTTGCTCACCACGCGTCCCATGTTTTTGAGCAAATAATGCAAAACAGCCCATTCCCGCGGGAGCAATTCGACAGACTTCTGATTGATGAAAAGACGTTTGGCCGCCAGGTCCATCCGCAAATTACCCAATGTGATATCGTCTGTGACAAATGCATGCACCCGCCGCATAACGGCTTGAATTCGCGCCAATAGTTCCGCCAAGGCGAACGGCTTGATCAAATAATCGTCTGCGCCGCATTGCAAGCCCTGTACACGTTCATCAACTGCATCCCTGGCCGTTAGAAGCAACACCGGCGTCTTGATGCCTGCAACACGTAGCCGGCGTAACGCCGTCAGACCATCTACACCGGGCAGGCCGACATCCAGCAGAATCAGATCAAATTGTCCCGACTGAACGAGATGGTTGAGGTTATTTGCCTCCCGGACCCAGTCAACAGCCCAGCTTTGCGTACACAATGCGCGCAGGGTCACCTCACCCAGCGTTGCATCATCCTCGACAAACAATATCCGCATACGTCATCCCTATCTTGATCGATCCGTTTTCACGTAGCGGTGTGCGCTCTATCCCGCCATCCGCCACCCAGCGCCTGAAATAATGCGGCTGAATCGGCGAAGCGATTGGCCTTCACTTGAATCAGGCCAAGCAAGGATTGTCGATAGACCTGCTCGACCGCCAGCACATCATAAGGACTGATATCGCCAAGGACGACCTGACGCCGAGCGCTGTCCAAACTGATTTTGGCCGTTTGCACAATATGATCCTGAGACGTCACCGCCTGAGCATCATAGTCCAGCGCATGCAGGGTATCCGCCACATTGGCAAATGCATTCAACACCGCGGCACGATATTGAGCCTTGCTTTGCGCAAACCCGGCTTCAGCGGCGCGCTGCCGATGCAGCAAGGCACCGCCATCAAACACCGGCTGAACAACCCCACCCGCCAGTGCCCAAAATGTACTCGCGCTATTGAACAGATTACCCAGCACCGAACTCATCTGTCCGGCGTCGGCGGTAATCATCAACTGCGGCAAACGACTGGCGACGGCCACGCCCACCTGTGCACTCGCAACATGAAGCATCGCTTCGGCGGCAAGTATGTCCGGCCGCTGGCGAACCAATACCGACGGCAGCGATAGCGGAAGATCCTGTGGCAGGGATAAATCGGTCAATGAAGTGGGCAGTACGATTTTCTTGTTTGGGAAGTCGCCCAGCAGCGCATTGATCTGATCGTTCTGCTGCTGCAGTTGTTTTTGCGCCCCGACCAATGCCAATCGGGTTTGTTCGACGATCGTCTGCTGATTGATGGCCGTCAGTTCGGGCAACGAACCGAGTTTGACTTGTCGGTTCATCAAGTCGAGTTGCTGCTGATCAAGCTGCAGTAATGCTCGGGTCTCTCGAATCTGGTCCTGTAACGCGGCGCTTTGCACGACCGCAGTCACCAGCGTGGTCACCAAGGTGATCCGCGCCGCCTGGAACAAATCACGCTGAACTTCCTCCTCGGCCTGTTGAGATTCGTACTGCCGCCGGTTCAGGCCAAACACATCCAGGGAATACCCCACCGCAACCCCAGCAGTATGCAGATTGAACAGGGTACTGCCCGAATTCAGCGTGGATGAGATGCCATTCGCTACCCTTTGTCGTGACGGAGAAAATGCCAGCTGCGCCGTCGGTAGAAACGCAGCCTGCGCCACTCGAGTATTTTCCTGAGCCTGCTTGAGTGCCGACTGCATCGATTGCAGATCAGGATTGGCGCTTAATGCTTCGGCAACGAGATCATTCAGTTTTTGCGAATGGAACAATTGCCACCAGTCGTCCGGCACCGCCGCCCCCTTATTCAGCTTCTGACTCGATGCCGCACCGGCATCGAGTACCGGAACGCTACCCGCCGTGTAACCCGCCGCAGAGGACAAGATGGGCCGATGAAAATTGGGACCCACGGTACACCCCGTCAGCAAAGACAGACAAGTAATCAACACACTGGCCAATCGGCGAGAGGAATGGAAAAACGCAAAGCTCATAACATCTCCTCACACGGCCTGTTGAACTGTTTTTCGCCGCGAAAACAACACGATGAGCACAGGCAAAACGGTCAGGATCAGAATGGGCGCCAACAACATCCCACCCACGACAACCAGGGCCAGCGGTTTTTGCACCTGCGAGCCGATGCCCGTTGCAAATGCAGCAGGCACCAGACCGACAGAGGCGACGATACACGTCATCATGACGGGTCTGAATTGCACCACGCAGGTTTTGCGAATGGCCTCAAGACGCTCTATACCGCTATCAAGCTGATTATTGAAATACGACAACATCAGAATCCCATCCATTGCGGAAATTCCGAACAAAGCCACAAAGCCGATTGCCGCCGAGATACTGAACGGCGTGCCGGTCAGGTACAGCGCAAAAATCCCTCCCAACATGGCCATGGGAATCACGCTCACCGCCAGTAAAACATCGACAAAAGACCGAAAATTCATAAACAGCAACAATCCGATCAGGGCGATGGACAAGGGCACCACAATGGCAAGCCGGGAAATCGCATCCTGGAAGTTTTGAAATTGGCCGACCCACTCCATCCGATAGCCCTGGGGCAGATGAATCTGCTGGGCGAGCTTGGTTTGCGCATCAAGGACGGTCGTCCCCAAATCCCGGCCCCGTACACTGAATTTGATCGGAATATAGCGTTCCTGATTTTCCCGATAGATGAACGATGCCCCGGTTGTCAGCCGGATCGTGGCCACGTCGGCCAGCGGCACCTCGATGATCCCGCCGTTACCACTGGGGTCAGGGGCGGGAATTCCGATCCGCTTGATGGCCGCCAGATTATCTCGATACTTGGGCGCCAACCGCACCATGATCGGGAAATGCTGATCATGACCGGGCTCGTACAAATCCCCTGCCGACTGACCGCCAATGGCCACCTGGATCGTCGTGTTGATATCCCCGGGCGCAAGTCCATAGCGCGCAGCCTTGGCCCGATCAATATCAATCCGCAAGGTGGGTTGCCCCAATGAGGTATAAACCCCCAAGTCCGCCATGCCGGGCACCGTGCTCAGCACCTGCTTGATCTGTTCGGCATACTGTTCCAGCACCGCCAGATCATTACCGAACAACTTGATCGAATTCTCCCCTTTGACCCCGGATGCCGCCTCCTCGACGTTATCTTCGATGTATTGGGAGAAATTGAAATCAACGCCCGGGAATTCCGCAGTCAAGGCCGCTGACATGTCACTGGTCAACTTTTCCTTGTTGATCCCCTTGGGCCACTGGTCGAAGGGCTTGAGCGGCACAAAGAACTCCGCATTAAAGAAGCCGGTAGCATCCGTACCGTCATCGGGACGGCCATGTTGAGACACCACATGTTCCACCTCGGGATAATGCTCGATCAAACGCCTCATCCGATTGACGTAGGGATCACTGGCCTCAAGGGAAATGGTTTGCGGCATGGTGGCGCGAATCCAGAGATTCCCTTCCTCCAGCTTCGGCAAAAACTCCAGCCCCAGCGTTCTGCCCAGCAAAACGGCCACAATCAGCAAAATGAAGGTCAAAAGCAAAACAGGGCCCTTGAACGCCAATGCCCACCGGATCATGGGTTCATAGACGCGTCTCAACTTGCGAACCAGCCAGGTTTCGGTCTCCTCGATATGTGCAGGCAATAAAATGGAGCTCAGTGCGGGTGAAATGGTGAAGGTCGCAATCAACCCGCCGGCAATGGCATAGGCGTAGGTTGTCGCCATGGGCCCGAAAATATGGCCCACGATGCCCGTCATGGTAAACAGAGGCAAAAAGCCGGCGATAATGATCACCGCAGAAAACAAAATGGATTTGTTCACCTCAATCGCCGCATTGGCGATCGTCGCAAACTTGCCGGTCAGCCCCACCGGCGTGTAAACCCGATGCAAAATCGATTCCTCAGCCACGCGATGGTGTCGGCTTTCCCCGAGGTTGCGCATGATGTTTTCCACCATGATGACGGAGGCATCAACGACCAGTCCGAAATCGATCGCCCCCATGGAGAGCAGATTTGCGGATTCCCCCCGAATAACCATCAACAGCACAGCAAACGCCAGTGCGAACGGAATCGTCATGGCGACGATAACGGCGCTGCGCAGATTACCCAGGAATACCCACTGCAATACAAAGATCAGCAGCATCCCCGTGATCATGCTTTCCATGACCGTGTGCATCGTGATCTCAATCAGGGCTTTGCGGTCGTAGATCCGCTTGATTTCAACGCCCGGTGGCAGAATATGCTGCGCATTGATCTTCGCTACTTCCGCTTCAACACGCTCAATCGTCGGCATGCTCTCGCCACCCCGACGCATCAGCACAATCCCCTGAACGATATCGTCCTGATTATCCAGACCCGCAATCCCCAGGCGAGGCAGATTGCCCACCCCGACCGTAGCCACATCGCTCAACAACACCGGCACACCTTTGCTCGTGGTCAGCATGGTGTTGCGCAAATCATCCAGCGAACGCATCAAGCCGATACCGCGCACCACAACGGCCTGCTGGCCGATATTCAGCGTTTGCCCTCCCACGTTGATATTGCTGTTGCCGATTACCTGCAAAATTTGTGAAAGCGACAAGCCATACTTTTCCATTTTTTTGAGGTCAACATTCACCTCGTAGGATTTTGTCTTGCCGCCCCAGCCAGTGACGTCAACGACCCCGGGTACGGCCTTGAAGCGCCGCTCCAAAACCCAATCCTGCAGCGTTTTCAGTTTGCGGGATGAGTATCCGGGTGGCCCCGCCAACTGGTAGCGATAAATCTCCCCAATCGGGCTCGTAGGGGAAATACTTGGCTGCGCCCCATTGGGCAGAGGGGACAATTGCGATAACCGGTTAATCACCCATTGCTGGGCCTGCTCATGTGTAAAGTGATAGTTGAAACTGATCTTCACATCCGACAGACCGAACAGGGAAATGGAACGCACGCTGGTGACATTCGGAATCCCCGCCATATCGGTTTCGATCGGGATCGTAATGTACCGCTCAATCTCCTCGGCAGACTGCCCGGTACTCTGCGTCACAATTTCGACCATAGGCGGAACAGGGTCTGGATAAGCTTCGATATTAAGCACGCGGAAGGCAAAAACACCCGCCACCAACGTTGTTCCCAGCAGAACAAGCATCAACATGCGCTGCGTCAAAACAAACTTAATCAGGGCGTTCATGACGGATCATTCGCGGCAGAGATTGCCTGCTCGATAAAAATCGCACCCTGAGTAACCACCCGCTGCCCCACGACGAGCCCGTGGGTAACCTCAACCAATCCCGGATCGGTCGTCGCATCGCCCAAAGTCACGGTGCGCGTTTCCACGGCGCCATCCGGTCGCTCGACACAGACCACCGTGCGATTTTCTTCCTGAATGACGGCGGCCTGAGGTACAAACAATGTCGGCTGTGGCGAGGCGGTTTCAATCGACATGCTCGCGAACATCCCCACCTTCAGCGCGCCGTCTGGATTGGCGATCTCTGCCCGTACCGGCAAGCGGTGCGTACTCGCATCCAGGGCCGACGCGATCCAGACCAGCTTCGCGTGGAAAACCCGCCCAGGAAACGCCAGCAAACGAACGGTAATTGATTGGCCGACGTGGATGTTCGGCACATCGACTTCACGCACTTGCGCGATCACCCAGAGCGAAGTCCCGCCCTCGACGGTAAACAGGGGCGTGGTTGCCCCCATCGCCGCGCTCGTAATGAGTTGCCCGACGCCGACTTGGCGCTGGATGACTGTGCCGGAAATGGGCGCACGCACCAACGATTCAGGCATCTCAGGGTGTTTTCCCGCCCCATGGATCAACGCGGTAATCTCCGCATTCGACTGGCCCAACACACGCAATCGATTTCGCACTGCGATCAATGCACTCTCTGCGGCTCCCTCGGCATTCTGCGCCGTTGACCGATCGACCTGACTTTGCAGCCAGTCTTTTAACGCGCCCGTTTTGGCCAGATACAAACCATGCTGGCGCGACTCATTTGCGATCGCGAGTTTCAATTGCGCCCGCGTCGTGTCCAACGTATCCCGCGCCGAGATCAGATCACTCTGGGCTTGCGCCACCTCGGTTGCTGCCACCGCCATCAGAGGCTCGCCGGCTTTCACTCGATCGCCTGGCCGGGCAAAAATCTTGATCACGCGACCACTGAAGGGCGAAAACACGGGCGTTAGCGCATCCTCGTTATAGGCGAGCGTGCCTTCCGCGACGTCTTTGGGTGAAAACAGGATTGATTGAACCGCCGCAAAACCCAGGTTTGCCCGCTGGGCATCGGTCGGTCGAAAAAGCACCGGCGCCCCCGCATCTCCCGATGCCGCAAAGACACCAGTGACCGGTCCTAGCAGACAAAGCAGGGGCAAGATGCACCATGCAAATAATGGGCGGCGGGGGACGCAGCCCATAAAAAACACCCGGGGAAAACTCATGACGCCAGACTCCGCAATCGACAATAAAGCTGGTCGGCGATACTAATCTGCAAAACTTGCAACCGATTGACAGATCCCTGTCAACAGGCTGACAGGGCATGCACCACCAATATGTCGCCACGGGCTGCTAGAATGCCCCATTCATCTTTAACGACCGGCCGTACAGGAATTACCGATCATGAATCACACAGTTGATCTGCCCACCCTCAAAGCGCTCATTGAAACCGCCTTCGAAGACCGCGCGAACATTACCCCGAACCAGGCCCCACAGACTGTCCGTGAGGCGGTCAACACGGTACTCAGTCTGCTCGACAGCGGTACATTGCGCGTCGCCGAACGCCGCGGCGTGGGTGACTGGGTCGTCAACGAATGGTTGAAAAAGGCCGTGCTGCTCTCGTTCCGCCTCAACCCCAATCAGGTGGTTGAAAGCGGCGATCTGCGCTATTTCGACAAGGCGCCCACCAAGTTCGCCAACTGGGATCAGGCCCGTTTCGAGGAAGCCGGCATTCGCGTCGTCCCGAACGCTGTTGCTCGCCATGGCAGCTTCGTGGCCAAAGGCGTGGTGCTGATGCCGTCTTATGTGAATATCGGCGCCTATGTCGATGAAGGCACCATGGTCGACACCTGGGCCACGGTCGGCTCCTGCGCCCAAATCGGCAAGAATGTGCACCTGTCCGGCGGCGTCGGTATCGGTGGCGTACTCGAACCCCTGCAAGCGTCCCCGACCATCATCGAAGACAACTGTTTCATCGGCGCGCGCTCCGAAGTCGTTGAAGGTGTGATCGTCGAAGAAGGCGCCGTCATTTCGATGGGCGTCTATATCGGTCAGAGCACGAAGATTTATGACCGCGAAACGGGCGAAATCCACTATGGCCGCGTTCCCGCTGGCTCGGTCGTCGTTTCCGGCAATCTGCCCTCCAAATGCGGCAAATACAGCCTGTACTGCGCGGTTATCGTGAAGAAAGTCGACGCCAAAACCCGCAGCAAGGTCGGCATCAATGCCCTGCTCCGCGATATCTAAGCAAGAATAGCTAGCCGGGGTGCGCCCCAAAAAAAAGCCCAGCCACCATCACGGTGCTGGGCTTTTTTGTCGCATTTGTAGCAAAGGCCCGCACATGCGGGCCTTTGAATTCGGGCGGATGTCTCCGGCTTTTGAGGCTTACGCCTTTTTGGCCTCGTCTTTCTCAACCACTGGTTTACGTACCCGGATCGACAGTTCACGCAATTGCGCCTCGTCGACTTCGCCCGGCGCATTGGTGAGCGGACAGGCGGCCGACTGGGTTTTGGGGAAGGCGATGACTTCGCGGATGGAGTTCGAACCGCTCATCAACATCACAACCCGATCCAGACCGAAGGCCACCCCGGCCATCGGCGGTGCACCATATTTGAGGGCATCGAGCAGAAATCCGAACTTCTCTTCGGCCTGTTCGGGCGAAATACCCAGCAGCCCGAAAATCTGTTTCTGCAGCGCCTGGTCGTGGATACGCACCGAGCCGCCACCGAGTTCATAGCCGTTCAGTACGAAGTCATAAGCACGTGAGCGCACGATCTCGGGCTGGGTTTCCAGCAATTCGATATCGTCCAGATTCGGGGCGGTGAAGGGGTGGTGCAGGGCGTAGTAACGCCCTTCCTTCTCGTCGTACTCGAACATCGGGAACTCGGTCACCCACAGCGCCCGGAAGCCTGATTCCACAATCCCCATGTCATGCCCGAGCTTGACCCGCAGGGCGCCCAGCGCCTCGTTGACGATCTTGGCCTTGTCCGCCCCGAAGAAGATCAGATCGCCGGTTTCGGCACCGGTACGTGACATGATCCCGACAATGGCCTCATCCGTCAGGAACTTCAGGATCGGAGACTGCAGCCCCTCACGGCCCGCTTGTGCATCGTTGACCTTGATATAGGCCAGCCCCTTGGCACCGAAAATCGACACATACTTGGTGTAGTCGTCGATCGTGCTGCGCGGCAGCGTATTGCCCTTGGGCACGCGCAGGGCGGCAACCCGACCGCGCGGATCGGTGGCCGGGCCGGAAAACACCTTGAAATCGACGTCGACCAGCAAATCCGCCACATCGACCAGTTCCAGCGGAATCCGCAAATCCGGCTTGTCGGAACCAAAACGCCGCATGGCCTCGGCCCAGGTCAGACGCGGCAGCGGATCAGGCAGGGCAATCTCGACCGTGCGGGCAAACAGATGCCGCATCATGTCCTCGATCAGAGCCATCACTTCCTGTTCGTCCATGAAGCTGGTTTCGATATCGAGCTGGGTGAATTCCGGCTGACGATCGGCACGCAGATCTTCGTCGCGGAAGCATTTGACGATCTGGTAATACCGCTCCAGACCGGCCACCATCAGCAACTGCTTGAAGAGCTGAGGCGACTGCGGCAGGGCAAAAAATTCGCCGGGATGCGTCCGCGACGGCACGAGATAGTCGCGCGCGCCTTCGGGGGTGGCACGCGTCAGCACCGGGGTTTCCACATCGATGAATCCGGCATTGTCGAGGTACTCACGCATGGCGCGGGTCACCTGATGGCGCAGGCGCAACTTGGCCAGCATTTCGGGCCGACGCAGGTCGAGATAACGGTGACGCAGGCGATGCTCTTCCGCAACCCGCTCGTCGTCCAGCTGAAACGGCAACGGCTCGGAACGATTCAGAATACTGAGCCCCAGACCCAGCACTTCGATCTGCCCACTGACGATATTGGGGTTTTCCGTCCCGGCCGGGCGGCGACGCACCTTGCCGATTACCCGAATGACAAACTCGCTGCGCAGGCTTTCCGCCATGCCGAAGACGGTCAGATCATCCGGGTCGAACACGATCTGCACCATGCCATCCCGATCGCGCAGATCCACGAAGATCACACCACCATGATCGCGGCGGCGATTGACCCAGCCCACCAGCTTGATTTCTTGATCCAGCACGGCCAAATCAACCTGGCCACAGGTGTGGCTTCGGGCGTTCAGGGGAAAGTTTTGCGGCATATTCATCGGCAAGGTCCGTACATTAGTTCGGTAAAAGGCGGCATATTAGCCGGATACGGGCGGATTTTCGAGCGCAGCGGGCGCTTCTTCCGACACCGTCATGGGCTTTTTATTGCCGCGCGGCACAACAACACCCAGCGAAATCACCATTCGAAAGCCTTCCTCGATGGTCATGTCCAACTCGATAATTTCATGCGCGGGCACCATGATGACAAAGCCGGAAGTGGGGTTCGGCGCCGTCGGCACAAACACCGTGGTCAGGTGTTGTGCTGTTTTCTCCTGCACCTCGCCGACCGGATCACCCGCCAGAAAGGCCAACGACCAACAATCCTTGCGGGGATACTCGACCAGAACGACCTTGCGGAACGAACGGGAGTCCTGCGATACAAAAGTCTCGATGACCTGCTTGACGGCAGAATAAACGCTGCGAACCAACGGGATGCGGTGCAGGACCGATTCACCGAGCGCGACCAGCTTGCGCCCCAGAAAGTTGGCCACCAGCGCGCCGGTCAACAACACCAGAAACACGGCAAGGATCGCACCGAGACCGGGGATGTTAAAACCGAACAGATGTTCCGGTCGATAGTTCGGGGGCAAAAGCAGAAGGGTCTTATCCATAAAACCGACCACGGCGTTGATCACCCAGAAAGTGATAGCCAGTGGCGCCCAGACCAGAATTCCGGCCATCAGCCATTTGCGCAAGGTGGACACCTTGCTCGTCGCTTCGCTCATAGTTTCATGGCTCTTTTGGTAATAATACAGTCAGATTCGATCCCGTTTTTATCCTCTGAAGGGATTAACGATCAACAGGCGAGATCGAACCGGAAACCCGGCAGCG
Source organism: Halothiobacillus sp. (assembly GCA_024636015.1). Lineage (GTDB taxonomy): Bacteria > Pseudomonadota > Gammaproteobacteria > Halothiobacillales > Halothiobacillaceae > Halothiobacillus. The sequence goes on from JAGXHU010000077.1 coordinate 24,307, forward strand.
GGCTATACCCGCGTGCGCCCGGACACAGTGTGCCACATCTCCCCATGACCAGCGGCAAAACCCCAGGATGGGCAGCCGATCCAACGACTTCCGCACCCGTAACGCACCCCCGATCAACACCTGGGAAAAAGGCCCGGAAAAAAGGCCCGGGAATCCGGGCCATTGGGCATCCACCACTGACGCGGGCGTCTCAGGAAGGCGTCAGATCTTGAACTGACGCACCAATTCGGCGAGTGTCCTCGCCTGTATTGAAACAGCGGAACCCGCCTCAGCCGTTTGCGCGGCCGCCTTGGCCGTTTCGCTCGCCGTGCCATTGATGGATTGTATATTCTGCTTCATCCCGCTCGATACGGCAGTCTGCTCTTCCGCTGCCGCCGCAATTCGGGCGTTCATGTCGCTCAACTGATCAAACGAATGGGCAATGATTGTTAACATCTCATTGGCTTCGGTAATAGCGTCCAGGCTCTCATGGCTGACACCGCGCCCCTCGCCCATGGCTTCTACCGCATCGTGCGCACCATGTTGAAGCTGACCGATGATCGCGGAGATTTCCCGTGTGGACTCCTGAGTACGCGTCGCCAAAGAGCGGACTTCCTCCGCCACAACCGCAAACCCACGACCTTGCTCACCGGCCCGCGCGGCTTCAATCGCCGCATTCAAGGCCAGCAGGTTGGTCTGATCGGCGATCCCCCGGATGACGTCCAGCACCTTGCCGATCGTCTGGCTTTGTACCGAGAGCTGGTGAATCTTTTCTTCCGCACGCAACAGGGCGGTATCGAGCTGCTCGGCACTCCGGGTGCTCGATTGCACCTTGCCCATCCCCTCATGCAGTTTTGCGTTGGCTTCCTGTACCGACGCACTGGCCATTTCAGCACTCTGAGCGACTTCCTGGGCCGCCTCAAGCGTCTGGCTCATCCCGGTGACCAGAGAATCCGTATCCTGTGCCTGCCGGCGGGCGCCCTCCTGACCTCGCTCGGAGGAAACCGTCAGACGATCTGCCGAATCAGCCAGAGAGCGGGTGGTTTCCACCACCTGGGTGACCAGGTTATGCGCGGTTTCGGCAAAGGTATTGAATGCCCGGCTGACTTCGGCGATCTCATCCTTGCCCATAACCGGCAGACGCTTGGTGAGATCCCCCTCTCCTTCTGCGATATCCCGCATCCGCTCGGCCACTCGGCGCAATGGCGAAGAGACGCCCAAAATGGACAGCATTGCCAGGATACCGACCACCACGATCCCCAGAATCACCAGCCCGACCTGCCCCAGCATGGTTTGCGAAATGGAGGCATTCAGCGTCTGTGATTGATCGCGAATCATGCCACGTTGGGTCTGCACAATACCTTCCACGGTATGCTCCACCTGATTAAAAGTCGGGTCAAGCTGGGTGCGGACGAGATAGGCATCCATCCGCCACTTTTCCGACTTATGGATGGCAAAGGCCTTCTGCGCCTGGTCGATGAAATCGGGCAACAACTTCAGAAGTTGATCGACAGCATCCTGCTGCTCGAACGTCAGTAGGCTGGGATAATCCTTGCTGATTTCCTGGACACGCTTGAGCACCTCGGCGGAATACAAATCGAAGTTTTTTTCCAACGCCGGACTCCGGAACGCCATGAATCCCCGCAAACCAGCCATGACATCCCCCCAATCTCCCCGGGCGCGGGCGATTTGGAGCACGAGGGGGCGACGACTGGCCGTCGGGCTGGATGGAACATCCGCCTCGGCACTGAGCAAAGTACCCATCAGACCCGAAATCTGGATGGCCTTGGGGTTCACGTGCTGATTGGCGTACTCCATAGCGGGGAGGTTGAGCTTGTCGTCGGCGGAGACTTTCATCACCTCATTCGCCTGAGCGGCAAACGCCTTCAATTGCTCATCCAGTTCCGGATAACTTGTGCCCGAAAACTTCTTGAGTTCGGCCTGAGCCGCCGTCACCCCGGCAATGGAATCGTCAAAACTCTTTCGATCGCCTTTGCTCTTGCTTTGCAGAAACAACCCCACCGAGGCCATGGCGCGCTCGATCTGCACCCGTACGGCGTCTGCCGCAAAGGCAGATGGCTGGCGCTGGTTGATGACCTCGTCCGCCACGTCCTGCACGCGTGTCATGTTGAAATAAGTGAGTACCGCCATCGAGAACATCAGCAGCAAAATCAAGCCATAACCGAACAGATTCTTTTTGGCGATCGAAAAACCGGCAATCCAACTACTCATCAGACTGATTCCTTATTGTTATTTAAGTCATGCACCGTGTCCCGGCCCCCCCGCTGAGTGCCCCGAGCCATACCATCAGGTAGTGCTGCTATCGGCCAAGCCCCCTGAAACTTTAACACTGCAACCCATCGCTACGGCATATTTACACCCAATACTCCGGATAGGACCGCCGGGGAATCAGATTGTTGAATACCAGCGCCACCAGTAACAGCACGAGCGGCATCACGAGTCCCGGGAACAGGACAAACCAATACCCCATTTCATGAATCTTATCGCTGCCGATGACCGCAACCAGGGCAGTCGCACCACCCGGCGGATGCAGCGTTCGGGTGAGGTGCATGAGCGAAATCGCCAAGCCAACCGCCAACGCGGGCGCGATTACACTTCCCCATGACGACCCACTGACGACAAGATGTACGCTCACCCCGACCAGTGCGGATAGGACGTGCCCGCCCACCAGGTTGCGGGGTTGGGCCAAGGGACTGCGAACGGCGCCAAAAACCAACACCGCCGATGCACCAATGGAGCCGATCACCATCACTCGATCCAGACCGGAAAGGGCCAGCGCACAACCGCCAATCGCGAACAATCCCAGAAAACCACCGATCCCCGACCAGAGGATCTCGCGCCAGTCCACCCGAGGCGGAGAACCATGAGCCCGGCCTCGCCACTTACGCCAGTACGAAGACGTCGTTCGTTGATCCCGAGCCGCGCTCACAGCCAGTCTTCCAGATGGAATTGCTGCAGGAAATCCCGCCGCAGCACCACACCAATCAAGCGATTTTCGGCATCGACGACCGGCAGACGCTTTTCCTCGACCGCATGAAAGGCGCGTGCAATATCGACAAAGCTGCCGTCTTCCAGCAAGACGGTGGCCGGTCGGGTCATGACCTCACCGACATGCGTACGATTGCAGTAATCGACGAACCGCTGGTCGTGCGCCATCAGGCGGAACACCAGAAAGAAAAAGGTGTCAGCACCGTAGCCCTGTAGAAAATTCCACTCGCTCACATCGCCGAGAACCCGTCCATCCGCATCAATGACCGGCAGCGTGTGCGCATGCATCAGGGCCATCTGCTCGGCGGCAGCGGTCAGGGTCTGCTCTGGCTGCAAGGCGGATAGATCCCGCCGCATCAGATGCGGTACGTCCATCTGGCCGAACAAGCGCTTGACGGCATGCTCATGAGCCAGCGTATAAATTTCTCGAAAGTCTTCTGTCGTGATATCGATATATCCCGACATGGCACGCATGGCCGCGTGCACATCCTCATCCGGCAGCAGGTGTGTCGGCTGTGTCATGGCTCCCCCTACGCAGGTTGCAGAAAACATCTTCAGCAAACCGGCGTTTATTTATCAAATAAGTGTTGATCGCATCTGGCTATACAACCCGTACGACCACGCCTCAATCCATCCCTCAGGCAGCCGCTGACAACGCTATCGTGAGTGAGACGAGTGGGCGAGCGCGTTATCAGAAGTGCCCATGGCATCCAGTTTCACAATCATCGGCTTCAGGCGATACAGCAACCAAAGTCCCGGCAATGCCGCGAAAAAAGTTAACACGAAAAACAGCGGCCACCCCAGCGAAACGGCCGTAAACCCCGCCAACGGCCCCAGATAGACCCGACCCAGGTTGGCTAACGCGGAAAGCAGCGCAAACTGCGTAGCGGAATAACGGGTATCACAAGCCGACATCAGCAAGGCAACAAAGGCGGCCGTACCGAGGCCACCGGTAAAGTGCTCCAGCGCAATGACGGGCACCATCAAACCCAGGCTCGGCGCCAGCGCCAGAACGGCATAGCCCAGATTGGTCACCGCCTGCAAAATACCGAACGTCATCAGGGAGCGATACAGTCCCATCTTGACCATCCAGGCGCCGCCCAACAAGCCGCCAACAATCGTGATCGTCAGCCCCAGACCATTGTTGATCAGACCGATCTGCGCCAGCGAAAAACCAGCACCGCGAATCAAAAATGTCGTCGAAAGCGCGCTCGCGAACGCATCGCCGAACTTGTACAGCACGATCAGGGCAAGCAGGGCCCAGACATCCGTCCGCTGGAAAAACTCGCGCATTGGCCCCACGATTGCTTCGCTCAGGCTCGTCGGCGCCAAGTGGGCTGTATCCCGCTCGGGGGCGAGCAGCGTGGCGGCAATACCGATGCTCATCAGGAGCGCCATGACGAAATAAGTCACCGGCCAACCATAATATTGGGCCACCACCAGTGCCACGCTGTTCGCCACGATCATGCCCACTCGGTAGGCAAGCACGAAAACCGCCGCGCCCAACCCCCGCTCCTTGGCGGTCAGGGTATCGGTTCGCCAGGCATCGATCGCAATGTCCTGCGTGGCGGACAAGGTCGCCAACAATAAGGCCAGTAGGGCAAGCCCCCAAAGCTGGCGCTCCGGATCCGTCGCTGCCATCAACAACAGCACCCCGGCGATGGCCAGCTGCATCAGAAGTATCCAGCTCCGCCGTCGGCCCAGCCAACGCGCGCTGAAGCGATCAATCAGCGGCGCCCACAAGAATTTCAGCGTATAGGGCAGCCCGACCAGCGCAAACAGCCCGATGGTTTCCGTTTTGATCTGGCTGACCGCCAGCCAAGCTTGAAGGGTTCCGGAACTCAGCAGCAAAGGTAGCCCCGAGGAGAATCCCAGAAACAAGACCGCCAGCTCCCGACGCGAGGTGAGAATGTCGCGCAAGGAGGATATCCATGATTTATTCATGAAGCGCATCCTCGCACAAATCCCCCCGTTCCCGATGGCGAAAACACCAACCGGAATTTATTTCCGCTACTATGCGTTGTCCTGAACATCATAAAATCCATACCACCATGCAGTGCACCGTCTACAAAAGCAGCAAAAAAGCCGATTTGTTCCTGTTCGTTCCTTCGGAGACGACGCCGGACACCTTGGATGCCACCATTCTTGCGCCCTTTGGCCTCTTGCAGATTGTCATGACCCTCGACCTGTCAGCCGACCGGCGCCTGGCGCTCAGCGACACGGCCACCATTCGCCGGCATATCGACGCCTTGGGCTTCCATGTCCAGATGCCGCCCGGCAACGAAAACTGGGCGCACTGGGATAATCTGAAGGCTGGCATTAGCGGCCAGGCCGAACAATAAACGGGAAACCAAGGAGCCGGATATGTCCTTTTTTCGCCCCCTGTCTCGCACCCTTATCGTGCTCGCCTTGTTCGCACTGACGGGATGCGGATTCTTCAGCCATGGGCCGGACAAGGACACTGCCCGGCAAATCCTGCAGGATCAGATCGACCCCTCCGGCAAAGTCGTGATCGTTCAAAGCATCGATTCATTGAACGCGGCCGAACAAGGGCAGCAATGGCTTGTCGACGTCAATGCCACCCTTTTGTTCAAGAAAAGTGCGGAGCAGCTCGCCCAGTCACTGCAGGCGCCATCCTCCGGCGCGGGCATGCTCGGTACCATGGGACAGATCGGCCTGGTGCTGCAATTCGGAAATTTCAAGGCGGGCCAGACCCAAGCCTACCAAACACGATTGGTCCTGCTGCACGGCTCGGGGGGATGGATGCCCGCCCACCGCTAAATGTCACGCAGGCGATCGGCGTGACGGGCTTGATGCACGCCATACACCGGTTGCCGGGCTTCCTGATATAGTTTCGTCCTAAGGAACCGCTGGTTAATACCGCCATGGCCGAAGAGGTGTTAATCAGAGGTGCCCTATTGGGGATTTGATTTTTTCGCATGAAGGTTGCTGATATGTCCGAAGACCGTCCGCTGGCAAATACCGCTACATTGAATGTGGATCTGGGTGACCGAAGTTACCCGATCTACATCGGCACGGACCTGATCCAGCAAACCGAGCTGTTGGCACGGCACATCCCCGGCGAACAGGCCGTCATTGTTTCAAACACCACCGTCGCCCCGCTCTATGCCGAGGCCTTGCGCAGCGGTTTGGCGCGCTTCAAGAACGTCGGCCTGGTGGTCCTACCGGACGGCGAACAATACAAATCCCTCGAAACGCTTTCCACCATCTTCGATGCATTGGTCGACACGCACTGCGACCGCCAGACCACATTGATCGCCCTGGGTGGCGGCGTCATCGGTGATATCACGGGCTTCGCCGCCGCCTGCTACCAGCGCGGCGTCCCTTTCATTCAGATCCCGACCACCCTGTTGTCACAGGTCGATAGCTCCGTCGGCGGGAAAACCGGTGTGAATCACCCGCGCGCCAAAAACATGATCGGTGCCTTCTATCAACCCCGCTGTGTGATTGCCGACATCCGAACACTGGATACCCTGCCCGAACGCGAACTCTCGGCGGGTCTGGCCGAGATCATCAAATACGGCCTGCTCTGGGATACTGATTTTCTCGACTGGATCGAAACGAATCTGCCCAAACTGCGCGCGCGTGATGAAAAAGCACTCCGCCATGCCATTACGCGCTCCTGCGCCATCAAGGCCGACATCGTCAATCAGGACGAACGTGAGGGCGGTTTGCGCGCCCTGCTGAACCTCGGCCACACCTTCGGTCATGCCATCGAGGCGGGCATGGGGTACGGTAAATGGCTGCATGGTGAAGCGGTCGGCGCGGGCATGTGCATGGCTGCCGACCTCTCCCATCGGCTCGAATGGATCAGCACCAGTGACCTGCACCGGGTGCAAACGATCGTGGCCGCCGCCGGTTTACCCATTCGCAGCCCGGCCGAACTCCCGATCGAAACGATACGCAGCTTGATGAACAGTGATAAAAAGGTGCAAAGTGGCCGCTTGCGGCTGGTTCTGATGCATGGTCTGGGCTCAGCCCTGATTACCGATAAGACACCGGAAAATCTCATTATGGAAACCTTGCGCGCCACCCACGCAGGCAACACGTCCGAATTGCCCGAACCTCTTCCATTCACCGACAGCGAATAGGCCCCATGAATACCGCCCAAGAACACGCACTCGAACAAGCCAACCTCATTGCCCAGCTGGTGAAATACGCAGACCGGCTGATCGTCGTCGAAAGCGCATCGCCCCAGGAACGACACGATTTCGTCGAACTGGTCGCCGAACGCTTACCAGACAGTATCGAAACACTCGCCATCACCGCACAACCTGGCAATCTTCCCCTGGAAGTCATTTCCCTGGTCACCGAAGCCTTGCAACTGTCGCCCGGCATAGAGTCGCCGCGTCAGCTGGCTTCCGCCGTCCACGAGGCGCTCTCCGCCCAAGGCCGGATGCTGGTCATCATCGAGAATGCCAACGCCTGGCTCGAAACCGAATCCTGGCCGGAGTTGCTGCTCATGTTGCGCGCTGCCCACGAGCTCGCCCCCAACCACTTGCTGTTCCTCCTGACGGGTGAAATCGATCTCACCGAACATCTGCGCACTGAGCCGGAGCTAGCGGACATGCAGGGTGATATGCACCAGTGTCTGCTGCTGGATGCCGCCTTTGCCAACACTGCCCCGGAAACGGCGCCACACGCCACGCAGAAGCAGCCCCCCCACAAAGACCCCAAGGAAGAAGCCTTGGTCGCCAGCCTGCAGGATTCGGAGGGCGGGAGCACACAGCAGCCAGGGAAAACGTCCCGCCGCCCCTTCAACCCGACCCTGTTGATCATTGCGGCCTTCAGCGTGGCCATCGTCAGTTTCGGTGGTTTTGCTCTGTTAACGCGCACCGCGGATAAAGGCCCGAGCAGCAAGAACCTCCCGCTCGAACAAGCGACCCCGTCCGCAACCACGAGCCAGCCCCCCCTCGAAACGACTGCCGCCACACCCGTGCCCCAGGTAGGCAACCCGCTACCGAACGACGGAGAAATTGGCAAAACGGGTGCGCCAGAAACCCCCTTAACCGCAGCGGCGCCAGCCAGCAACCATCTGGAACCGGTACCCGCGCCTCAATCCGCCACGAGTGGCGCGGCTGAGCCTCCAGCCACGGGAACCCCATCGACGCTGGCCGCCATCAACGCCACCAAAGCGCCCGAAATAACCACATCGAATACAGCGACAAGACCCGCAGTGGAAATACCCCCGCAAGCCAAGGTGATCATCAAGCACACCCCGGCCCAGGAGCCCCGTAAACACACACCGACACGCCGCCTACAGCCTGTTGAGGCCACCAAGATCACCGGCGTAGACAATGCGTGGTATCACGCCCAGCCCAAAAACCATGCGGCACTCCAACTCGGTGCATTCACCGACACCAAGGCCGCCATCGACTTCGTTCGCAAACATAAAACCGCCACCAACCTCACGGACTGGCGCATCTTTTCACAACGGCCCAAGGATCAAACGCTCTACACCGTCACCGTAGGGAATTTCGACTCGCTGACCGAGGCCCGCAAGGCCATTGCCAAGCTGCCAGAGCCACTGCGTCAGATCAAACCCTATCCCCGAAGCTTCAACGCAATCGATCAGGTACTCACCAAATAATCCGGGCAATAATCCGAGACCACTAAAAAGGGCGGCCCTGCTAGGGGTCGCCCTTTTTGCGCGTAAAACATACGGGTTCAGATCGACAGGTAGGTCCAACCTTGGCGTATACGATGGGCGACCTGCTCAACTGCCGAATCGGTCACGGTCACATGGGGCAGCAAATTCGTATTCTTGCCGCTCTCCTTGAGTTTTTCCAGGCTCGTACCGCAGACCATGAAATGTACGTTGGGATACTTCGTCATCAGGGCTTCAATTTGAAGCGCATAAGGCGTTGTTCCAGAACGCAGGAAGTTTAGCCCGTCCGAATTGGTAAGCACCTCCAGCTGAAAACCCGGGTCCCGGGACGAGTTCTTCAGTACCTGCTCGGCAACCCGCAGGGTTTCTCGAAACTTCGCCGGCGAATCCGATCCCAGACGTAACAGGACATTGCGATGCTGGGCGGTCGCCATGAGCGATGACACCGTGACTTGCGGGGCGCCAGAAGCCTGCTGCATCGACACGATACCCGAATCGCCCCCCGGCGAGGAATGTGACAGGGAACTGGCAACCCAGCCCGCCATGGCCCCGACGATCAGCAGGGCGACCGCCGCAACAGCGGTCGGCATGAGCGCGAGAACACGTACCCGGGCCAGACGCTTGGGCGGCGGCGGAACCGATTGGTAGGCCTCCCGCACCCAATCCTGGAGCTGATCGATATCGCAGATCATTTGAGTCAATTCCGGATGCTGTTTGACGGCTGATCGTACCCGCTGCCGATCCTCGATAATCAGCTCGTCATCAACAAACGCATGAACCTCTTCATCCGAAATCTGAGCTGAGTCCAACCGATGGCGCAAGTAACTCATATCACCCTCCTCAAATGCCGCCCTGAAGACGCAATCTCTTGCGTCTCAAGTTGTGGACGTTCGATCAGGAGCTCCCTGAGTGCCTGGCGGCCACGCGACAGACGGCTCATCACCGTACCGACCGGGAGATCGAGAATCGTGGCGGTTTCCTTATAGGAGAATTCCTCAAGATCCACCAGGGTCACCACGATGCGCTGCATCTCCGGCAAGCTCATAATAGCGCGGCGCACGCACTCGATCATTTCATCCCGACAATGAATGCAGTCGGGCGACTGCGTATCGTCCAAGCACAGCGTGTCCAGCATATCGTCGATATTTTCCTCGCGCGGCCGGCTTCGCACGTGGTCCAACCAGATATTCGCCAGAATTCGAATCGCCCACCGATCCAGCAATTCATCATCCCGAAGTTGTGCCTGTTTCTGCAGCGCCCGGATCATCGCCTCCTGCACGAGGTCGTCTGCCAAGAAGGCGTCCTTGCTCCAGGAAAAGGCCAGCCGGTACATCCGGGGACGCAGCTCGTCCAACCGTCCGGCAAAGGAAAGCCGCCGAAACAAAAATGTCGAAATACCCACTGACTCCCACCCCGCGTCTGTTCGTTTTTTTATCGCTATACCATTGTGACGTAACGCCTTGTGTTTTCATTCCCCCTATTTGTCATAAAAAATTAATACACCCATCAATATTAACGTTGGAATAAACGCATTCTCGATCTCGTCGTGATTTGTGAACCCAGCGTAAATGGGGGATTAACAAGATGTCACTCACCACCAGGAGTTAACAATGATTCATTTGTCACGGATCACGCCAATCGCGTTGCTTTTGGCTGCATCCCTTGCCACATCCGGCTTGGCACAGGCCAACCCCAACGCAGAATCAGTCGCGGCCGCCATTCAGGCCAAACCCTTTGCCCAAACCCGCGTTGCCTTGCAAATCAGTGATGGCGGTGCTGGAAAACAGACCTTGGTCCTGAATGTTGCCCACAACCTGCTCAAATTTTATGGACAGGACAAAATCGATCTTGAAATCGTCGCCTTTGGCCCAGGCCTGCGTCTCCTGTTCAAGGGCAATGCCAACAGCCAGCGCATTCAAGAATTAGCCGCCTCAGGGGTTCGGTTCAGTGCCTGCGAGAACACCATCAAGGCGATGAGCAAAAAACTGGGCCACCCGCCTGAACTCAACCCGATTGCCCGCATTGTCCCCGCCGGAATCGTGCGCATGGTCGAGCTGAATAAAGCCGGATTTTTCGTCGCCCGCCCGTAACCCACCACCCAGACATCCTATTAAAAACAGAAGGAACCATCATCCATGCAATTACAAAAACCCAACAAGAAGTTTCAACGGTACCTGGCGATGACCACGCTCTGCGCCGGCCTGTTTGCAGCCATGCCCAGCGCCCACGCGGCCAACTGGCTGATGCTGCAGGGCACCGAGCCAGCCGACAACGCGGCCCGCGCGAAAGTTTGGGGCTTTATTCAGCCGATGTACTCCAAGGATTTCAGCAACGGCTTTGCCGGCAAATATGTTCCACCGAAACTGGTCGGCCCCAGCCTCGACTCCCAGTCTTCGTTCAATATCCTGCGCGCCCGGATCGGCGTTCGCGGCACCGGCTTCCCACTGGACAGCAAGGTCAACTATTTCATCCTGACCGAGTTTGGCAACAACGCCATTACCAATGGCGGCCACTATGGCAGCTACAAACCCTATCTTTCTGATGCCAGCGTTACCTTGAACTACATCAAGGGTGCGCGTGTCCGACTCGGTCTGTTCAAGTACCCCGGTTCCGAGGAAGGCCTGCAGGGCATCGCCGCGTTCCCCTACATCGGTTACACCAGCGTCACCAATCAGATGCTGCTTGAGCGTTTCCCAACCAACGGTGAAACCAACATTGCACCGCAAACCGTCCCCAATGCCGATATGAACGCCTTTTCGGCGCCCGCTGGCGCATTCCGCGACGTCGGTGCCCAGGTATTCGACGCCTTTGACGTCGGCAACTGGGAACACACCTATGCGGTGATGCTGGGTAACGGTCATGGCATGCAAATGACTGACAACAACAGCAGTAAGGATCTGTATCTCTACTGGTCTTCTGCCTATCTGTTCGACAAGAGCGCCAAAGGCCCTTTCCGCCCGAGTCTGAAGATGTTCACTTGGTACCAGAGCGGCAAGCGCACCGATGCCTATGACAAGACCCAGGAACAGGAGCGCAAGCGTTATGGTGTCGGGGTCTCCTACCTGAAGAAGCCGTTCCGTGTCAGCGCCGAATACATGGTGGGCAAGGGCATGATCTTCCAGGGTGCACAGAACCCGCAACGCATGTTCAACAACAACAAGGCGGCCGGTGGGTATGTCGAAGGTGGCTATTTCATCCCCAATACCAAGTTTGAACTGGATCTGCGCTATGACACCTACAAGCGTAACAAGGGCATTTTGAAAGGCCCGACCCCCGAGGCCAAGTTCAACACCTGGACCGCCGGTGTGAACTATCACTTCAACAAGAAGACCCGGTTCACCCTGGATTACTCGATCCGCAAGGACAGCTCCGTATTCACCCCGGTCAACAATCAGTTGAAGGACGTGAAAGGTCTGCTGGCCCTACAGGTTACGGCCGTTTTCTAGTTCAAGGACAAAAATCAATGATTGATTTTCAAGGATGACCTCGACGTCTTAGCCAACAAGGAACCGGGCTAAGACGTCACCCCACACCAGGCGCAACTGACTTCGCTCAGATGCGCCTTTTTCGTTTCCGCCTTTTTGTTTTCACAATCTGCACGACCTCCTCGCCACCTTCTCCTCGGCGACACTACCTATGCCTACCCTCCTGAGCACATCTGTTTTTAGTGGACGAGCTCGTCCGTTGTTTTCATGCCATTAACAAATCATAAAAACCGGTTATGCCATAAAAATTAACACTGGAATAAACGATTTCACAGTTTCGTCATGGTGCGTGAACCCGCAGTAAACGGGGGATTAAAAAGACGTCACAGACCACCAGGAGTTAACAATGATCCATCTATCGCGGATAACACCAATTGCTTTGCTTTTGGCCGCCGCCCTCGCCACCTCCGGATTAGCCCAAGCCAATGAAAATGCTGAACCTGTTGCCAAAATTCTGCAGGAGAAACCGTTTGCACAAACGCGTGTAGCCCTGCAAATCAGTGATGGCAGCGAAGAAAAACAGGCCCTTGTTTTAAATGTCGCTAGCAACCTGCTCAAGTTTTACGGGCCAGACAAGATCGATATCGAAGTGGTCGCATTCGGCCCTGGCTTACGTCTGTTGTTTAAAGACAACGTCAATAGTCAGCGCATCCAAGAACTGGCAGCAGCCGGCGTGCGATTCAGCGCCTGCGACAACACCATCACGTCCATGGCCAAACTACTGGGCCACCCGCCTGAACTCAACCCGATTGCACGCATCGTCCCGGCCGGCATCGTGCGAATGGTTGAGCTGAACAAGGCCGGGTTTTTCGTCGCTCGTCCCTGATACACGCCCCAACAACCCGGTTAAAAACGTTCATTCAAAAAACAGTCAAGGAACCATCCATGAAACCGCAAACAACAAATAAGAAAATCCAACGTTACCTGGCGCTGACGAGTCTTTGCGCCGGAATTTTTGCCGCCATGCCGAGCGCCCATGCGGCAAACTGGATCATGCTACAAGGCACCGAACCAGCCGGTACGGCCCCGCGCGCGGAAGTCTGGGGGTTTATCCAGCCAACCTACTCGAAAGACTTCAGCAACGCCTTCGCCGGCAAGTACGTTCCGCCAAAACTGGTCGGCCCCAGCCTGGATTCGCAGTCCTCTTTCAACATCCTGCGTGCACGAATCGGGGTGCGGGGCACCGGTTTCCCGCTGGATAACAAGATCAACTACTTCATCCTGACCGAATTCGGCAACAACGCCATGACGAATGGCGGCGCCTATGGCAACTACACGCCTGTGTTGACGGATGCCAGCGTCACCCTGAACTACATCCCGGGCGCACGCATTCGACTGGGTCTGTTCAAGTACCCGGGCGCAGAAGAAGGACTGCAGGGCATCAATATGTCCCCCTATGTCAACTTTACCGATGTGACCAATCAGATGCTCCAGGAGCGTTTCCCAACAAAAGGGCAGGGCAACATTGCCCCTCAAGCAACGCCGAATGCCAACATGAATGCCTACTCACAACCGTCCAGCGGTTTTCGCGACGTGGGCGCCCAGGTATTCGATGCGTTTGATGTCGGCAGCTGGGAACATACCTACGCGGTGATGCTGGGCAATGGGAACGGCGTCAATATGACCGACACCAACAACAGCAAAGACCTCTATCTTTACTGGTCCTCCGCCTATCTGTTCGACAAGAGTGCGAAGGGCGCCTTCCAGCCCAGCCTGAAAATGTTCACCTGGTATCAGAACGGCAAACGAAACAATGTGTGGAACACAACCCAGGAACAGGATCGTAAACGTTATGGCGCGGGCGTCGCCTACCTGAAAATGCCGTTCCGCGTCACGGCCGAATACATGTGGGGCAAGGGCATGATCTTCCAGGGTGCTCAGAATCCGGGCAATGGCACCATGACCGCCGCCTCAATTTTCAACGACAACAAGGCATCAGGCGGCTATCTCGAGGGTGGCTGGTACATTCCGAACACCAAGTGGGAGCTTGATCTGCGCTATGACACCTACAAGCGCAACACGGGCATCATGTCCGGGCCAACGCCCGAGGCCAACTTCAGAACCTGGACCACCGGTGTGAATTATCACTTCAACAAGAAGACCCGGTTGACTGTGGACTACGCCTTCCGCAAGGACAGTGCTGTAACCACCGCCACTAACAACCAGCTCAAGGACGTGAAGGGTCTGCTGACACTGCAGGTTACCGCCGCATTCTGAGGCGCGGACAGATCCGTTTGACTCGTAGGAATATTAAAGAGATAGCACGATAGGCAAATTTGATCTTGTTTAGCGTACAAAACGTAACAAGGCGCGACTATATTTAGTTGCGCCTTTTATTTTGAGCCAGCTAACTACTGGCGAGGAGATATCAATGACCCGTCATCGTTTTTCTCGCACCGCCCTTCATGCTGCAATTCTTACCGGTCTCCTGTTCGGTACCACGTTACCTGCCCTGGCCGCGCCGGCCAGTTCGCCGGAAAGCATGGGCAAATACATGAATAGCTATCCCCCCAAATTACTGGAAGTTCAGCCGCCCTGGAGTGCACCTTTGTACCCGGGGACCGAGGTCACTGTGCCCGGCATGGAAAATGTTCCCGACATCCATGGGGATATCAACAATCCCGAACTCGTCGTCTTTTTTGCGGGCAACCAGTACATGCTGGTCAATCGGCTCATGGAAGCCTTCAGCAAGGCTTATCCGCAATATCCGCGAGTCGTCGCCTTCACGCTTCCGCCCGGCCGTTTGATTACCGCCATCAAGCGGGGCAACGGCATCCTGCTGGGCAACATGCACATCACTCTCCAACCTGATGTACTCACTGCCGGCCATGGCAGCATCATGCGTCTGCAGACCAACGACCACTGGTTCACCCAAACTGAGATCTATGCCAAGAACCGACTGGCCATCATGACGCAGAAGGGCAACCCCGATCACATCACCGGGCTCAAAGACCTCGCGCAGCCCAATATAAAGCTCTGTATGCCGAATCCCGCCTGGGAAGGCATCGCCAAGAGCTCCATCATTCCGGCCCTGAAGAAAACCGGTGGCGAAGCGCTGGTGGATGAGGTTTACAAGAATAAGGTAGCGGCCGGAACAACCTTTCTGACGCACGTCCACCACCGTGAAACCCCGATTCGCATCATGGAAAACCAGTGCAATGCTGGGGTCGTCTGGTACACCGAGGCCTATTTTCACGCCAAAATCGCGCATCATCCGACCGATATCGTAGAAATTCCCGCTGCGGACAACCAGGAAGTCAGCTATACCGCCGGGCAGATGAAAAACGCGCCGCACCCCGAAGCGGCCAAGGCCTTCATGACCTTCCTGCTGAGCCCAGAGGCTCAAGCGCTCTATCATCAGTTCGGATTCATGCCGCCCAAATAAGTGCATCCAGCCCGGCACCTGCCGGGCGATTTTGCGAGCAGATAGACGCGCCCCCGCACCATACGCGTGCAAAAAGCGGATATCGACCACCGTCCCCAATTACAGCATTCCGCCCTCCTATGGAAACCGCTGGCGTGCGCATTTCCCGAATATTTGCCAGCCCGCCGCCCTGCCGTTAAAATCCCATCCCATTTTGTCCGTATTGACGGCCTTCGATGCTATATTCGCGAGACAGTTGCGATTCCACCGGTACGTGCCCGACAGGATTATAGCGATCCCGTCTCACCACGAATCGCGTCCTGGCTGGCGCTGAGTACTCAGTGCGCTTCCGATTGCAAGTGTTCCAAGAGAAAACGAGAAGAGGTTACGCCCCCGATGAATCGCGCCCCTACCGCCGGCCTGTACCACCCCAGTTTCGAGAAAGACAACTGCGGTTTCGGTCTGATCGCCCACATGAAAGATCAACCCAGTCACCAGCTGGTATCGACGGCGATTGAGGCCTTGGCACGCATGACCCATCGCGGCGGCATCTCGGCCGATGGCAAATCCGGCGATGGCTGCGGCATCCTCCTCAAGAAGCCGGATGCATTCTTCCGCGCCGAAGCAGCCCGACTGGGGTTCGATCTGAATGCCCGTTATTCGGTCGGCGTTGCCTTCGTATCCTTGGATGAAGCTGCTGCCACGCGCGTCAAAACCACGCTGACAGATGCCCTCACCAGCCAGGGCCTGAGCGTCGCCGGCTGGCGTGCAGTACCCACCAACCCGGACGTACTGGGTGAAATCTCAGCCGCGCAACGGCCCGACATCCTGCATGTCTTCGTCAATGCACCCGAGGGGCTATCGGATCGAGAGTTCGATACCAAACTGTACATCGCGCGCCGAATGACGGAAAAGCAGCTCACGGACGACCCGGTGTTCTACATGCCGTCGATGGCCGCGCAGGTCATTTCCTACAAGGGCCTGATGATGCCCGACGATCTCGCCGGGTTTTATCTCGATCTGCAGGATCAATCCCTGGCCTCGTCGCAGTGTGTATTCCACCAGCGCTTCTCCACCAACACCTTCCCGGAATGGCGACTGGCTCAACCCTTCCGTTATCTCGCCCACAATGGCGAAATCAATACCATTCGCGGCAACCGCAACTGGGCACTGGCCCGTTCGGCCAAATTCGCGACCCCGCTGATCCCGGACATGAGCCTCGTCACCCCGCTGGTCAACACCACGGGCTCCGACTCATCCTCCATGGACAACATGCTCGAGGCACTGCTGGCTGGCGGCGTGGACATGCTGCGCGCCATGCGGATGATCGTGCCCCCGGCCTGGCAGAATATCGAACACATGGACGCCGATCTGCGCGCCTTCTACGAATACAACTCGATGCACCTCGAGCCCTGGGATGGCCCGGCCGGCATCGTCATGACCGACGGCCGCACCGTCGCCTGCGCCATGGATCGCAACGGCCTGCGCCCGGCGCGCTGGGTCATCACCAAGGACGATCACATCACCCTGGCTTCCGAAATCGGCGTCTGGGATTACGACCCGGCCGACGTGGTGCAAAAGGGCCGCGTTCGCCCGGGCCAGATCGTGGCCGTGGACACCGCGGAAGGCCAACTGCTCAAACCGCAGGTGGTCGATGACCTCATGAAACAACGCCAGCCGTATCGCGCCTGGCTGAAGGCACATTCGGCCCGTCTCGTCAGCGCACTGGACGAGGGCAAGCTCACCAGCACCCCCTTCGATGCCGACACGCTGCGTCAATACGAGAAGGAATTCCTGCTCACCTTCGAAGAGCGGGATCAGATCCTGCGCGTCATGGCTGAAGACGGTCAGGAAGCTATCGGCTCCATGGGCGACGATGCCCCGATGGCGGTTCTCTCCCAGACCCAGCGGTCGCTCTACGATTATTTCCGCCAGCAATTCGCTCAGGTGACCAACCCGCCTATTGATCCGCTGCGCGAAGCGATCGTCATGTCGCTGGAAACCCTGATCGGCCGTGAGCGCAACATCTTTGCCGAAACACCGGAACATGCCCACCGACTCCAACTGGAAACACCGATTCTGAGCGAGGGGAAGTTCAATGCCCTGCTCGGTCAGACCGATCCAGAGTTTATCCACGCACGCATCCAACTCAGTTATCCGCTGAACGAAGGGCTCCATTCGGCCATCAAGCGCATTTGCGACGAAGCCGTCGCGCTCGTTCGCAGCGGCAAGGTCGTCCTGGTGTTGTCGGATCGCGGCCTGACGGCCGAGACCCTGCCCATCCATGCCCTGCTCGCCACCGGCGCCATCCACCACCGGCTCATCCGTGACGGACTGCGTACCGATGCCAACCTCATCATCGAAACGGCCACCGCGCGTGATCCCCATCACTGTGCAGTGCTGATCGGTTATGGCGCCACAGCCGTGTACCCCTATCTGGCCTTCGAAACCCTTCACGACATGCTTCAGGCGAAACAGATCAGTACCGGCACCAGCGAGAAGCTCGCCAGCAACTACATCAAGGGCCTCGGCAAGGGCCTGAAGAAGATCCTCTCGAAAATGGGGATCTCGACCGTTGCCAGCTACCGCGGCGCCCAACTTTTCGAGATCATCGGCCTGGCCGACGAAATCGTGCACCTGTGTTTCAAGGACACGACCAGCCGCCTGCAGGGCGCACGGTTTGTCGATCTCGAGGCCGATCAGATAATCCTGCACAAGGAAGCCTTCACCCGGCACAAATTGCCGCGTCAGGGCGGGTTGCTCAAGTACATCGACGGCGGCGAGTATCACGCCTACAACCCCGATGTGGTCAATACACTCCAACAAGCCGTAACCACCGGCGACTTCGACCTCTGGAAGCAGTACTCGGCACACGTGAATCATCGGCCGATCGCCACATTGCGCGATCTGTTCGATCTGAGTCACGACACAACGCCCATCCCGCTGGACCAGGTGGAATCCCTCGAATCCATCATTCGTCGCTTCGATTCGGCCGGGATGAGTCTCGGCGCCCTCTCCCCCGAGGCGCACGAGACCCTGGCCGAAGCGATGAACCGGCTCGGCGCCCGCTCCAACTCCGGCGAAGGCGGGGAAGACCCGGCGCGTTATGGCACGGCCAAGATGAGCAAGATCAAGCAGATCGCATCAGGACGATTCGGCGTGACCCCGCACTACCTCGTCAACGCCGAGGTACTGCAAATCAAGGTTGCCCAAGGCGCCAAGCCGGGCGAAGGCGGTCAGCTCCCCGGCCACAAGGTCGACGAAACCATCGGGCGCCTGCGTTATGCCCGTCCTGGCGTCGCGCTGATCTCGCCGCCGCCCCATCACGACATCTACTCGATCGAGGATCTAGCCCAGCTCATCTTCGACCTGAAGCAGGTCAATCCGGCTGCGCTCGTCTCGGTAAAACTTGTCTCCGAACCCGGTGTCGGCACCATCGCCGCCGGCGTCGCCAAGGCCTATGCCGACCTCATCACCATCTCCGGTTATGACGGCGGCACGGGCGCCAGCCCGCTGACTTCCGTCAAGTACGCGGGTTCACCCTGGGAACTGGGTCTGGCCGAAGCCCATCAAACCCTGCGGGCCAACGACCTGCGCGACAAGGTGCGCCTGCAGACCGATGGCGGCCTGAAAACCGGGTTGGATGTCATCAAGGCGACCATTCTGGGCGCAGAGAGCTTCGGCTTCGGCACCGGCCCGATGATCGCGTTGGGCTGTAAATATCTGCGCATCTGCCACCTGAACAACTGCGCGACCGGCATCGCCACCCAGAACAAACTGCTGCGCCTGGAGCATTTCAAGGGCAATGTCGAAAAGGTCATGAACTACTTCCGCTTCATTGCACAGGAAGTTCGCGAACTATTGGCCCAACTGGGCGTGCGCTCCATCGACGAACTGATCAGCCGCACCGATTTTCTCAAGCGCCGTGCGCCCCAGAGCGACAAACAGGCCAATCTGAACCTGGACGCCTTGCTGTCCGACGGCGGCCTGATTTCCAACGCTCCCACCTGCTGCGTGGCGCCGCACAATACACCGCACGATCAGGGGCAACTGGCCGAACAGATTGTCGCGGACATCCTGCCCGCCATTGAGGCCAAGCAAGGCGGCGAGTTCAGCTACACCCTGCGCAACACCAACCGGTCGATGGGTGCACGCATCTCAGGCGAAATCGCCAAGCGCTACGGCAACCTCGGCATGGTGGATGCACCCATCCATCTCCGGTTCACCGGCATCGCAGGCCAGAGCTTCGGCGTCTGGAATGCCGGCGGCTTGAACATGACGCTCGAAGGCGATGCCAATGACTATGTCGGCAAAGGCATGGCAGGCGGCGAACTGGTGATTTACCCACCGAAGGTGAGCACATTCAGCAGCTATGAAACGCCGATCATCGGCAACACCTGCCTGTACGGCGCAACCGGTGGGAAGCTATTTGCCGCCGGGCAGGCCGGCGAGCGGTTCGCGGTACGTAATTCCGGCGCCTGCGCCGTTATTGAAGGTTGCGGGGACCATGGCTGCGAATACATGACGGGCGGCATCGTGACGATCCTCGGCGCCACCGGCATCAATTTCGGTGCGGGCATGACGGGCGGTTTCGCCTATGTGTTGGATGAAACCAGTGATTTCGTCGATCGCTACAATCACGAGCTGATCGACATTCATCGGATGCAGGCCTCTGAACTCGAACCGCACCGTCAGCATCTGCGCAGCATTCTTAAGGCGCATGTGGATAAGACCGGTAGCGCGCGCGCTACCGCGATTCTGGATCAGTTCGAGCTGTTCCTGCCGAAGTTCTGGCTGATCAAGCCGAAGGCCTCCGGCCTGGAGGATCTGCTGGCCACCCTGGCCAACGCCGCCTAAGCGATCGTCACATTCCGCAGCACACGCAAGCGGCGCGATAACGGGGCATGGACATGTTTTCCATGCCCCGTTTTTTTTCTGAAAGGCATAATCGACCAGAGTGCAACTGATGGCACAACGATATGTCTAAAATCCAACGAACGGCTGATTCGGTCGCAGGATAGGCAGAAAATGTCTATAAGATTACCCGCACCGTACTGAACTCACCCAGAGAGGCCCCATGTACGAACAAGCGTCCCATGCCCTGCTGAACGAGATCCTGATCGAACTGAAATTCGAGATCGGCAATGCCCACCTGCGTCATTTTTACACACGCCTCGGGGCAAATTTTTACGCCATCCACTCCCTGTTCAACCGGCTTTATGGTGAACGTCCGGATTTCAAGAAGCAGATGGTCAAACTGGTCGAAACGCTGGTGCGCCGCTATATCGAGCGAACCCCCACCCTCCGAAAATCGGATCTGGCCCGGGAGCGCGACTACAACTGGTTCCTGAGCCAGGAATGGGTTGGCATGGCGCTGTACTGCGATCGCTTCGCAGACAACCTTCAGGGCCTGCGCACGCACCTGCCCTACCTACAGGAACTGGGCATCAACCTGTTGCATATCATGCCCATGCTCGACTGCCCGCCGGACAAGAGCGACGGTGGTTATGCGGTACGTGATTTCCGCCGCATCGATCCCCATTTCGGCACCCTGCGCGACGTGACAGCGCTCGGATCCGCGCTCCGAAAACGCGACATGCTGCTGGTTCTCGATGTCGTGGTCAACCACACCTCGGACGAACACGAATGGGCCCAACAGGCCCGCGCCGGGGACAAGAAGTACCAGGACTATTATTTCGTCTTTGACGACCGGGAAACCCCCGACATCTACGAACAGACCATGCCGGAAATCTTTCCGGAAACCGCCGCCGGCAACTTCACCTGGGATGAGGAAATGGGCAAGTGGGTGATGACGGTATTCAACAACTACCAGTGGGACCTGAACTACCACAACCCGTCCGTCCTGATCGAAATGATCGACATCATCCTGTACTGGGCAAACAAGGGGGCAGACATCCTGCGCCTCGATGCGGTGGCCTTTCTGTGGAAGAAAATTGGCAGCGTCTGTCAGAACGAGCGCGAAGCCCATCTACTGCTGCAGCTGATGAAAGATTGCTGCCAGGTCACGGCCCCGGGCGTCCTGTTCATCGCCGAGGCCATCGTCGCGCCGGGCGAAATCGCCAAGTATTTCGGCGAGGATGCGATCAATGCGAAGGAATGCGAAATCGCCTACAACGCCACCCTCATGGCCCTGCTCTGGGACGCCGTGGCCACCAAAAATGCGGTCCTACTCAACCAGGGCATCAAAAGTCTGCCGCACAAACTCGAACGCGCAACCTGGCTCAACTACGTCCGCTGCCACGACGATATCGGGCTCGGCTTCGGAGACAGCGACATCCGCGCATCAGGCTATGATCCGGCCCGGCACCGGCGCTTCCTCATCGACTACTTCACCGGCCGATTCCCCAGTTCACCCGCTCGGGGGCTTCCCTTCGGTGAAAACCCCAAAACGGGCGACTCACGCATCTCCGGCTCACTGGCTTCCCTGGTCGGGCTCGAAAGTGCGCTCGAAAGCCGGAATGAAGAAGCCATCACAGCCGCCATCAAAACCATCGCGCTCTTGCACAGCGTGATCCTGTCGTTCGGCGGCATTCCGCTGCTGTACTACGGTGACGCAATTGGCACGCTCAACAGCCTCGCCTACCTCGCAGATCCCGCCAAGGCCAACGACAACCGCTGGATGAACCGGTCACACTTCGACTGGAACAAGGCGAACCGGCGTCATGAAAACGGCTCGGTCGAACAACGCATCTTCAGTGCACTGAAACAGATGATCGCCCTGCGCAAGGAAATCACGGTACTCGCGGACTTCGACAACCGCGAGCTACTCGCGGTTGAAAATCCCCACCTGTTGGTGTTCACCCGCAACGATCCGCACAATTTCAATAACCACGTCCTCGTGATCTGCAATCTGAATGATGCACCCCAGACCCTGCCCATCGGGAACCTGCGCGCGCACGGCTACTTCCTGCAGGAGTGCATGAAGGATCTGATCTCGGGTTCGTGCATCGAAGCGGAAAACGATGCGCTGATCCTCCCGCCGCTTTCCTACCATTGGCTCACGGATTGATTCACGCTCGAAACCCTCATCGAGGGCGAAGTCTCTGACAAACAAAAAGCCCGAAGCAGATGCTCCGGGCTTTTCGCGCAATTGGTTCTCACATAAGGATAAAAACCAACCAAAAGGATTAATGGTGGCCAGGGGCGGAATCGAACCGTCGACACGCGGATTTTCAATCCGCTGCTCTACCAACTGAGCTACCTGGCCATGCAAGGCCGCGAATTAAACGCGATTTGGTCATTCTCGTCAAGCCCTCTGCGGCAATTTTTACAGGAATTGCTGACGGCGAGTCATTGTCCGTTGTATGCTTCACGTCTCTTTTCCGACTCGAACAGATAACGCTCATGATGCCCGCTCGCACCACGTCAGTGACCCGCCACACGGCGGAAACCCAGATTGACCTTTCGTTGAATCTTGACGGCTCAGGACGCACCGAGCTCAACACGGGCGTCCCGTTTTTCGAGCACATGCTCGACCAGATCACGCGACACGGTCTGATCGATCTCACCCTGACCGCTCAGGGCGACCTGCACATCGACGACCACCACACGGTCGAGGACTGCGGGATCGTGTTCGGCCAGGCGCTGGCCAAGGCACTGGGCGACAAGCGTGGCATCACGCGCTATGGTCACGCCTATGTGCCACTGGACGAAGCGTTGTCCCGTGTGGTCATCGACCTCTCCGGCCGACCGGGTCTGGTGTTCTCCTGCGACTTCACGCGGGCGACCATCGGCCGGTTCGAAACCCAACTCGTCGAAGAGTTCTTTCGGGGTATGGTCAATCACGCTGGCATGACCCTGCACATCGACAATATCCGCGGCGAAAACGCACACCATCAGGCCGAGACCATTTTCAAGGCGTTTGGTCGGGCACTGCGGATGGCAATCAGTGCCGATGAACGTCAGGTCAACCAGATCCCCTCCACCAAAGGCGCCCTCTAACCATGGCGGGATCGATCGTGATCGTCGATTACGGCATGGGCAACCTGCGCTCGGTCGCAAAAGCCGTCGAGCATGTCGCCCCGGTTGGTACGCAGGTTCTGATCTCGGATTCGGCCGATGCGATCCTGAACGCGGATCGCGTGGTGTTTCCGGGCCAAGGGGCGGCCGCCGATTGCATGGCAGCACTGCACGGACGCGGGCTGGTAGCCCCCCTAGCCGAGGCCGCCCGTACCCGCCCCTTTCTCGGCATCTGCATGGGTATGCAGGTCATGCTCAGTCACAGTGAAGAAAATCAGGGCGTTCATCTGCTGAACTGGTTTGAAGGCACGGTGCAGCATTTCCCATCAATGCATGATGCCAACGGTTTGGCGCTGAAGATCCCGCAAATGGGCTGGAACGGTATTCGACACACGCATCCGCACCCTTTGTGGCACGGCATCGCCGATGAGGCCCGTTTCTATTTCGTTCACAGCTATTTCTGCCGCCCGAACGACACCAACCTCGTCGCCGGTAGTACGGATTACGGCATGACATACGCGTCAGCATTGGCGCAGGGTTCGGTATTTGCCATTCAGGCACATCCGGAAAAGAGTGCGGCGGACGGATTGACGCTGCTGAAAAATTTCACCCGCTGGGACGGCAAAGCCGACTAGCTCACCCCAATACCCGCGTATCGAGGACGCGTTCTATGTTACTCATCCCAGCGATTGACTTGAAAGATGGTGCCTGTGTCCGATTGAAACAGGGCAGGATGGAAGACAATACGGTGTTTTCGGACGACCCGCTGGCCATGGCACAGCGTTGGGTCGACGCCGGCGCACGTCGTCTGCATCTCGTCGACCTGGATGGCGCCTTTGCAGGCAGCCCCCGGAATCGCAGCAGCATTGCCGCGATCTGCGAAGCGTTCCCCGATCTGCCCATCCAGGTCGGCGGCGGCATCCGGGACGAGGAGACCATCGAGCAGTATCTCGATATGGGCGTGTCCTACGTCATCATCGGCACGAAAGCGGTTGCCGAACCCCACTTCATCGCAGACGTCTGCCTGTCCTTCCCCGGACATATCATCGTTGGTCTAGATGCCAAGGACGGCAAGGTCGCCATTGATGGCTGGTCCAAAATATCCAGTCACGATGTCACTGATCTGGCCCGGCGATTCGAGCAGGATGGGGTCTCCTCGATCGTATTCACGGATATCGCCCGTGACGGCATGATGCAGGGCGCCAATATGGAGGCCACCCGAGCCCTGGCGCGCGCCGTACGCATCCCGATCATTGCCTCAGGCGGCATGACGGACATGAGCGATATCGAACGGCTCATCGACGCAGCAGATGACGGCGTTGCCGGGGCCATCATCGGCCGAGCCCTGTATGAAGGCGGCATCGATCTGGGCGTTGCCCAGGCACGTGTCGACGAACGCTGCGGCATCCCACCTTTCACGGAATGAGCCCACCGGCATCGGACCATACCTTCCATCCGCCCACGCGCACAGACATCCATGAGCACACACCCATGACCCTCGCCAAACGGATCATCCCCTGTCTCGACGTGGCCGACGGCCGTGTCGTCAAGGGCGTCCAGTTCGAATCCCTGCGCGATGCGGGCGACCCGGTCGAGGCCGCACGCCGTTATAACGACGAGGGCGCGGACGAACTCACCTTTCTGGATATTTCCGCCTCCCACGAGGGCCGGGACACCATGCGTCACGTGGTCGAACAGGTGGCCGAGCAGGTGTTCATCCCGCTGACCGTTGGGGGTGGGATTCGCGCCCTGTCCGATGTGCGGCGCCTGCTGAACGCCGGGGCCGACAAGGTGTCGATCAATACCGCCGCCGTGCACAATCCGGATCTCATCAAGGAAATCGCCAACTCGATCGGGGCGCAATGCCTGGTCGTGGCGATCGATGCACGGCGTGTTTCCGCCCCCGGCGAACCCCTGCGCTGGGAAATATTCACGCACGGCGGGCGCAAGCCCACCGGGCTAGACGCGGTGGAGTGGGCTATTCGCATGACGCAGTTCGGCGCCGGCGAACTGCTGGTCACCAGCATGGATCGGGATGGCACCAAGCAGGGTTTCGACCTGCCGCTCACCCGCGCAATTGCGGATGCCGTCACGGTCCCGGTCATCGCCTCGGGCGGCGTTGGCACGTTGGACGACCTGACTGCGGGCATTCTCGAAGGCCACGCGGATGCCGTTCTGGCCGCCAGCATCTTCCATTTCGGCACCTACCGGATCGCCGAGGCCAAGGCCAACATGGCGGCCGCCGGCATTGAGGTCCGTCAATAAACGGCGCGCGGGGCGCCGAGGATCGATTTTCGGTCGTCGCTGCTATACTCACCCTCCATTTGATTTTCTGATGACGCCCGCCATGCCCGACGCCACCACCAACTGGATTGCCGACATCACCTGGACCGACGACGGCCTGGTACCGGTGATCGCCCAGGATCATAAGAGCGGTCGCATCCTGATGTTCGCGTGGATGAACCGCACGGCGCTCGAGCAAACGGTCGCCACGGGCGAAGCCGTCTATTACTCCCGGTCGCGCGAGCGGCTCTGGCACAAGGGGGAGCAAAGCGGTCATGTTCAGCGTGTCCACGACATCCGGCTGGACTGCGATGGCGACGTAATTCTGCTGTGTATTGAACAGATCGGCCACATTGCCTGTCACACAGGGCGGGAAAGCTGTTTTTACCGTCATTTGCACAATAATGAATGGCAGATCACCGACCCTGTATTAAAATCCCCGGATGAAATTTATGGCTAACCCCGAGAACACCCCCGAGGCCAACGCCATTCTCCAGCAGCTCGCTCAAGTGATTGAGCAACGCAAGCTGGCGGACCCGTCAAGTTCCTATGTGGCCGCTCTGTTTGCTAAAGGGCGCGGCAAGATCGCCCAAAAGATTGGCGAAGAAGGCGTAGAAGTCGCCCTGGCTGCCGTTGGCGGTCATTCGGAAGAGATCATCGCCGAAATGGCGGATTTGTGGTTCCACAGTCTGGTATTGTTGGCGGACGCCAATCTATCGCACCAGGCTGTGCTGAATGAACTGGCACATCGCTTTGGCCTGTCCGGACTTGAAGAAAAGGCAAGCCGGTCCAATAACCCTTCATAGATTCACGTTTTTTTGAGGAGCATAAACAATGGGTAGTTTTAGTATTTGGCACTGGTTGGTTATTTTAGCAATCGTGTTGCTGCTGTTCGGCACCAAGCGTCTGAAAAACCTGGGCAGCGATCTGGGCAGCGCAATCAAGGGCTTCAAAAGCGCCGTGAAGGATGAAGAAAAAACGGACGAAACACCCGCTCAGGCAGCCAACAAGGCACCTGATACCATCGTCCACAAGGACGTTGATGCGGGCCGCGTGATCGAAGGCGAGCCGACGACACGCCAGGAACACACGGATACGACGCCCCCCAAACAAGGCTGAACGACGTGTCTTTATTCCGCATGACTGCCAGGGGCTAAACCGTGTTCGGACTCAGCATCTGGGAAATCTTTCTGATCCTCGTGATCGCCCTGCTCGTGGTCGGGCCCGAACGGCTGCCCGGGCTGGCGCGCACCATCGGCGGCTGGGTATCCAAGGTGAAGCGATTTGTCGCCAAGGCCAAGGAGGAGCTGGACAGTGAGTTCAATCTGCAAGACATGCATAATCTTTTGAATTCGCAAGAATCGGAGATCGCCAAGTTGCGCGCGCTGGTTGAGGAAACACGTCAGGAAGTCACCGACTCGGGCCGGCAGGTTCTAGGCGCGGTGGATGAGGCTCATGCCAGTTTCCGTGACGCAGCGCAATCCGAACATGCAGCGACTTCCGCGTCTGAAGAGGCCACCGCGCACGGCACGGGCGAGTCAGCCACGTCGCCAGACCATCCTGCCCCCCCGGCAGAAGCGGCCAAGCCCCTGAGCTTCGAAGACGAAATCCGCGCGCTGGAAGAAAGCTCCGGCCAAGCATTCAAGCGCCCGTTCGAGCCTTTGCCCGAACCGGTCCCCGAACCGATAGCGCCCACCAGTGGCGCGACCGAATCAAACAGTCAGAATCCAAAATCAACATGAGCGAACATGAATCGTCCGCCCCTGATACCGACGTGCAAGAATCCGGCATCAGCGGATTTCTCACGCATCTGGTCGAGCTCCGCAACCGACTGCTGAAATCCGTGCTGGTTGTGCTCCTGCTGTTCCTGGCCCTGTTTCCGTTCCGCAACGAACTGTTC
Source organism: Halothiobacillus sp. (assembly GCA_024636015.1). Lineage (GTDB taxonomy): Bacteria > Pseudomonadota > Gammaproteobacteria > Halothiobacillales > Halothiobacillaceae > Halothiobacillus. The sequence goes on from JAGXHU010000077.1 coordinate 51,936, forward strand.
ACTCTGCTGGCAGATCCGCTGTCGCGCCACATGCCGGCCGGCACCACGATGATCGCTGTCCAAGTCGCAGCACCCTTTTTCATTCCGTTGAAACTGACCGCCCTGACGGCCGTGTTTATCGCCATTCCATTCCTGTTGTATCAACTCTGGGCCTTTATCGCTCCCGGTCTGTACAAGCACGAACGAAAAATGGTCGCGCCACTAGTCTTTTCCAGCACGATCCTGTTCTATCTGGGTGCGTGCTTCGCCTATTTTGTCGTCTTCCCCATTGTGTTCGGTTTCCTGAGCACGGCCGGTCCCGCGGATGTGAACTTCGCGCCTGACATCGGTGAGTACCTGAGCTTCGTCACCTCGTTGTTCTTTGCCTTCGGGTTCGTATTCGAGGTCCCCGTCGCCATCGTGCTGCTGGTGATCGTCGGGGTGGTCACGCCGGACAAGCTGGCGGAGTTTCGGCGGTATGCCATCCTCAGTGCCTTCATCATCGGCGCTATCCTGACCCCACCCGATGTGCTGTCACAATTCATGATGGCCGTGCCTATCTGGTTACTGTACGAACTGGGCATCATCGTTGGTCGCATTGTGCTTAAGACACGGAAAGCCAACGAGGAAGACGCAACCGAACCTGAAGCACCGACTGATCCGGAGGACGATCAGGCCACCACGGAGCGGCATCAACGCTACGAACTGGAAGCCGTAGACACTGTCGATCTGGACAAGGCTTTTGATGAGGCAGAGGCGGAGCAGCGTCAGCTTGATGAACCCAAGAAGGACGATGAATCTGGGCAACCCCCGGAAGATTCAGCATCCTCATCTCCCGTGAACGATGCGCCCGAAACCGGAACAACACCCGATTCGACGCCGCCCCCAGCTGAAACGCCACCCAAAAAGCCTGGTGATCCGGCTTAAAAAGTCGAACACGAACCGAACCCTGACGGGCAGCCACCCTGCCCGACGGAATTGTTTGAACCCGAGGAAGTACCTATGTCGAGAAATGCGCCCCGCCGTCCTGTGTTGCTGGTGATCATGGATGGGATTGGCGTCAATCCCAGCCGTGAAAACAATGCTTTTGTCCTGGCAAAAACCCCCAACCTGGATCATCTGTTTGCGCACCACCCACACACCGTCATCGAGGCTTCCGGGCGCGCCTGCGGTCTGCCGGATGGACAGATGGGCAACTCCGAGGTGGGGCATCTCACCCTCGGCTGTGGCGACCTGCTGCGCCAGGATTTGGTGCGCATCGATGACGCGATTACCGATGGCAGCTTTTTCAACAACACCGCGCTGATCGAAGCGGCGCAAAAAGCGGCACAGGACAAACGCCCCCTGCATTTGATCGGCCTGGTTTCCGATGGCGGCGTCCACAGCCACATCAACCATCTGCTGGCTCTGGTCGACCTGGCCGGCCAGCACGGCGCGCGCCCACTGATCCATATGATCACCGACGGACGAGATACAGCCCCCAAATCCGCGCGCAGCTATCTGCCGGAGCTTGAAGCGAAACTAACATCGGTCGGCGGCGCCATCGCCACAATCAGCGGTCGTTACTATGCGATGGATCGCGATCAACGCTGGGAACGGACCGAGCTAGCCTGGCAAACCATCGTCCGCGGCGCGGGCGAACACTTCGCCACGGCCGCCGATGCGCTGACGCACTCCTATGCAGCCGACAAAACCGATGAGTTTGTGCTACCGGCAACGCTGGATGCCTATGAACCCATCGAGGATAGCGACGCGGTCATTTTTTTCAATTTCCGTAACGATCGCCCCCGCCAACTGACCGAAGCCTTGGGGCAACCTGAGTTCAGCGGCTTTGATCGTGGCGACTATCAACGGGCGCTAGTCACCTGTCTGACCGAATACGATCCGCGTTTTCTTTCCCCAATTGGCTTCCCACCGGAACGGCCAAAAAACGTTTTAGCCGAGGTGATCAGCCAAGCCGGGATTAAACAGTTTCACTGCGCGGAAACCGAGAAATACGCCCATGTGACTTTCTTCTTCAATGGCGGCAAGGAAGAGCCCTTTGCTGGCGAGGATCGCTACATGGCGCCCTCACCCAAGGTGGCGACCTATGACCTGCAACCCGAAATGAGTGCGGCGGAAGTGGCAGATGCGGCCATTAGAGCGGTTGAAAGCGAGCAATATGGTTTTGTACTGGTCAATTTCGCCAACGGCGACATGGTGGGCCATACCGCAATTCGCGAAGCCGTCATCAAGGCCGTCGAAACGGTGGATACTCAGGTTGGCCGTCTGGTCGAAGTGGCACAGAAGAGCGGTTACTCCATCATCCTGACGGCCGATCACGGCAACTGTGACGAAATGCTCGACCCGGTCACCGGCGAGCCGCACACCCAGCACACGGTCTATCCCGTGCCCTGCCTGCTGATCGACGAAACACCATCGCGGCTGCGCACCGGCGGCGGTATCGCCCACATCGCTGCCACCGTGCTGGAACTGATGGGACTTCCCGTCCCCAAGAAGATGAAGCGTTCGCTGCTGCTGAATGGTCCCGGCACGGTCGAATAAGCGATTATCGCACCCCGGCTAAGACAGGCGGGGTGGGTGTTTAACTACCCAGTCGATCCAGTCGCAGGCGATCCCGTGCATCGAACAGACGCAAACTGCCCAGATGCACGGCCAACATCGAACCGAATCCGGTGGCGGCCGTAATCAATAACATGATCAGAATCTGGTAGCGCACGGCCTCCATCGGCGGTGCGCCCGCTAGTATCTGCCCGGTCATCATGCCGGGCAGACTGATCAACCCGGCAGCCGCCAACATGTTCAGGGTCGGGATCAACCCGGCGCGCAAGGCGTCGGCCCGCAACTCACGGGTTGCCGTGCGTGCGGTTTGCCCCATCAGCAACCGTGCCTCGATCTGATTCCGACTCGACCAGGCGGTTTGTGTCAAATGATTCAGCGCCAGACCGATTCCGGTCATCGTGTTCCCCAAAATCATGCCCAACAGGGGAATCGCATACTGGGGGGTATACCAGGGCTGGGGCTGAATAATCACCGTCAGGGTGAACAGGGTAATAATCGCCGCCGTCACGCCCATTGAAGCCAGACCAATCCCATACCCACGCCAGCCCTTGATCGGCCGTTTCTGGCGCGCAGTCACCTCATACCCGGCTAACAGCAGCATCACGGCAGCCATCAGGGTGATCCAGCCCAGATTGGCGACGGCGAACAGGCTTTTGAGCACCATCCCGACCAACAGCAGTTGCAGCACCATTCGCACGCTGCCCCAAACCAAGGACCGTAACAGCCCCAGGCCAAGCAGCAGCTGCACGCCACCGAGCGCCAACACCAAAAGGCCGGCCAAGACGAGATCAAACACCGAAAGAATCTGAATATTCATGAGAACAGTGCCCCTTCCGCCGTCATCTGCAAGACATGGGATCCCAGCTGTTCACGTGCTGTTGCGTCGTGGGTAACCCACACCGCTGCCGCCCCTTGTGATTGCACGTAATCAGCCACAAGGGTTGCCATGGCGTGGGTATTTGCCTCGTCAAGATTGGCTGTTGGTTCGTCGAGCAGCAATACCTTGGGCTGCATCATAAGCGCCCGAAGTAACGCCAATCGCTGGCGCTCGCCAGTCGACAATCGCTCCACCGTAGCATTCAGCATCTCTGGCGACAGCGACAACCGCTGCAACCAATCGGCAGGCGGCAGCACCGTGAAGTGCGCCGACACTCCATCGGCCCACCAGCCGGACTCTGCCGGCACATAGGCCACTTGCCTGCGCCATTCGTCGGGTGGGGTGGCCGATTGAGCCACGTCATCGAGCGTGATCTCACCCGTATGCTCGGACAGATCGGCCAATGCGCGGAGCAATTGACTCTTACCCACCCCCGAAGCCCCTCGAACGGTGAGTATGTCGCCGGATGTTAGCGTGAAACTGACCGGGGGCAAGTGCGCGCCCGCCACCTGTTGTACGGAAAATTGCATCAGACGGTCAACCCGAACGGTGCGGCGGTGATAGCGAAGGGGCGCATGGGGGGATTTTCCAAAAGAGCATCAAGACACGGCGTCACAGTATAGACGCCTCGCCAGCGCCCCGCATTCAGGACAAATGCGTGGGCGGCGGAGTCAACCGAATCCAGAGATAAAGCCCAGACAAGAACATCGAGACGGCCACGAGCCAGAAAGGCAGGCTGAGCCCCCCGCTCCATTGTGCCGCCAGGCCTAAACCCAACCCGCCCACCGCATAACCCAGATCGCGCCAAAATCGGTATACACCTAAAATCCCCGCCCGCTGGGCAGGTTCGGCCCGATCGGCAACCGAGGCACCCAGCGTGGGATAGAGCAACGCCATACCGACGCCGATGGCACTCAACTCAATCACCCACAACCATGCTGTGGTGCTCAATCCAACCGCGAGCACGCCCGCGCCGCATAGCCACATGCCAGCCACCATCATCAACTTGCGGCTGATCCGATCCGACAACGGCCCCGTCACTAACTGGCCAGCGCCCCATACCACGCCATACACGGCAACCAACGAACCCGAAACGACCAGACTCATCCCATGTGCCATGAAGTACACCGGGAAGAACAGCCAAACGATCGAATCAGTGAATTTCTCGACTAAACCGGCCTGATTCAAGGCGAACAGTGATCGATTTCCCCAACTGGCATAGCCAAAAAGTGCCCGCAGCCCTATCGGCTTGATCGGCGTCGAACCCTGATGAAGTAAGGCCCAGGGACGTGTCTCCTTGACCACCACAAGCGCAATAATCAATGCCAGCACGATCAGGGTTGTTGCAAAGTAAAACAGCCCAATGCGCGCACCATAAGTGTGAACAACCATCGCCGAGAGCATCCCGGCTATCGCCACACCGCCGTAACCAGCGAACTCGTTGAAGCCATTCACCAGGCCGCGCTGTCGAGCGTGGGTCAGATCCAGTTTGCTGTTCAGCGCCATCGACCAACTCAAGCCCTGGTTGATCCCCAAAAATACCGTGGCCAGGATAATCCAGCCCCAGCTGGGTCCATACAAGATGAGAAAGGGGATGGGCAATGCGCTGACCCAGCCAGCGATAAGCACCCGTCTGCGCCCCCATCGATCCGACAATCCACCCGCGACCAGATTCAACAACGCTTTGACGACACCAAAAACAACAACAAACGTGGCAAGCGCCATAAAAGAGGTGGCGGCAAGCCCAAAATCAGATTCCGCCAGCTCCGGGAGCACGGTGCGCGTCATGCCGACCAGCCCCCCCACGAGGAATACTTGAAGCAAGTGCAGCGTGAACTGAGCGAGATTGGGACGTATTCCATGGATCGGCGTCATACGCGTGTTTCCTGCTGACAACAATGAAGGTGAGTGCAGTATGAAACAACTTGACTAAACATTCAATAGAGTGATTGAATGTTATTCGTTACTCATGACAAAACCATCCTGTAACCTGGGGAGTGCTCAATATGTTTCTTGAACAAGTTGCCTGTGATAAATCCTCTTTAGCGTACCTATTCGGCTGCGCTGGCCAGAGTTTGGCCATGGCTGTCGACGTCCACGCCGGTGATGAAGACCGATTCGTGGCGATGGCTGAAGCGCGCGGCGTGAAAATCCAATATGTCGTCGACACCCACATTCATGCTGATCATATCTCTGGAGGACGGCAGCTGGCCGCACTGACCGGTGCACAGTACGCACTCCACGAAGGTGACCACAGCCTGCCTTTCGACTTTCTTCCGTTGGCCGATGGACAGACGCTCAAGATGGGGAATGTGTCGGCCCAGGTACTGCATACGCCCGGGCACACCGATGATCATATTTGTCTGCTCGTCACCGACCACTCGCGGGGAGAGGAACCCTGGTTCGTCTTGACCGGACACGCGCTATTCGTCGGCAGTGTCGGCCGACCCGACCTGCACGGACGCACACAGGAAATGGCCGAGCGACTCTATGATTCGTTGTTTGCCCGATTGTTGACGCAACCGGACTATCTGGAAATTCTGCCGGGTGCACAGGCCGGCAGTGTCTGCGGCGGCGGCATCAGTGGCAAACCCTGCTCCACCATCGGATTTGAAAAGCGTCATAACCCGACGCTAAGCAAATCACGCGAACAGTTCATTGAAGAAGTCAGCGCGGCGGTGCTCCCACCGGTCGATGAGATTCAAGCCATCATCAAAGCCAATACATCCCTCTGATCCAGACAGGAGAACCATCGTGGATCCAGCTATTACCGGTTATTTATCCTGGGTGCTCGTCTTGTCGATCGTTTTCGGCCTGGCGGCTCAGTTTTCCCGTTTTTGCCTGCTGGGCGGGCTCAGCAGCTATCAGCAATCGCGGGACGGACGGCGCTTGGCGGTCTATCTGGCCGCCATTGGCGTTGCCATTCTGGCGACCACACTGATGCAATCGGTCAGTGGCATTGATCTGGACAATACACGCCCCATGTATCGCTCGCCGGATTTTGCCTGGGGACGTTATTTGATTGGCGGCTTTGTGTTTGGGGTCGGTATGGTGTTGGCCCGGGGCTGCCCAGTACGCAGTCTCGTTAAAGTCACACAAGGCAACCTTCAGGCGCTGCTTGCGGTGATCGTGATGGCGCTCGGTGCCTACGCCATGACCCGTACCACCTTGTATGCCACGGCTTTTCTGCCCTGGGTGGGGAATTTGAGTACCAACCTGACTTCATTTGGCATTCAACATCAGGATCTGTCCAGCATTCTGGGGGGTGGCCGCGGGCTTTATTTGACTCTGGCGCTGGGCATCAGCGCCCTGTTGCTCTTTGTTTCCTGGCGCTGGCTCCCCCTGTGCGCCAATTGGCTGGGATGGCTGGGGGCGCTTTCGATCGGCGTCGTCGTGGGGCTCGCCTTTTGGGTCACCGGCGGATCCCTGGGACAAGCGGCGTCCGATGCGGCTGAAATGATGAACAATCCGCAACAGGGATTGGGCTTGCAGTCATTCACCTTCAGCGCACCGATGGGCGATGTCGTCTATTACCTGCAACGTCCCACCACATTCGCCGCAATTACTTTCGGTGTCGTAGCCGTCGCAGGACTTCTACTGGGCAGCCTGATCAGCACCCTCGTGCGGCGAGAGTTTCAGTGGTCCATACCACACTCCTGGCAGGAATGGGCCCGCACCGTTATCGGATCCCTGATGGTCGGCATCGGCAGCGTATTAGCGATGGGGTGCACCGTAGGCCACGGCCTCAGCGGCATCTCAACACTCGCATTGGGTTCGTTCATGGCACTCGCCGCCATCATGGCTGGCGCCTGGATCGCTTTGCGTATCGAGCGGCGATGGGTATCCATGTGCGCGCCCGCCGGTTGTACAATACCGACATCACCTTGACCCGTCGGGGCTCCCATCGAGCCTCGCATATGCCTGGAGTCTTCGCACCCGTGGGATTTAAACAGCAACTCAACGATCAGTTCGCCCGCCTGGGTAAGGCCCTATCGAATGGACCTCGCCTCGAAATCCTGGAGTACCTCGCGCAAGCAGAGCGTTCGGTCGACCAACTCGCCACCTTGAGCGGGCTCAGTGTGGCCAACACTTCACAGCACCTGCAGCGCATGCACCAGATCGGGCTGGTCGCCTCACGGCGCCAGGGCAAGCAGATCTTCTACCGTCTGGCGGATGAGGATGTGGTGGAACTGCTCGCGATCCTGAAGCGGGTCGCCGAGCGTCATCTGCACGAGGTGCGCGACCTTATCGACCGGCATCTCACGCACAGAGATAGTCTGGAGCCCTTGTCGGCCGAGGAGTTGATCGCCCGTTGCCGGGATGGTCTGGTCACCGTTCTGGATGTGCGACCCGCGGAGGAATATGCGGCCGGCCATGTACCCGGCGCAGTCAACGTCACCTTGGCGGATCTGGAACGCAAGATGACCGAACTCGATCCACAGCGTGAAATTGTGGCTTATTGCCGAGGAGCCTACTGCGCGCTGTCATTCGAGGCCATCGAACGACTTCGTGCGCATGGATTTCAAGCACGCCGACTGGCCGATGGCTTTCCGGAGTGGAAACTCGATCACCACCCGGTAGCGGTTGGGACCGAGGACGCCTGACGGCAATGGTGATAAATTTCAGGGAATGAATTTAAACCACATAAAAACGCCGGGACTTGCCCGGCGTTTTTCATGGTACTGAACAGAAGGTTTATTCGGTCTCAGTGCCGTGCATTTTCTTCATGCCGATCGTGGAGATGAAGGCCGCCAGATCATGGATTTCATCGTCCGTGAGGTATTTGGCTTGCGGAATCATCGCATAGGAATTCGGCCCCATCTGCTGGCCCTTGCGGTACAGCTCAAGCAGAGACACCACCGAGTTCGCAGGCAAACCAGCCAGCTTCGGCGCGTTCAGCAGATGTCCACCCTCACCCCCAGCACCATGGCAAACGGCGCAGGAAGAGAAGTAGGCATGGCCACGTGCGACAGTTTCACTGGAGATGATCACAGCTGTCTTGGCCGGAGCGGGGGCCGCTGCGGGGGCTGCTGCTGTCGCCGGGGCCGGGGCGGGGGTTGCTGCTGTCGCTGCCGGGGCAGCAGCAGCCGTGTGACCGCCCAATTCGGCGATGTATGCCGCGAGGTTGGCAATATCAGTTTCGGACAGGTTGGCCACCTGAGGAGCCATGGTGCCGTAACGCGCACCACCCAGGTTGTGCTTCTTCAGGGTGTCCATGTCGCCTTTTTTGAAGGCGGTCAGGATCGTGTCGGCATCTGCTGCATTCAGTTTGGTCAGATCCGGGAACGCGCCCCCGTTACCTTTGCCGTCCATACCATGACAGGCAGCACATGAGGCAAATTTAGCTTTGCCGGCCGACGCATCGCCCCCTGCAGAGGCCGTTTTCTCGGCAGCAGGTGCAGGAGCGGGGCTGGCCGCAGGGGCTGACCCACTCGCTGTTGCGGCGGCGGGCGCAGCCGGTGTCGCGGGGTGATCGACAACCGTGGACTCAAATGAAGTACGGTCAACCACGTTAACCATCGCGTTCACCAAATAAAAAATCGGTGCCAGCAATAAAATTGCCGCCACGAAACCGATCAGCTTCGCGCTGGAATCAACCTTAGGGGTGTTACCTTGTGCCACTGGAACCTCCAATACATAATCTAAATGCCAAAAATAAACTTCGCCCGACTCGGAAAATTGGCGACAAAAACCATACCCCAGACAATGCGCACAGGCACCCCGGAATATCAGCTATATCCATAAGCCGGAAAGTATATAGTGATTATATGCCCTTGGCGCATATAATCGCTCAATAATCCATCATGTGAAGGCTATGACACCGCACCGGTTGCCGCCCAAAGCGGACACACTCATGGACCCCGTGGATCGGCTCGCTGGCGTAGGCAGTCGCGTGGCGGCCCAGTTGGCCCGACTGTCGATCCACCTCATTGGCGACCTGTTATGGCACCTGCCCCTGCGTTATGAGAATCGCGGGCAGATCCAGTCTCTCAGCCCCTATCTGATCGGCCAGTCTGCTCTGATTCATGTGACCATCCATGATGCGCGACCACTTCGCCGGGGCAAGGCGAGACAAGTGGCGCAGGGCTATGACGATATGGGTGAGATCACCCTGTGGCAGTTCGGACGTTTTGGCCCGACACTTCAGCCTGGTCAGCAGTACCTATTGTACGGCGAGATCCGCGCCGGTGCGCACGGCGGGCTGGAAATGGCCCAGCCCGAAATCATGCAGAGCGCCCAACACGAGGCCATTCTCGCCGTCTACCCAGGCACCGATGGTTTGAATCAGAGCAAGTTGCGCGCTTTGGTCGATCAAGCTCTGACTATTGCCTTGCAGGATATGGACGATCTGCTCCCGTCGACGGTACGACGACGCGAAGGATGGCCCGGCCTGCTTGCTGCACTACAGCGCATCCATGTCCCCACCCTCTCGGAAGGAATTCCACAACGATCGGACCCGGCGTTCGTGCGCCTGATCGTCGAAGAACTGCTGGCCCATTTGCTGGCCCTGCGATTGAGGCATCATGAGCTCACCCAAGAATGTGCGCACAAGCTTCCTTCTGGTGGTTCGTTGTATCAACGCCTCTTGCACAACCTGAGTTTTGAACCCACCCGAGCCCAGGCCCGGGTGCTGCAGGAAATTCATGCCGACCTCGATCGAACCGCACCCATGCTGCGTTTGGTACAGGGGGATGTTGGTTCGGGCAAAACCCTCGTCGCGGCCGGCGCCGCGCTGACAGCGATCGAACAGGGCTATCAGGCGGCGCTCATGGCACCGACCGCCCTGCTGGCCGAACAGCACCATCGCAATTTTTCCCAATGGCTAACCCCACTGGGCGTCTCGGTGCATCTGCTTTCCGGTCAACAATCCGCCGCCGATCGCCGCGCCAATCTGGCCGCACTGGCCGATGGCCGGGCGCAGATGGTGATCGGCACGCACGCCCTGTTTCAAGAGCAGGTTCAATTCGACCGCCTGGCGCTCGTCATCGTGGACGAACAACACCGGTTCGGTGTGCATCAACGGCTCGCCCTCAGCGACAAAGGCACCCGTCGGGATGGCGCGAGTATTCGGCCCCACCAACTCGTCATGACGGCGACCCCGATCCCCCGAACGCTCGCCATGAGTGCCTATGCAGACCTGGATATCTCGATCATCGACGAACTCCCGCCCGGCCGCAGCCCGATCACCACGGCACTGATCCGTGCCGACCGCCGGGACGATCTCATTGCACGCATCAGCGCGGTATGCGACAGCGGTCGACAAGCCTATTGGGTATGCCCGCTGGTCGAAGACTCCGAACGTATCGAGGCGCAAGCCGCCGAGTCCACTGCCACAGCTTTGAGAGAGGCACTGCCACATCTGCGTATCGGCCTCGTGCATGGGCGCATGTCCTCGACGGATAAAAATCGGGAGATGGCCCAATTCAAGGCACACGAATATGATCTGCTGGTCGCCACCACGGTGATCGAGGTCGGGGTGGACGTCCCCAATGCCTCGCTGATGATTATCGAAAATGCCGATCGCATGGGACTCGCCCAATTGCACCAGCTGCGCGGTCGGGTCGGACGCGGCGCGACGGCTTCGTTTTGCATCCTGCTGTTCGACGAACCGGTCTCGGACAAGGCCCGGACCCGGCTGGCCCTAATGCGGGAAACCCAGGACGGTTTCCGGTTGGCCGAAGCCGACCTCGAACAACGGGGCCCCGGCGAGATTCTGGGCACCCGCCAGACTGGCCTCGCCCGTTTGCGGGTTGCCGATCTGATCCTGGACGAGCATTGGTTGGAACTCGCCCGCAACCTTGCAGACGAATTGATCGCCGAGAACCATCCGCACAAGGATGCCCTGATCCGCCGCTGGATCGGGGCGGCACAACAATACGGACAGGTCTGATGACAGCGCCACCGGCGTCAAACCGGAGGACATCGACGTATACATAGAAAAGGGCGTGCTCAATATCACGACCCCGAAGCGGTTCAACCACGCAGAATCAATGTACTGTCCGACCGAAACTGAACGGCAGATTCGCAATAGTTTGGTCTGAATCTCTGGAGAGAAAATGCGCCCCGCAGCAATGCTCGACTACTGAATACCGAGCGTGCCCACTTGGTTACGACCGGCTGCCTTGGCCTGATACAGCCCCTTGTCGGCCAAATTGATCAGGGCGCTGGGCTCGCAAAATGCTGTCGGGCGCCATTCCCCCACCCCCAGGCTGGCGGTCACCACCGGCATCACCGAACTGGCTGGATGTGGCAACGCCAGGTCCATAATGGCGCAGCGGACCCGTTCCGCAACACTGATGGCATCCGCCAGTGTCGTTTCGGGCAGAATGACAGCAAATTCCTCTCCGCCGTAGCGTGCGGCCAGATCCTTGGTTCGAAACAGCCCCGCGCTGACGGCCTTGGCCACCCGCATCAGGGCATGGTCGCCTGCCTCGTGCCCCAGTGAATCGTTGAAGCGCTTGAAGAAGTCCACATCGATCAGAATCAGGGAAACCGGCGACCCTTCCTGCTGTGCGCGACGCCAGATTGTCATAAGGTACTCATCGAACTTCCGCCGGTTCGCGATCGCGGTCAGCCCATCAATGTAGGAGAACTGCTTGAGCTGGCGATTGGCTTCAGCCAGTTGCTGCGTCACCTTGCGCAGATACACCTGGGTAGCCAGTCGCGCCAGCGCCACGGGGAAATCAAGGGGTTTGGACAGATAATCGTTCGCGCCCTGCGTGAGGGCATCCACGATGGTTGCGGAGCCATGCCGTGCCGTCACGACGATCACCGGCAATTCATGCGCCGAAAACCGGCTGCGAATCTTGGCCAGAACGTCCGCGCCACTCATGTGCGGCATCAGCCAGTCCAGCAGAATCACGTCAAAATTATCCGTTTCCAGCCGCCGCAGCGCATCCTGACCACTGCCGCTGACGGTCACGCGATATCCTTCGCGGATCAATCGACGCTGCATCAATTCCAGGTTTTCCGGACGATCGTCGATGATCAGCAAATGCCCATCCGCCGAGCCGACCACGCCCCCAACATTCTCACGCTCGGTGCGGGCCGCCGGATCCCCGAGATCCACCACGGGCCGCGCACTCAGATCTTCCAGCAAGCTACGCATATTGCCGATGGCTTCCGCGATCTTGCCCACATCGCTAGCAGCCTCCGACCAATGCTGATCCGCCGCCGCCCTGAGCTGCAGAAAATCCGCCTCGACCAGGGCCATTCGCTCCCGCCAATCCGGAAACAGCGCATCGAATCGCCCAAGGCTGACCGGAGCGGGGCGATTGATGGTGTCCAGCAATCGATAAGTGCTGGCAAGCAGGTTCTTGAGCCGCAGAGAGAGTGTGCCCTCACAAGCCTTAGGCAGATCATCAATCAACATCTCGGTATACCCGATCATGTGATTGATCGGGGTACGCAAATCATGCCGAATGTGGGCATCGCAAGGATGAGTCTCTGCCATGACTATTGGCCCTCTCTCAGGAGACGATCGATTTTGTCGAGCAACCGCGGCAATTCGACCGGTTTGGTATCGAAATCGTCACAGCCGGCATCCAATGCCTTGGTACGCTCCCCCTCCATGGCATGCGCCGTCAGGGCGATGACCGGAATCCGGCAGGTGACCTCGTCGGCACGCAGTGCACGGGTTGCCTCCCAGCCATCCATCTTCGGCAAACTCATGTCCATCAGGATCAGATCAGGCAGGTGCTCCCGCGCCATGGCCAACCCGACTTCACCATCGACAGCAAGCAGCATGTCAAACCCACGGCGCGCTAATCGCCGCGAGAGCATGTCGCGATTCATTTCGTTGTCTTCCACCAATAAAATCCGGGCCATTTCCTTCGTCTCCTGCAAATCCAAGATCGCCCTGCGGGCCATCAAACCCTTTTTTCCCTTTGCGCACAGATTTGTTCGTGCAACCGTGCGATCACGTCCTCCTCACTCTGGCCATTACGCTCGATGATGTGCGCCACCCGTAGGCTCAACCGCTGGCGATCTTCTTCGGTGAGCGTCTTGGCGGTCAGCACCACGACCGGCAGACGGTCAAATTCCGGTTTGTTCCGCAAAGCATCGACGAACGAAAATCCATCCATATTCGGCATCATCAAATCGAGAATCACGAGATCAGGGAGGGGATGCGCCGCCAGCCAGTCGAGACCGGATTGGCCATCCGTGGCCTCGAACGCTTCAATCGATTCGCTCTCGAGTACGCGACGCATGAGATCGCGGTTGGCCGCATCATCGTCAATCACCAGTACCTGGCAGGACGTCGGATGGCGAGCGTATTGACGCAGCAGCCCCAGAAGCGCCTCACGATTCACCGGCTTGGTCAGGAACTGGGCAGCGCCCAGGGCATAACCCAGACTCTTCTCGCTGGTCATCGTCAACACGAACACCGGAATATCCTTGAGCATCGGATCTGATTTGAGCGCGGTGAGCACCGACCAACCATCCATACCCGGCATCATAATATCGAGGGTGATGAAATCCGGATGCTCGGCACGCGCGCGCGCCAATCCTTCCTGACCGCTGCTGGCAACGATCACCCGGTAGCCTGCCCGACTGAGCGAACGCTGGAGCAGGTCATGCACCGCCGGGTCATCATCGATCACCAGGATGGTTTCCGCACCGGTGGACACACCACCCGTTGAGTCTGTGCGGTATTCGCTCCGTTCGTCGGCCGTACCGGATTCGAGCAACGGTTTGGGCGCGTCGATCACCACCTGAAACGGCAATGTCACGGTAAAGGTACTGCCGACATCAGCGGTACTGTCCGCCGTAATATCGCCACCCATCATTCGGGCGAAATGCCGGGAAATCGAAAGTCCGAGGCCTGATCCACCGTACTTGCGCGTCGTGGAAGCATCGGCCTGGCTGAACACCTGGAACAGCCTTGCCAGCTGTTCGTCATTCATGCCGATACCGGTATCAGCAACGGCAATCGTGAATCCATCTCCCACGGCGCGGGCAACCGTCACCGTCAGCCTGCCGTCATGCGTGAATTTGGCTGCATTGCTGATCAGGTTCAACACGATCTGACGGAATTTGGTCAGATCGCCGGTCATGTTGCCCAAGACTTCATCGCAGACCAGGGTCAATCGGTTCTGATTTTTCTCAATCACAGGCCGAGCCGTATCCACCACGGACTGCAATTCACGGCAGATCGGGAAACTTTCGAGATAAAGCTCCATTTTCCCGGCTTCGATCCGGGACAAATCGAGAATATCATTCACCAGAGCCAGCAGATGCTTGCCGCTACTCAGGATGCGATCGAGATCCGGGGTGTACTGCGTATTACCGTCATCGGCTGCCTCCTCGATCAGGATTTCGCTGTACCCGATGATGGCATTCAGCGGCGTGCGTAATTCGTGGCTCATGTTCGCGACGAACTGGCTCTTGGTCTGATTGGCGTCCTCGGCATCCCGGCGCGCCTGGCGGGCCTCTTCGAGCACCTGCTCCAGCTTCTGTGTCCGTTCCCGAACCGCCACATTCAGATTCTGCTCGCGATCCGCCACCTCATGCGCCATTAACTGGAAGCTACGCGCCAGCTCACCGGGTTCGTCACCTTGCCGGGCCAGCTTCTGCATCTCGGGTTGATCGAATACGGACAGTTGCTCAACCGTCGCCTCGCCTGAACCAATGGCACGCGCGGCAGAAGTCAGTCGCTGAATGGGGCGAACCACGGTACGCCGAATCTGCCAGATAAGCAGGGTCGTCCCCACGGCAAACACGCCGAAGAAAATACCCATGGCCATCATCAGATAGCGATGCCCACGCGCGAAGATTTCATCCGAAGGCACATACATGGTTTGCGCCGCGACGATCTCGCCGATTTTCCAGCCGAATCCGTGCTCGCTGCCATAGGTAGCAATCAGGCTTTTCGGTGCCGCCGCCGGTGTGGAGTGGCACTGCAGGCAGGATCCCTTCGAGATTGATAAGGGGCGGGCCGTGTAAAAGAGACTTTCCCCCTTGAGCTCGCGATAGCCAGACAAAATCTTCAAGGACGGATCGGCGCGAAACTTGGCCACCAGACCCTGCTCGAACGCATCTGCCTGATCCCGTGGATTGGTGGGATTCAGGGTGGCTTCCTTGTAGAAATAATCGGCGAACTTAGGGTTTTTGCGAAATGAATCGAACACGGTTCGGGCCGAAAATGCCGGCACCGTCTCGGGAATGAATTCAGGTTCGCTCATGAGCTGCTGGCGCAGCTTGGGTGTGACATAAGTACTGGTGTAATTGCGGACGGAATTCATCACACCGGTCAACATTTCTGCCCGCATTTCGATTTCGGCTTCCGCCTTCTGATTCATTGCGCGGGACAGGAAAAAGCCCGACACCGCAATACTGATCAAAAAAGCGATGATCAAAAATGCAGTCAGCTTGGTTCCGATACGGAGGTTTCGCAGCATCTCATCAATCCTTGGAAAAAATGGCCATCCTGAAAGCCGCCGACCTCAACGAGACCGCCCGAAGCCCTGCACGGCAATATGCGGCACACCTGATCGAATCAGAAGACTCTGTTTGGCGAGAGAGATCCATGCCCGCATAGATAGAGCACTCGCCACGCGCACTTTAGCGCGTTATTGTGTCATAAAATCAAGGCCAAAACGAGAAAGCACCATCAAAGCGCGGCTGCCGATCTAGCCATAAAAGGGACACTGCCATTGGATCAGGATCACGCACGCCAAACAAAGACCACCCGCAATTTCATGGGTGGCGATCGACATGTCGGCGGACGCACCCACCAGCAGGATCACCTCGTCTGCCTGACCACCCCGGATCTGCGCCGCCAGTTTCTGGTCGTCGCCGATGGCGTGGGGGGACACTGGGGTGGAGAAATGGCCGCACAAGCCGTTATCGAAACGGCCAAAAACATGTTTCCTGCTTCGCTCGATGAGCTAGCGCGCCCTGCGGAATTTCTTCGTGCTTTCTGTACGCAAGCCGGGCTTGAAATCCAGCTACGTGCCGCCCAGGAAGGTGAGCAGGCCTACTCTACCGTTGTGGCCCTACTGACAGACGGCGCGCGGGCCTACTGGGCTCATGTTGGCGATAGTCGCTTGTACTGTTTTCGCGACGAGATCCTGCTTCATCAAACCCAGGATCACTCTCTGGTACAGAGCTTGTTCGAACAGGGCAAAATCACGGCCGAAGAGCGCGCCACACACCCGGATCGAAACAAGGTGCTCTCCGCGCTCGGCATGGCGAGCGGCGTTCAACCAACGCTCGGTGAAATGACGCTGACACCCGACCTGAAATTCCTGCTGTGCACCGATGGCTTCTGGGCACAGGTCGGCGTGCCGGAGATGCCGGCCATACTCGCAGCAACAGACCTGGACTTTGCTGCCTCTATTTGGGTGCGTCAGGCGGCGCGGCGCGGCGGATCGCAGAGTGATAACATTGCCTTGGCGCTATGGCGACCGCCTACCCGAACACACAAAGGCTGGTCGCTGTTTCGCTGAAGCAGACGATAGTTCAGAACATCACACGGAGACAGGTGTCACATGCGGTTATTTCGTCGAGTTCTCTGGGGTCTGGCTCTGGTGGGCCTCTCCGCCTGCAGCCAAATTCCATCCAACCTGAAAACGGCTTTCTCCCCGTCGGACACCTCCGGCACCAAGGGGGCGGCAACAGAATCCAAACCATCACAGGTAGGTGACGAGGCTGAAAAAGCCCCCCTGAAAGCAGATCTCAATCAGATCATTCAGATGCTTGAGGACGGACGACAGGATCAGGCCCGCGTCGCGTTGAAAACCTATCGTGCCAAGGATCCCAAAAACCCCCTGGCCCTTAGCCTGCAGCAACAACTGGACGCCAACCCCATCCGCATGCTCGGAAAACCGGCCACAACCTATACCGTACAGCCTGGGGACACCCTGGGCGGGCTGGCCGAACGCTTCCTGGGAAGTTCGTCCAAGTTTGTGATCCTGGCACGGTACAATCATATTGCCCGCAGTAAGGATCTGCGCATTGGCGAGGTGATCAAACTCCCCGCCAGCGCCATACCCGCCGAGACCCCCGTCCCTCTCGGGGCCAGTTCTAGCGACACATCACCGCTCACAGACCATCCAAGCACGCCCAATGAAAAATCGGCGCAGGACCTCAACCCGGTTGATACGGGCGGAGCCCAGCCCCCTGCACACGAACAAACAGGAAAACTAGATGCCAAGTCGTTGCTTATAGTGCAGAAGTATCACAAACAGGCACTGGCCGCCTACCGCAAGCAGAACCTGGATCTGGCCATCGCCCTTTGGGATAAGGCATTAGCCATCGACCCGAATTACGAGCCCGCGCTGGGTTATCGGGCTCGGGCCATGGAACTCAAAAAGCGAATGAATCAGCTGGAAAGCGGCACACACTGAGCTTCACCACCCGGAACGGGACCTGACTGAGATCAGGCACCTCGATCACGGTGTACGGCACTCGAAGGCGGGCATAACTCGATGCCCACTCAAACCGACGCCCTGATGATGATTACCGGGTGGCGGCCGGATTTGAAATCCGCACCGTGGCCCGTTTGGTCGGGGTGCTTGGGGGCGCATTCAGCCCAGAGGAACCCAGCGCCACGGACTCACGTGCCTGTGCCTGAAGTTGTCGCGCTTCCAGTGCATCGACCATGGCATTGTATGCGGCAAATATCTGTGCGAATTCATCCTGTCGGCGCGTTCGAATTCGATGATCCAAACGTCCCGCCCGAACCTGTTCCTGCGCGTTGAGTAGAATATCCAGTGGAATCTGGATTCGGCGCGCAAGCCAATACGTCCCCATCATAACAACCAGGAAAATCACCGAAATCCAGATCAGCAGCGTCCACAGAGTTGCGTGGTTCGCGGCCGCCAACGCATCCGTGGTCAAGCCGATTCGCAGCTGCCCGATCACACGCCCTTGATAGTCGATGGGTGACTCGAAGACAAAAAATGCCGAACCGCCCGCCTGGTGTACCGAGTACACACGCTGAGCGCCCCGGTCCCGCACCACATGATCCGCGTTGAGTTGCGTACGCATCAGACTCGTCAAGCCCGTACCGCCACTGTGAATCGATGGCTCATCACCCACCCCGTGAATCGCCATGTACACGATATCGCGATTTTTGCTCATGCTGTCCACCCAGGACTGGAGCGCGAGTTTGTCTTGCAACAGAAGGTCTTCCGCTGTCTGCATTGCCACCCATTCGGACAGGCTAAAACCGTAATCAAATGCAAGATTCGAGATCACCTGATTCTGTCGTTGATGCACCCAGAGCAACCCCAGGATCATGGTCACAGCAACAATTGCAGCCATCAACAACGGCCAACGCACCCGCAGGGGAATGATCCGCCGGGCCAGCCAGTGCTGCGTCATCTCCGTCTGCCGTCTCGCCATTGAACGCAAATCGGCTGCCACGCCCGCTGCCGACTGATACCGTTGCCCCGGATCCTTGGCAAGCAGGGTACGAACAAGTTCAAGCAGTTCCGGGGGCGTCTGGGGATCAAGCGGCCGAACCAGTGGCGGCGGTTGATTCATGACCTGCTTCCAGATCGCCCAAGGATCATCGCCCTGGAATGGCAACTGCCCTGTAATCAATTCGTACAAAACCACACCCAGGGTATAGAGATCGCTACGCCCGTCGACGGGTTGATCGCTGATCTGCTCTGGCGACATATATTCGGGCGTGCCGGAAAGAAACGCCCGTGCACCTTCGGTAGACGGGAGATCTGCTTTCAGCAGGATGCGGGCAATACCGAAATCCATCATTTTGACATCGCCCTGGTCATTAAGCAGGGCGATATTCTCCGGCTTCAGATCCTGATGCACCACACCATGCTGATGCGCAAAATCCAGCGCATCGGCAATCGCGGTCGCGATGCGAAGCAAAATAGGCACCGGAATGCCTTCAGGAAACCGGGCAGAAAACTGATCCAGCGTATAGCCGGACAACAGCTCCATGGCGATAAAGGGAATCCCCGCCACTTCGCCGACGTCGAACACCGTCACGATATTGGGGTGATTCAGAGCACCCGCCGCTTTCGCCTCGGTCAAAAACCGCTCACGATATTCGGGGTGGGCCGAAAACTCGGGGCGCAGGGTCTTAATGGCCAGCGTTCGTGCGATCTTGGGATCGTAGCCACGATAAATGATGGCCATAGCGCCTCGGCCAAGCTCACCCAGAATCTGATAACGGCCAAATTGGTTCATCATGAAACCCCTGCACAAAAGGACAGAACGTCTGACACTCCACTGCCTCCATTCCCCTTGGCTCACTACCCAGGCGAAAAAGGTGCAACCGGGTGGGGGAAATGGCGCCTACAAGGGGATGAGAATGGGTTCAGCCCTGATTTTCGACGCCGTAGATCCAGACAGTGGCGTACGACGACGCCAACCCGTTAATGCCAGATGCCGGCAAACCAGCTCAGTGTCGCCAGCACACCAATCACCGCGATGACGCCGATGACCCATTGCCATACGATTGGGTTCATATGCGGGGTAGTCTTGCCGGTATGAAGCTGAAAGCTCAGGCCACCAAACCGGATCAGATCACCATGCGCGACCTCGCTTTCGGTGATGCGTTGATCATTCACGAAGGTGCCGTTGGTCGACAGGATGTTCATCACCCGGTAGCGCCCCTGATCCTCGATCACCCAGGCGTGCATGGCCGATACACTACCGTCCGTCAGAACCAGATCATTATCGGCTCGACGCCCCACCGTTGTTTTCCCGATATGCAAGGGAAAACGAAACCCCTGATAAGGCACCGTGAGCCCGATCAGCGCAGGTTGATCCAGATTGACGTGTTGTGATTCGGTTTCCATGAATGCGGCTGTACGCGCATCATCCTTGGCAACCAGCATGGTGCCATGCGTGCCCCCCGAGCGGGTATTCACGCTGTGCCGTGGGCTTTCCATAGACCCTCCTCCCTACTCTTAAATACCGGATATCCGGCGCATCCGGACACAAAATGGGGGCACGATACGCCGCCGATCACGTCCGATCGACGGCCGGGGTAAATCCATCCCACGGCCGCAAACCACCTTTTTGGTACATTGGAACGCTACCTTCCCGCAATCTCGAAGAATATGCAACCGGCAAGTATTCCCATTCGCATTTTCCGCAACGACTTCTCAGTCGTCATCGCGGGACACGTCCGCGTCGACCCAAGGTGACTCAGGGCAATTCAACGCGTGTAGCGGGCTGCCAGCCGGGCTTACGATGCTCCACCACGACATTGGTATACACCCCGCCGCGCACGTTCCATTCGCCGGTCACCCGGATGAAACGCGGGGAAATGGCCGTCACGATATCGTCCAGAATTCCGTTGGTCACCGCTTCGTGGAACCCGCCTTCCTCCCGGAACGACCACATGTACATTTTAAGGGATTTCAGTTCGACGCACAGCTGATCCGGCACGAAATCGATCAGAATCGTGGCAAAATCCGGCTGACCGGTCTTCGGGCACAGGCAGGTGAATTCTGGCACCCGCATGTGGATGGTATAGTCCCGGTTCGGGTAGGGATTGGGAAAGGTTTCCAGTGTTTTGCTCGGTTGCGTGCTCATGGGGTCGCCTTCAGGTCAACGATAAAGGATGGAAATGAATTCTGGCCGACATTATAGAGGCAAGCCGCCGACCCTGCCGGGGAAAAAGCCGACCGAGAGAGAACAGCCGCCATGCGCTTGAGCCGCCTGTATCTTGCCGGTTTCAAATCCTTTGCGACGCCGACCGAAATTTCCTTGCCCACCCCGCTGGTCGCCATCGTCGGCCCCAACGGCTGCGGCAAATCCAATCTGATCGATGCCGTCCGCTGGGTCTTGGGGGAATCTTCGGCCAAGCAGCTACGCGGTCAGGCGCTCGACGACGTCATCTTCGCGGGAAGCGGACAACGTCCGCCAGCCAGCCAGGCCGTGGTGGAACTCGGTTTCGACAACAGTGAACGGCGCCTGAGCGGGCCATTCTCCGCCTACGATCAGATCGTCATTCGCCGCAGTCTGGGGCGAGACGGCCAGTCGCGCTACAGCATCAACCAGACCAAAGTACGCCGCCGTGATGTGATCGATCTGTTTCTCGGCACCGGAGTCGGCGCGCGATCCTACTCTGTGATCGAGCAGGGGCAGATCAATCGTATCGTCGACGCCCGCCCGGAAGAACTGCGGGCCTATCTGGAGGAAGCAGCTGGCATCTCGCTCTATCGGGAACGCCGACGCGAGACCGAATCCCGCATCAACCAGACCCAAGAAAATCTCGCCCGACTGAGCGATCTGGCCGATGAACTGGGCCGCCAGCAAAACCAGCTCGAACGCCAGGCCAAAACGGCCGAACGTTATCGGCAATTACAAAAAAAATGGCGACGCCAGGTAGCCGAGCAGGCAGCCGTCCAGCACATCCTCGCGACACGCGCCCATCAGCAACTGGCCGAACGCCTGGCGCAACGACAGGCCGACCTGACCCGGATGAGCGGCGAATCCCAGCGGGTGAACCAGCAGATCGCTGAACTGGAACACCAGCGCAACGCGGTGCAGGAAGAACTCCGGCTGCTTCAGTCTCAGCTCTATCATGTCGCGGCAGAACGTGCCCAAATCAATGGCCGGCTGGGCGAACTGGCGGCGCGCCAGGAAGCCATCGAACAGCAACGCCAGGACGATCGCAGCCAGCAGGCCCGGCTCACCACCCGTATCGAACAGCAGCAGGCAGAACGGGATCGGCTCCTGAGTCGGCAACAGACCCTGGAAAACGAACGCCAGCAAGCGCAGGAACAGCGCGCCACGGCTCAAGCCGAATTGCGGGTTGCAGACGAACAGCTGGCTCGACTCCGCGCCGGTTGGTTGCAAGCCAACGAGGCGCTGTCCGCACCACAGCAGCATCTGGCGGCCCGCCAGGCGGAACAGGCGTCCCTGCAACGGCAGCGGCAACGACTCACCTCGGCCGAAGCGGTGCCAGCCCCAGCCAACCATGATGAACAACGCCGCCGGTTCGAACAGCAGATCGCCGCGCTGAGCCAACAAATCCACGAACAGCAAACCGCCTGCGATCAACAGCGTGACGCGCACCAACAGGCCGTTACCGACGCCGAGCAGCACGCAGAACAGGCCGAACAGGCCCAGCAAGCCGCCCATGACCGGATACGCGCACGGGATGGCTTGCTGGCCGAGCGAAGCGGACTGGAACGCCTGCTGTCCCATACGAAAAAACACGCCACGACTAAAACCGATACGCCGACCGATCCCCTGATGCAACGCTTGGCAGCCGCCCAAGCCGCCCCTTGGTGGGGCCATGTACTGGGCGCACAGATCGCCGCCGACTGTGTGCCGGATCTGGACGCCCTGCATGCCGAGTGGGCGGGTAGCGGGCAGATCCCGGCCTCAGGCTGGTGGGTCGCGCCCGGTGCCGCTGACGCAGCGATTTCCCCACCGAGCACCGAATCCGCACCACTGTCGCCCGAACTGACCCCCTGGCTGGCAGACTGGCAACAGGCGCGGCATCCCGCCACCTCATTGGCCGATGCCCTGGCCCGGCGCGCCGATCTCTTGCCCGGTCACGTCTTCGTCCTGCCGGATGGCTGGCAGGTCGGACGCCACTGGATGGGGCGACCGGCGACGGATCAGGCCGCCGTCCACCTGCAGCAGCAAACACGTCTGAATGCGCTTCGGGAAGAATTGACCGAGGCCGAACAAACCGCGGCAACGGCTCAAGACGCCGCGCGCGCGCAGTGGGCGACAGCCAAACAGGCCAGACAACAGGCCGACCAGCTCGCCCTTCGGGAGCGCGAAACACATCAGGCACTCGCCCAGCGGAACATGGCCCTGGCGGATGCACGCCGCCAGCAGGAACGCGCCGAACAGCAATGGTCCGACGAAGCGGCGCGGCGCACCCGCCAGGAAGAAGAACGCGCGCGGATCGATACGGAGCTTGCCCAGCTCGCCCAACAGATCACGGCCGCCGAGCAGGATGTCGCCATCCGGAACCAGGCGCGCAATCAACTGACGGCCGAACAAAATGAAGCCGAACGTGTCGTGCTTGAACGTCGGCGAGCTTCCGGCGCTGCCACACAGCAGGCACAAACACTGGAACGATCCTGCGACCAAAATCAGCAACAATGCGCCCATATCGATCAGGCGCTGGCGCGCGATCAGGCCCAATGGCAACACATCGACCAACGGCTGGCCGAATTCGACGACAAGTCCCAGGCCTTGACCGAGCAATATCGGCAGGCACGTGCGGAACAGGCCGCCATCGAGCAGCGTCAACAGATGCTGGTCACGCAGGAAACCGAGATTCTGGCGCGGCAGGAAGCCCTGACCGCCACACTGAATACACAACTTGCCGAACGCACCCGCCACCAGGTCAAGGAACAACAGATCCAGGCCGAGGTTCAGACGGCCGCCCTGCAGGTCGCCCAGGCCGAAGTGCACTGCAGTCACGCCGGTGAAACGCTGGCGGAGGCCGAACAGCAACTGGCGGACGATCACGAAACCCTCGACCCCGAGGCGATGCAACAGCTTGCCGAGATCCCCCAGATCGAATCCGCGCAAAAGGGCGAACGGCTCAACCTGGAACAGCAGATCGCGCGGTTGGGGCCTGTCAACCTCACCGCCATTGCCGCCTACGAGGAAGCGCGCAGCCGTAAAGACGAGCTGGACCAGCAGATGGCGGACGTTCAGGAAGCGCTCACCCAACTCACCGATGCCATTCGCACGCTCGATCGTCAGACGCGCGCCAAGTTCCGCACGGTATTCGACGCGGTTAACGTCCGGCTGGCACCCCTGTTCGAGCAACTGTTCGGCGGGGGCGAGGCGCGGCTCGATCTCACCGACGGCGACGAACTCGACGCGGGTGTCACCCTGTTTGCCCGACTACCGGGCAAGAAGACCACTCAGCTGTCCCTGCTATCGGGCGGCGAACGATTATTAACGGCTATCGCGTTGATCTTCGCCCTGTTCGAACTCAACCCGGCCCCATTTTGCATTCTGGACGAAGTGGATGCCCCTCTGGACGAAGCCAATGTCGGGCGCTTTTGTGCTATGGTTTCGGCCATGTCGGATCGGGTGCAATTCCTGTTCGTCACCCACAACAAAACGACCATGGCCAGTGCCTCAGCCTTGGTCGGTGTGACCATGCGCGAGGCGGGCGTGTCACGGATCGTTTCGGTTGATGTGGATCGTGCCGTGCAATTACTAGAGTCATAAAAATATGGAATGGTTACGTTGGATTTTGTTGGCGGCGGGTGTGGTCACATTGGTCGGTCTCGCCTGGGTCTACTTCCGTCACAAGAGCGAACAGGCCATCGAACTTGGTAGCGGTCGTACCGAGGCCAATCTTGAAGATCCAATCGACGTGCGCATCCGGGCGCAGGATACGGACAATGGCGTCATGACCACCCCCGATCTTCAGGACGAAACCGATGCCAGCCCGGCCTTTCACCACCGGGCAGAGCCCCGCTTCGACACACCGATCACGCCCGCCAGCGAACCCTTCGAAGTGGAACCCGAGCCCTTGCGCTGGCCGCAGCCGGACTTCACCCGTCGCAGCACACCCACCGATGCCGACCCCGCGATCGACATCGATTTTGGTGGCGCAGAAGGCATCCTTGGCACAGTACGCCGTACGCCCCTGTACGATGACCCGACCGCCGAGACAGATCGAGAGCCTTCATTGAATCAACCCGGTGGCCTGTTCCAGCAACGGCAGGCCGCTGTCGCGCCAGTTCGCCGGTTCGGCTACCAGGAAAAAACGCCGGAGCCAGCTGCCGGTGCGTTCGACGAAACGCCCGCGGCAGTCACCCCGGAAGCGTCACCCGCCCCTGCCGAACCGACAGACCAGCAGCCCATTGTGGTCCCCCTGTTGATCGCAAGCTCGGATGGCGAGCCCTTTGAAGGCGAGCGCGTACAAGGCCTGATCGAGGAAATCGGCTTCGAGTTTGGTGAATTTTCGATCTATCACTACCCGGACGAGATGGGTGAACCCCTGTTCTCGCTGATGAACGGCGTCAAGCCCGGCACCTTCGACCGGGGCAATACCGCCAGCTTTGCCACGCCCCTGCTGGCGATCTTCATGCAATTACCGCGGCACAGTCCCAGTGAACCGCTGATCTTCGAACGAATGCTGGATGTTGCACGGGATATCGCCGATCAACTCGGCGGCGAAGTGCTGGACGATCAACGCCAGCCCCTCAGTTCCGAATCGATCGATCGGTACCGCGAACAACTGAACGGCTGACGCAAGCAGATGGCGGCAGACCAAGCCCAACTCCCGGCCCAACTCCTGGCCCAACTCCTGGCCCGACTCAACGCCCTGCGGGCCGAGATCGAACAGCACAGTTTCCGGTATTACGTCCTCGACGACCCGATCATCAGCGATGCCGAATTCGATCGGCTGATGCGCGAGTTGCAGGCCATCGAGACCGAACACCCGGCGTGGATCACCCCCGACTCGCCCACCCAACGCGTCGGCAGCCCGACCTTCGTCACCACCTTCGACAACGTCCGGCATCGTCAGGCGATGCTGTCGCTGGATAACGTGTTCGATGCCGACGAATGGACGGCCTTCGAACAGCGCGCCCGCGATCGGCTGAAACAGACGGATGCGCTCGTCTTCGCCGCCGAACCGAAATTCGACGGACTGGCCATCAACCTCACCTATGTCGATGGCGTGCTCACCCAGGCCGCTACGCGCGGCGACGGCGCCGTAGGCGAGGATGTCACGCCCAACGTCCGCACCATTCGTACCGTGCCCGCGCGCCTTGCCCTGCCCACGCCCAGCGTGCTGGAAGTTCGGGGTGAAGTCGTCATGGCCCATTCCGCGTTTGCCGCCCTCAATCAGGCCGCTGAAGCGTCCGGCGACAAGGCGTTTGTCAATCCGCGCAATGCCGCGGCCGGCTCCCTGCGTCAGAAAGATCCGCGCATCACCGCCCGGCGACAACTGCAATTCTTCGCCTACGGCATCGGTGCGGCGGAAGGCATCGAACTGCCGGACAGCCAGCTCGGATTGCTCGACTGGCTTGGGAATCTCGGCTTTGCCGTCAGCGAATGGCGCACGATCTGTACCGACAGCGATGCCGTGCTGGCCTATCACGCCGCCATGCTGGCACGGCGCCCGACCCTGGATTACGACATCGACGGCATCGTGCTCAAGGTCAACGATTTCGCGGCGCAACAGGCTTTGGGCTTTGTTGCCAAGGCCCCCCGCTGGGCCGTCGCCTTCAAGTTTCCCGCCGAAGAAGCCACCAGCCAGGTGGAATCGGTGGATTTCCAGGTAGGCCGCACGGGCGCGCTCACCCCGGTGGCACGGATCGAACCCGTCTTCGTGGGCGGCGTCACCGTCGCCAACATCACCCTGCACAACATCGACGAGATCACCCGCAAGGACATCCGTATCGGCGATTATGTCGTCGTGCGGCGGGCGGGCGACGTGATCCCCGAGATCATCAAGATCATCCCGGAACGGCGCCCCGCCGACACGCAGATCATCACCCTGCCGACACACTGCCCGGTCTGTGGCTCCGAGGTCATCCGGGTCGAGGGCGAGGCCATCGCCCGCTGCAGCGGCGGCCTGTTCTGCCCGGCACAGCGGCGCGAGGCCATCCGACACTTCGCCAGCCGCAAGGCCCTGAATATCGATGGCCTGGGCGAGAAATGGGTCGAACTGCTGCTTGAGCACAATCTGATCGCCCATGTCGACGACCTGTTTCATCTCACGCAGGAACATCTGCTCAGCCTGCCGCGCATGGGTGAAAAATCCGCCCAGAACCTGATCGACGCCCTCGAAGCGGCCAAGAACACCACCTTGCCGCGCTTTTTGTACGCCCTGGGGATTCGGGAAGTCGGTGAAGTGACCGCCGCCTCCCTCGCGCAACATTTTTCGAGTATCGAGGCGCTCACTCAAGCCTCACTGGAAACACTGCAAGCCGTACCGGACGTTGGCCCGGTCGTGGCGATGCATGTCCACACCTTCCTGCGCCAATCGCACAATCAGGAAGTCATCGCCAACCTGATCGCCGCCGGCATGCACTGGCCCGTCCCGGCCGCCGCGCCGCGCGAAGCCCTGTCTCTTATACACATCT
>JAGXHU010000078.1 GCA_024636015.1 Halothiobacillus sp.
GGCCACATTCATCGCCGTGGCAGAAGGCACCACCCCCGCCTGGCCGGCAGCCATATGCGGCTGATCCCGCCAAGCGTAAATCACCGTCGCAGCCAAAACTGCCCGCACATAATTTCGGGTTTCATCAAAGAGAATGGTATCGACCCAGACATCGCCCGGCATGGTCTGCGTTTCCGGCAACCATTGTTTCACCCGCCCCGGACCGGCATTGTAGGCAGCAATCGCCAGGGGAAGCTGCCCGGGGAAACGATCGCGCAGATAGGACAGATAGGCCGAACCCAGGGTAATGCTGGTCGCCGGATCATGCAGATCAAAGTTGGTCAGTCCGAGATCGGCCTTGCGATTGATCCAGCTTGCCGTGCGCGGCATAAGCTGCATCAGCCCCTGCGCGCCCACACCGGAGCCCACGTCACTCATAAAGAGGCTTTCCCGCCGAATCATGGCATACAACCAGTTGGCATCGACCCCTTGCGCTTTGGCCTGCTGCGCGACGACTGATGGCCAGGGCGATGGGAACCGCGCGGCAAACCAGGTCGGGTCATTCTGTTTGTGCATTTTGGCGATGGTGATCGACACCCGGTCATACCACTGAGCCTGTTCGGCCAATACCGTCAGGGCGGGAAACTGGTCCGAAGGCACATCATTCAATGCAGCACCAAAAGCGCGTCGGGCATCGTCGGTCAGACCGGCAGCACGCAGGTAGAAAGCAAGCCGCACGGCCGGAATGGCTGCCACAGCGCTGGTGGACACCATGGGCAAAGGGGGATGCTTCGGCCAGGGATAGTCAATGCCCAAACGATCGGCGGCCAGGAAGCAGTAGTAATCCGGCTCATGGAGCAACGCCCGCCACCGTGCATCCGCCGCCTTCGTCTCACCCAGGGCAGCATCGGCCCTGGCCCACCAATATTGCCATTCGGATTCTTGTGCCAAATCCACCGGCATGGCAGCAATGGCTTCCTTGAGGTTTTGCCAATTTTCAACCCTCAGAGCCGCCCGCGCGCGCCAGGTCAGCGTTTCCTCATTCTGAACAGAATCGGGTAACGCCTTCAGCCAGTCATAGGCCTGCGGCATGCGCGTGTAGGCTGCCTTAAGCGCGAATTGACGGGCAATCTGATCACGATCGGCATCATCGATCGCCCAGACGGCGGGGAGCTGACCAAGCAGATCATGGGTTGTCTGCGGATCGAGCCGGGCCAGATGCATCAGGGCACGAATCAGATGAGCCCGCTGAACTGATGTGATTTTCTGGTTACTTTGTTGTTTGAGTGCCGTACGAACGGTCTGTTCAGGTGCCTCCTCGACCGTGCGCCAGCCCTCGAAATAGGATTCGAGGCCACTCACTTTCTGAGCAGTACCGGACCGAACCAGATACTGTCCCAAGCTGAGATTGCCCGCCAGTACGGCCGCCCGAATGCGCTCGCGATAGAGTTCGCCCGTCAAATGGTCATTGTTCTGAAGCCAGGTGAACACGGGATCGCAATAGTCCGGCTGGCTACGTCCCTGCACCCACAGATGTTCCGCCGCAAGAATCCGCTCCGGTGTCATGGTGCGTGTTTCTATCGCCGCCTGCAGGGTATGGCAGGTCAGACGGGTGGATGATTTGAGTTCAGGCGAAAGTGCCAACGCATCCAGATAGTTTGCCCAGGCGCCTTGCTGCTGCAGGCTCTTGAGCAGGGATAGCTTCAGGTCCTTGCTGAACAGGTAACCGGGGTGCGCCTTGAGAAAATCCACCACACCAACGGGATTCTGATTGACGGTGTCCATGAGCCAGCGAAACTGCAGATAGGTTGCCAGCGGCTGATCGCCGAGCGTAGAAATGTCAGCGGCAACAGCGGCGTTGTCTCCCTGCGTGATCGCCGTCATCCCCTGTGTGAACGCCGGCGGCACGTCCCAACTGACTTGTGTGGCCGCCGACTGATGCGCAGCGGGTTCCAAGGGCGCCGTTGATATGGCGCCATTTGCCGCCGTCGTCAGCAGCCCCGCAGACAACAAGATGCCCGCCCACAGCCCGAACATTCGCATGCGGTACGGCGAAGGGGCATTGAAGGGTACCGAGTAGTCTTGCATATAAATAACCACATGAATTCCCGGAGTTTAAAACTGAATGTCATAATACCCACATGACCTTCCGAACGAAATGCCCCCCGGAGAAAACAGCCGAAACGACGCCCCGGTCGACCTATGTCGGTCGCTTTGCGCCGACGCCATCCGGGCCACTGCATCAGGGTTCACTCGTTGCAGCATTGGGCAGTTATCTCGATGCACGCGCCCACGAGGGCCACTGGCTGCTCAGGATGGATGATCTGGACCGCCAACGCTGCCCCACAGGGGCGACATCGCACATTCTCGATCAACTCATCGCTCATGGTTTGGGACCCGATGGGCCCGTCATCAGTCAGCGTGAACGGCTGGATGTTTATCAGGCTGCCCTGGATCAATTAAAAACCCTGAATCGAGTATATCGCTGTGACTGCAGCCGAAATACGCTGCGCGACGGTGTTGTCTCTGGGTTGATTCGGCAAGGATTGGCCGGCCCGCTCTATCCCGGCACCTGCCGGGACCGGCGGCTACCGCCCGACCAGCGCGCAGGCTGGCGGTTTACCGTCCCTTCGGAAACGGTTCGAATCTGGGATCGTCGTTTGGGGGTTCTGACGCAGAGTCTGCCGGAGACCATCGGCGATCCCTTGGTGCAACGGGCCGACGGCGTGTTTGCCTATCATCTGGCCGAAGTCGTCGACAATGCGGCGTTTTCGATCACGGATGTGGTGCGCGGGTCGGATTTGGTACCTCTCGCCCCCGTACAGTGGTCGTTGCACGCCGTGCTATACCCAGAAAGTCCAGCTCCCCGTTATATGCATCTCCCGGTTCTGTTCAATGCTGAGGGCAGAAAGCTCAGCAAGACGAATCAGGCCCCGGCCCTCGACCCCCGACATGCGCGCGCGAATCTGATGGCAGCCGCTCAGACGCTCGGCCTGAACATCGAGCACGCGGCCGATGATCTCCCTGGACTGCTGCAGGACTGGACGGATCAGTGGCAGCGGCTATTCGTCGCTGGGCAACAACCCGTCGACCCGTTGGAAGCCCCGGGGCAATAACCGCCCCCGCGTGGCTCGCGTGCCCCGGTAATTATCGAAATCCGCCCCGCGCAGGGTGACGGCGCGCGCGCCGGATTGAACCTTCAGCCAGTCGTTGTCTTTCAGGACACAGGCCGCCACGATCTCGACACCCGATTTACAGCCCATCAGCTTGTTTCCTTTCCCCTTGGCCAGCTCGGGGATCTCACTGCGATCAATAATCAGCACATGGCCATCGCTTGAGGCCACGGCAATTCGAACGTGTTGATCCGTCATTTTCAGCGGCATACCCAGCCGCGCGCCCGCCCCCAGGCTCACGATGACTTTCCCGGCACGCTGCCGCCCCAACAGCTCGGCAAATGAGGCAATGAAGCCATAACTGGTGTTTTGCCACAGCAGAACATGATCGTTTTCATCGGCCAGTACCAGTGCCGTGAATTGTGCACCAGTCGGCGGGCTGAGTCGGCCCGTCAGGGGCTCACCCTGCCCTCGGGCAGACGGCAGACTGTGGGCCGGCAGGCTGTATGCGCGCCCGCCGTCATCGAAGACCACGACGGATTGGGTCGACTTGCCGTGATCGAACGCCAGGCAGGCATCGCCCGCCTTGTAGGACAGCGCATGCGCATCGACGTCGTGTCCCTTGGCAGCACGAATCCAGCCGGTTTTGCTCAGCACGACCGTGACCGGCTCGGCGGTCATCAACTCCGTTTCGGCCAAAGCCTGTGCCGCCACGCGCGTAACCAGCCGCGAACGGCGGGCGTCGCCATAGGTCAGCGCATCCGCTTGCAATTCATCGCGCATCAAGCCGCGCAGGGCCGACTTATCCGCCAGCAAGGCCCGCAATTTTGCCGCCTCGGCCTCAAGGGCATCCTGTTCCTTGCGCAGGGCAATCTCTTCCAGCTTGGCCAACTGACGCAGGCGGATTTCCAGAATCGCTTCGGCTTGCCGTTCAGTCAGATCAAACCGGGCGATCAATTCGGTCTTGGGCTCATCGGCCTCGCGGATCACCGCGATCACCTCGTCAATATTGAGGAAGGCAATCATCAGACCGCCCAGGATCTCAAGACGCAGATCCACCTTGGTCAGTCGCCACGTCAGACGGCGCGTGAGCGTGTTCTGACGGAAAATCAGCCATTCGGACAGCAGATCCTTGAGATTCATCACCCGTGGGCGGCCATCCAGCGCGATGACGTTCATGTTGATGCGATAGCTTTTTTCCAGATCAGTGGTGGCGAACAGATGCGCCATCAGCGCTTCGGTATCTACCTGGCGACTGCGCGGTATGATCACCAGCCGCGTGGGCGCTTCATGATCCGATTCATCGCGCAAGTCGCTGACCAGAGGCAGTTTCTTGGCATTCATCTGCGCAGCGATCTGCTCCAGTATCTTGCTGCCCGAAACCTGAAACGGCAGGGCGGAAATAATGATCTCGCCCTGCTCCACTTCGTAGCGCGCCCGCTGGCGCACATTGCCCGTGCCGGTGCGATACATCTGGAGAATGTCGTCCGGCGGGGTGGTGATCTCGCCTTCAGTAGGGAAGTCCGGGCCGCGCACATGCTGACACAGGTCATCAACGCTCGCGTCCGGATTGTCGAGCAGGGCAATGGTCGCGTTGACGACTTCACGCAGATTATGCTGCGGAATGTCCGTGGACAACCCCACCGCAATACCCATCCCGCCATTCAATAGTACGTTCGGCAATCGCGCGGGCAGCAAAACGGGCTCTTCGAGCGTGCCGTCAAAATTGGGCTGCCAATCGACCGTGCCCTGATTCGCCTCAATCAGCAAACTTTGCGCATAGGGCGTCAAGCGTGATTCGGTATATCGCATGGCAGCGAATGATTTTGGATCATCCGGCGAACCGAAATTCCCCTGCCCGTCGACCATCGGATAGCGGTAGGAGAACGGCTGTGCCATTAACACCATGGCCTCGTAACAGGCGGAATCGCCATGGGGATGGAATTTACCGATCACATCCCCGATCGTACGCGCTGATTTCTTGTGCTTGGCGCCCGCATTCAGGTTCAGTTCGCTCATCGCAAAGATGATGCGGCGTTGCACGGGCTTCAGGCCATCACAGACATTCGGCAATGCACGGTCAAGAATCACGTACATCGCGTAATTAAGATAAGCCTGTTCTGAAAATGCGGCGATGGACTGCCGTTCAAATCCGTCGGTACTGGTGAGGGGCGCAAGGCTCATGGTGGGTATGATTTCCAGGTTCAAGTCACAAATGGATCAGCCGCAATGTCGGACGACGCACAAACAGGTCGAAAGGCGGAAAATGGTGATGTTTCGCTTCACCTGGCCACCCTTCGCGCCGCCGGATTCAATCGCCGCAAACGAATGAATCCTAACAAACCAAAGAGGACCGGGGGTAACGCCGCGCTCAGAAAGGGGACGAACGAGTTTCCGTTCCCATACACTGGCGCGAAAGCCGACACGATCTGCACCAGGGTGAGATAGGCCACGCCCAGCACAATAGCAATGAATAGCCAGCGTCCGGCGCCACCGCTGCGCTGATTCGTGAACACGAACGGCAAGGTCACAAGCAACATGACCAGCACGGAAATCGGCGCAAACACGCGTGCCCACAGGGCACCTGCATAGGCAGCATCATCCAGCTGATTCTTCGCCAGATAATGCACATAGGCATTCAGCTGCAGGATGTTCATGTGGCGGGGATTCAGAACGGCAATTTTCAGGATTTTCTGCGAGAACAGTTGAACGTGATCACGTCGAGCATCGTGCTGAATGACCACGTGCTGCCCGTCCGGGCCGGACTCGATCGTCGATTCGTGCACATCAAACAGTTGCCACAAATCGCCGCCCTCGGTCAGGGCATACGTGGCCGTCAACTCTCGATAGGGCAGTCCCTGTTTATTCATCTCGAACATGCGCACTGCGTTCAATCGTCCGCCGACCAATGCCTGCCCCACATTGATGAATCGTTGACCATCGCGTAACCATAAACCAGATTTCAGATTCACGCTGACGCCGCTGCCTCGGGCTTCAGCGCGCATCTGATTGGCTTGTTCCTGCCCCCAGGCACCGATGGTTTCCCCCATCGCCATACCCACTACGGCCAGGATCACACCCGCCATGAGCACCGGTCGCGCCAGTCGGAGCACCGACATGCCCGAACAGCGCATCACCGTAAGCTCGGAATGAGCCGCCAAATTGCCCAGCCCAAGCAGTCCGCCAACCAGAACGGCTGCTGGATAAAAGTCATACAGATATCCGGGCATGGTAAGAAGGACAAACGAGATCGCCTGCCACAGGCTGTAATTGCTGGACACCTTCGGCAGTTCATCGATAGCACCGAAAATCACGATCAGCAGGGCGAATGCCGCCACCGAGGCCAGGCTGCCAAGGATGACGGTTCGCATGATATATCGGTCAAGCGTACCCATGACGCCACCTGCCCAACCGTTGGCGCAATCGTCGCCAACCATTTCCAGACCACCAGAGCAAACCCAGCCAAAGCGCGATAAAACTGCCGTGGGTCAGAACCAGTCCCGACACGAGACTCATCTCATTGTGTTTGATCGAAGTGTCGACCAGCGCGATGAGGTTGAAGTACAAGGCATAAAACAAAAATGCCCAGAACAAGCGCCCATACCGCCCGGAACGCGGGCGGGATTGCGCCAATGGCACCGCAATCAAGGCCAGAACCAAGACGCTTATTGCCTGGGACAAGCGATAGAAAAACTCGGCCTGATCACCCGGTATCGAAGAGCGTAGCAACGCCCAGGAGGACTTCTGCGCGGTTTGCCCGACAATCCCACTCGATCCGCCAGGAATCAGGATTTCATGCGTCTTATAATCAACAACCGTCCAGTCCGCCTGCCCCGGATCCCCCTGAATCCGTCGCCCTTGCGAGAGCACCATGTATCGATTTCCGTCAGGGTTGAAAATCAAATGTCCGGATGGCGCCATTTCAACACCGGATTTCTGATTCTGATTCTGCGCGTGCAGCGGCTGATTGAACGAAAAAATTTCCGTATACCCGCCCTTCGTCTTACTCCCCACATACAGCACGATCTTACCGCTGGGATCTTCAATAAACCGCCCCACCGGCAGTTGATCAAGCATCTGCTGACTCCGGGCCGAGTCAATCATCTGCACGCGCAACTGTTCGAGATAAGGCCATCCCACCAAAGAAATATAGGCAGCCAGCAAAGCAATCGGTATGGCGAGCCACAAAATGGCCCGCGTGAGATATCCCGATCCAAAACCGCAGGCCCGCATCACCGTCAGCTCTGAGTCCCGGCTCAGCCGGCCCAGCGCCAGCATCAATCCAATAAACAGACCGACCGGTAGAACATACATCAGCAGATTGATGGCATTGAACCCCATAACAGCGGGGATCAGGCTCGCCGGCAGCGAACCATCCGCCGTCATGGCTAAGGTCTTGGCCAATAGATTGGCCAACATGACCAGCAGAATCGTCGCTCCGACGCCGAGTGTGGCGATACCGGCTTCGCGCAGAAAATAGCGCGTCAGAATCGACATCGACTTACGACTTCAGATGTTTGGCAATCAGACCGTATTTCAGACGATCACCAAATTTCTCCGCACCCGCAGGCAACCGTAAGCGAACACGATGACCGCCGCCCGGCGCTTCCACCATGGCCGAACCATCTATCGCCTGCATTTCGGCCAGTTGCTCGATTCGGTTGCCGTCCGGCAGCAGGAAGGTCACCGCATCGCCGACCTTCAGCTTGTTCTTGATCTCGACTTCGGCCCAGTCGCCCTGAATGCCGGAGATTTCACCCACGAATTGCTGTTCACGGTGCTTGGACACACCTTCAATGTAATTCTGGTATTCCTTGGTGTGGTGGCGTTCGAAAAAGCCGTCGGTATAACCCCGGTGAGCCAGGTTATCGAGCTCGACCAACAGCTCGGGATCGAACGGTTTTCCCGCCACAGCATCGTCGATCGCCCGGCGATAGACTTGCGCAGTCCGCGCGACGTAATAATGGGATTTGGTCCGGCCTTCAATTTTCAGGCAATCCACACCGATCCGCGTCAGCGCATGCACATGCTCGACGGCACGCAGGTCGCGCGAGTTCATGATGTAGGTGCCGTGCTCGTCTTCCTCGATCGGCATCAGCTCGTCCGGACGATTCAACTCTTCCAGCAAATAGACCTTATCGGCCAGCGGATGCCGCGCCCCACCCGTGGGACCGAATGTATCGCTGGCCAGACCGCCGCCGGACAGATCCAGCCCTTCGATCTTGTCACTCTTGTTGCTCGCGTTCAGATCGGCCATCGAGATGACCTGAGACGGCTCAGGATGCACGACGCCGGAGATATCCTCGGACGCATCATGCGTTTTGTATTCCCAGCGGCAGGCATTGGTGCAGGTACCCTGGTTCGGATCACGATGGTTGAAATAGCCCGACAGCAGGCAACGCCCGGAGTAGGCGATGCACAGGGCGCCGTGCACGAATACCTCAAGCTCCATATCAGGGCAGCGATCACGAATCTCGGAAATTTCGTCCAGCGACAGCTCCCGAGACAAAATCACCCGCGAAACGCCCATGGACTTCCAGAACTGCACCGTGGCGTAGTTGACGGTATTAGCCTGTACCGAGAGATGAATCGGCATATCCGGCCACTGCTGACGCACCATCATGATCAAACCGGGATCGGCCATGATGAAGGCATCAGGCTGCATCTCGATCAGCGGCGTCATGTCCTTGATGAAGGTCTTCAGTTTGCTGTTATGCGGCGAGGTGTTCACCGCCATGAAGAACTGCTTGCCGGCCGCATGGGCCTCGTCGATACCGATACGCAGATTATCTTCAAGAAAATCATTGTTGCGCGTGCGCAGACTGTACCGCGGCAACCCGGCATAAACCGCATCGGCACCATAGGCAAACGCATAACGCATGGACTTCAGCGTGCCCGCTGGGGATAACAACTCCGGCGCTTTCATCAAACTCTACCCATCAACTGATCAATTAATCTGCCATTGTAGCCTGTTCAGTGCCCACAAATTCACCAAAAGCACCGGGAATTGCTGATCAATTCTGTGGTGACCATTAGAGCCTCTACTTAGGCTCCAATCTCGGTCAACAGCCGATCCATCATCGACGCGGCCTGGGCCCCATACCCCCCGCCAAACAGATTGAAGTGATTCAGCACGTGATAGAGGTTATAGAGAGTTTTGCGCGTGGAATAACCGGGGTCTAGCGGCGAGCAAGCCCAGTAGGCGTCGTAGAATCTGGGTGAGAAACCGCCGAAGAGCTCCGTCATCGCCAGCTCGGCTTCGCGATCCGCAAAATAGACGGCCGGATCGTAAAGCACCGGGGCGCCGGTTGGATCGAACCCGTAGTTCCCGCCCCAGAGATCACCGTGAATCAGGGCGGGGGCTGGATCGTAATCGGCGAAAAACATGGGCAGCGCGGCAATCAACCGATGCCCGAGGTCGATACCCCGCCGAGACAATCCGCGCGCTGCCGCCCAATCGAGTTGCGGTCGCAATCGAGATTGGCCGTAAAACGCGGACCAATCCATCGAGGAGGCATTCTGCTGGGGCATCGTGCCGATAAAGTTATCCGAGGCAAAACCGAAATATGGCTGCGCCACCGCATGCAGGGCAGCGAGCTGCTCGCCCAGCAGCGCATCGTTGCCTCGGCCAGCAAGTTCCAGCCATTCCAGCAACAAATAACCGCTGCCCGCCACCGAACCCCAGGCAAGTGGCGCCGGCACCCGGATTGACGCACCTAATGCCACGAGCCCGGCCGCCTCGGCCGCGAATCTCTGTTCGGCATCTGGATCGTTCAGGGTTTTCAGGAAAAACATCCCCAGGTCGGTCGTCACCCGTTCAGTGCGGTTGATGCAACCGCCCGATACCGACTGCAAGGCCGTAATCCGGCCAAATCGACGCCCGTCGCTGCCCTGCCGCGCGGCGTGATCGAGCATCTGCTGAACCTGTTGAATATGCTGTTCATTCATGGCGACATCCTAGCGATTTTTTCGCCCGGTTGGCCACCCACAATACCCCCAGCACCAGATGACCAACACAACGGATCGATATCCCGGTACCATTCCGTCCTTTGACAACACCCACCCGAGTGACGCAGCTCATGACCGCGACGCATTCCTCAATCGGCACCCGGCCCGCCCGTATTGGCCAATGGCTGCTGGCCCATCCGTTCTGGCTGCTGGCCACGTTTGCCCTCTGGCTGGGGTTCACCCT
Source organism: Halothiobacillus sp. (assembly GCA_024636015.1). Taxonomy (GTDB): domain Bacteria; phylum Pseudomonadota; class Gammaproteobacteria; order Halothiobacillales; family Halothiobacillaceae; genus Halothiobacillus. Next base: position 10,285 of record JAGXHU010000078.1, read on the forward strand.
GGGCCTGCGCCCTCTTTTCGTGCCCGACGAAGGCCGGTATGTCGGCGTGGCACTTGCCATGCTGCACAGCCACGACTGGCTCGTGCCCCGTCTCGATGGCCTGCCCTTCTTCCACAAGCCCCCGCTATTCTACTGGGTCACCGCCACGTCGCTCTCCGTGTTCGGTGTGAACGAGTGGGCGGCACGTCTGGCGCCTTTTCTCGGGGCATTCTTCACGGGCGTGACCCTGTTCTGGTTTCTAAACGCGCATGTGAGTCGACGAGCCGCCGGACTCGCGCTGTTGCTGCTGGGCAACTTCCCCCTGTTCTTCGATGGCGCGCAATTCGCCAGCATGGACATGCTCGTGGGCTCACTGATTGCGATCACCGTTCTGTTGCTGGCCCATGTCAGCGAACGGCTGATGGCCGGGGTCATGGCCCCGAAGCTGCTAATTCTGGCCTACGCGACGGCTGCGCTCGGGATGCTCACCAAAGGCATGATCGGCTTCGTACTGCCGGGCATGGTGATCACCTTCTGGCTGCTCTGGATGCGACGCTATACCCACCTGTACCGCTTGATATCATTGCCCGGCATCGTCGTGTTTCTGTTGATTGCGGCCCCCTGGTTCCTGTTGATGGAACTCAAGTTTCCGGGTTTTCTGTACTACACCTTCATCTATCAACAATTCGACCGCTATCTCGACAGCAGCTTCAACAATCCACAACCCTTCTATTTTTATTTCATGATTTTGTTCGGCGGGTTGCTCCCGTGGATTGTCGGTGTGGTGTTGATGCGCATCCTGCCCAGCTGGCGGCAAACCTTGCTCCCCATTGGAAAGCACACCATCATCAGTCTCGGCGTTATTTGGATTGCCGCTATCCTGATGTTTTTCAGCATTCCCACCTCGAAACTGATCGGCTACATTCTGCCCACCGTACCCGGCTTTGCCCTGCTGATGGCCCTGCTCCTCGATCAGGTACTTGCCCGCAACGCGCACCACTTCGAACAAACCCACAACTGGTATCGGCGGATTGGCATTCTGGCCTTGATCGGCGGTAGCCTGGGCCTGATTTCCGTGATCACGTTCGCGGTGATCGATCACAAATCCCACAAGGCCGTGACCGAAGAAGTCCGCACGCAGATCACACCGGATGCCGATGTGGTGTTCTACAACTACTACTTCTTCAGTGTGCCGTTCTACCTGGATCGCCCCAAGCCGGCGCTGGTGACCGGCGAATGGCATGACCCGGCCAATTTCAAGACCGATGGCTCCAATACCGAGCTCTACACCTCCGCGCAGTTCGACCCCGAGGCTGCCAAAAGGATTCTGATTTCAACCGCTCAGCTCGCCACGATGATCGACCAGGCCAAGGCCGGCACACATCCACCGGTCTGGGTCTATGCGCTCCGGGGCGACGTACCCAACACGCCCCTGCTGGCTCAGGCGCGACCGCGGGCGCAAGACAAGCGCGTGAATGTGTATTGTTTTGGTTGTCAGCATGCCCGTGAAGCGGCCGACGGAACGAGGGTAGCGACCCGCTCCGGTCGTTTAGGCGCGTCGTCGGCAGCCCCATAACACCACGTTAGTTATCATCTATGAGCGCCACATACGCACCACCATACGACAGCCCCATTTAGGACAAGTTTGCGTATCACTACGTGAAATTCGCCTCTGATGACGTTGATATAACACCGCAGTTCGAGGTCACAACCCTATGCGGACGCTTCATCATTGATTTTGTATTAACAACATCAGACGGCAATCGTGTTGGCATCGAGTGTGATGGGCGAGAATTTCATGACGAATCACGAGACGAATGGCGAGATGCCATGATTCTAGGTGAAGGTCACGTTGATGCCATATACAGGCTACGAGGCAGCGATATAACCTACTACATGGAAGATATTCTCTATCTGATGGCAGTTCTTGAACCACGTCTTTTTTCCAGTCGTGCAACGAAAAATCTTGAGGTACTTGCAAGTTCTGAAATCCAAGAGCTTCCCAAGAGTCATTGCGAAGACCTCTATCATTTCAAGTACAGAAACGAAGCGGGGCTTGGTTTTTTTAGGGTTGAAACCCGTCGCCGAGCTGTCCCTACAGGTCAGCGTCGTTTTTGGCAGTCCGCCTACCGTTTTGCTCAATCCATTGGTGGAGGCACACTGGACGATGTTATGGAAAAGTATCGTGCCTAGCCATCAGGCAGCTAACTCGGTAGTCATGCGGGAGTGCACAAAAGCTCGCAGCTCCTTGTTTTCCATATTAGACACCCCCACCTCGAATCAATTGATCGGAAAGGCCCAGTGGCGACTGGCCAGATAGGTGCCCACGGCCACCGTCAGGATCACCAGGAACAGCGCCACGGTATACGGCAACGGCGTAAAGTTCAGCAACAGCGCATAGAGCAGTTCGTTGGCCAGGAACCCCACCACGGCCACCACGGCAAAGCGCGGTAGCGCGTGACGGATCGGGTGCGGATCATCGCGAGCAAAGCTGCCATGCCGATGGCCGAAAAAGCTCACCCAGAATGCGACAAAAAACCCGGCCGGATTGGCCAGCAAAGCGGCCATACCCGTCTGGCTCACCAGGGCCCAGACCACGGCCAGATGCACGGCCGCCGCGCTCAAACCCACTATCCCAAAAATAAAGAGCGCCTGCCCCGCGCGGACAAGGCCGACGATCCGTTCAAACCCCATGGCGGGGGTCTGTGTCATTTTCCGCTCGGCGGGCAATCGCACTGTTGTCGATTTGCTCATCGACGATGTAGCGCGGACGTTGCTTGACCTCATCGTAGACCCGGCCTAGGTACTCGCCAAGAATACCCACTGAAATCAACTGAATACCACTAAACAGCATCAAGCCTGCAACGATGGTCGTCCACCCTGCCACCGGCCGCTGATCGATAAAATAGGCCAGTGTGACAAACGCGCCATAACCGATCGCCAAAGTTGCAAGTAGGAAGCCGAATACGCTCCAGAGTCGCAGCGGCATGTTCGAGAAGGCCGTCAAACCGGTCAGGGCGAGATTCATAAGCCGACGCGCAGAAAAATGGCTTTTACCATGCAGGCGGGGTGCGGGGGTATACGGCAACGCCAGGGTCCGGAATCCAACCCAGGCATAGAGCCCTTTCATGAACCGATTTCGCTCGGGCAGTGCCCGAAGAGCGGTCACCACGCGCTGATCCAGTAACCGGAAATCGCTGGCATCTTCAGGTACATGTACCGGTGAACCGAAGTTGATAAATCGATACATCAGCGTCGAGCCCCAGCGTTTCCAGAAGGGTTCGTCGTCCCGGTTCTCCCGCACGAGATACACCATCTGAGCGCCATCACGCCAAGCCTGCAACATACGTGGCATCAGCTCAACGGGATGCTGCAGATCGGCATCCATAAAAAAGCAGACATCGCCCCGAGCCTGATCCAGCCCGGCACTCAATGCCGCTTCCTTGCCGAAATTACGAGAAAAATACAGCATTACCAGCCCCGGATGCGTCTCATAATCGGCCAGAACCTGACGGGTCTGATCCGTACTGCCGTCATCGATCAGGATGATTTCCCAGATAGGGCTCAACGCGGACAGTTGTGCGGTCAACTGCGCGATCAGTCGCGGTAGATTGGCGGCCTCGTTATAGGCCGGCACCACACAGGAAATACTCACCGGATGTTCATTCATGCTCAATCAGCCCAGATTCACGATAGAGCGCCAGAATACACGCAACACCGCCAAATGCGGTGTGACAACCCCATAGAACCGAAAAACTAACCATATGGTCACCCAATGGCGTATGAGGGCGCGGTATGATGGAAACCATGAAAATCCTGATTGTTGAAGACGATTCACGTGCGGCACATTACCTCACCAAGGGGTTGACCGAATCCGGTCATCAGTGCGACGTGGCAGAGGACGGGGAAACCGGGCTCCATATGGCGATCAGTGGCCAGTACGACGTGCTGATCGTCGACCGGATGCTCCCCAAGCTCGATGGCCTCGCGCTGGTCGCCGCTTATCGCGCCACGGGTCGGAACACCCCCGTCATGATTCTTTCTGCCCTGGGCGAGGTGGATGATCGGATCCACGGCCTGCGTGCCGGTGGGGACGATTACCTCGTCAAACCCTATGCATTCGGCGAATTGTTGGCGCGACTCAATGCCCTCACCCGCCGCTCCCAACCCACCGCCAGTGCCGAGCTGCTGACAGTGGCAGATCTCGAAATCGACCGCAGCAAGCACCGCGTGACGCGTGCCGGACAGCGCATTCTGCTTCAACCTCGGGAATTCCGCCTGCTGGAGTATTTGATGCGCCATGCCGACCAGGTTGTGACCCGTACCATGCTGCTCGAACAGGTCTGGGACTATCACTTCGATCCACAAACCAATGTCATCGAGGTTCACATCTCACGTCTACGCCGGAAAATCGACCGGGATTTCAACTCGCCACTCCTACATACGATACGGGGCGCCGGGTATCGTTTGGGCGTCCTGCCGGAAGAGTGATCGAGAGCGTCAGAACCCATGCACATGCCCCGTCTGTTCCGTACCACCGTATTCCGCCTGTCGCTGATGTATGCAGCCGGTTTCAGCCTGTTGACCGCCCTGGTCCTGGGCGGGGTGTTCTACTCCACCCAGAGTTATCTCACTCAGCGGGTGATCGATACCCTGCAAACCGATCTCGCCACCCTGCTTGAGCCCGAGGATGGCCAGGCCATCACGCATTCAAGTGACCTGATCGAACGTGTCCAGGAGCTGCGGAAATTCGATCACAGTCGAGGCGGCGTGATTGCCCTGGCGAATCGTGAGGGAAAACTGCTCGCAGGCAATTTGCTGCATTGGCCAAAGGGGGTGCCCTTTGTGGCCGGCGTTGCCTATTTCGATATCCACGACACGTCGGTCCCGCCCGATCTGCGCCAGCGCAAGGACGATTTCGACGTCCTGGTTCAGGTACAAGCTCTGCCCAACGGGCATTGGGTACTGGTCGGCCAGCAATTGGCGGATGAGGAAGACCTGAGCGAATATATCGGCTCGCTGTTTCTATTCGCGATCACCCTCATCAGCCTGAGTGCGGTGTTTGGCGGCGTATTCATGGGGCGGGCCGCGCTGAAACAGATCGACCAGATCAGTCTGGCAGCCCGTCGGATCGCAAGTGGCGATCTCACCGAGCGCCTGCCCGTTCATGCCCAACGCCGTAATGAATTCGACGAGATTGCCATTGAACTGAACAATACCCTGGAGCGTATCAATGCCCTGGTGAAGGGTATGCGCGAAGTCACGGACAATGTCGCCCACGATCTGCGCAGCCCCCTCAACCGATTGCGCAGCCGCCTGGAGGTCGCGCTGATCGAACCGCAGTACGCCGTGCCCTGTAAGCAACTGCTGCATGACAGTATCGACGACCTGCAAAATGTTCTCTCTACATTCAACACGCTCCTGTCGATCTCGCAGGCCGAGGCAGGCATTCAACGGCTTCCCTTCAGCCCGCTTGATATCAGCGCATTGTGCAGCGACCTGTGTGAACTGTATGAGGCAAGCGCCGAAGAGGCGGGATTGCGCCTGACCGTTGACTGTCCGACACCTCTGATGGTTCAGGGCAACCGGGATCTGCTGGCACAAGCCCTGAGCAACATCCTCGACAACTCGATCAAATACACACCCTCGGGCGGCACGATTTCGGTGCAAACGCAGGCAATAAACGACCTGGTGATGATCCAGATCTGTGATACCGGAATCGGCGTACCTTTCGAACACCACGATCATATTTTTCAACGTTTTGTACGGCTGGATACCGCCCGAAACCAGCCCGGCAACGGGCTCGGACTGGCCCAGGTTCTGGCAACGATCAAGGCTCATCACGGTACGATACGGTTGTTAGATCACCATCCAGGTCTCTGCCTGCGCATCCATCTCCCACTGGTCGGTTAGGTGCTGGGCCAGGACAATCCCGAAATTATTTGTTAGATTATCTATCGATCCAATATCGAAAAAATCAAGTGAGCAGCATGATCCAGACTCCCGAAGAACTCATCCAGAAATGGGTACAGGCCGTCAATGAAGGTAATGTCGAAGCCCTGATCGGCATGTACAACGAAAAAGCCGTACTGATTCCAACTTTTTCGAACCGAATGCGCAAAACCCCCGAGCGAATTCGCGACTACTTCGAAACGCTGGAGGTCAAAGCTGGACTACACCTGGGCCTGCACGAGAATACCGTCACCATCATCCCGATTCAGAATCGAGCCTATGGCATCAGCGGTCTGTATTGCTGGCAGTTTTTGGTGGATGACGAGCTGCTTAATTTCGAGGCCCGCTTCAGCTATGTTGTCGATCTCGACCAAGAAAGCCCCATCCTGCAGCACCATTCCTCGCAAATCCCCCGCACCCTGTAGTCGACGATGATCGCCGATACGATGGGCTGAACAGGTTTCAACCCTTATGCGCGGCCCGCTCTCGTCGGGCCGCTTTCGGATCGGCAATCAGAGGCCGGTAAATTTCCACGCGATCCCGTGGCTGCAAGGGCTGCGTCAGGGGAACGATCCGCGAAAAAATACCAATCTTCTGTTGAGCAAGATCAATCTCGGGGAACTGACGTAAAACCCCACTGGCCACAATTGCCTGCTCCGCCGTCGCGTTCGCGAGCACAAGCACCGGCAAAATCACCTGCTGATCCGGCAAGGCATAAGCCACTTCGACGAGCATGGTTGTTGCCGGCTCAGTTTCTGCGGCATCAATCGACACGGAATCGTCAGACATCTCGATCTCCCGTGCCATAAACGCTGACCGCACGTTGCTGAAACGCACCCACAAGATTACGGACGATTTCCCGAAAAACCGGCCCAATCGCCATATCGACCAAACGATTGGCAAACTCGAACGACATATCCAAGCGCACGATGGACCCACCCGTCTCGAGATCATGAAACGACCAAAAGCCATTCAGCGACTTGAAAGGGCCACTCAACAGGCTGACCTGAATCCGGTGGCCCGGCTCGTTGACATTGCGCGTGGAAAAAGCCTTGCGCAGTGCGCCAACCTTCAAGGTGATACTGGCATCCATCTCGTTGCCATTTACTTTAAGCACACGGGCAGCATCGCACCAAGGAAGAAAATCCGGGTACGCTGACACGTCATTAACCAGTGCATACATCTGCAGGGCACTGTAAGGCACTTGGATCTGTCGGCTGATATTCGTCATGACCTGATTGAACTTGAAATTGTGACTCTAGGGCCCGGCCGGGATCGGCACAGGTTGGACAATGGATAGTACTGCAAATGGGGGGGGGATTTCACGCCCGTGCGGCCAAGGAACATCTAATCACAGGCAGCGCCACTCGCCCGGCCACAAAATCGGCAATGCGGTGTGCGTCAAAAGCTGCCAAACTAATAGACAGTTATACTGCTCTCTGGAAGATACATGTCGAATAAAAATCAAGCCGTCGGCCAAAGCACGATTGCACTCAATAAAAAGGCCAAATTCGATTTCTTCCTCACCGACCGATACGAGGCGGGCATCGTGCTGGAAGGTTGGGAGGTCAAGGCCCTGCGTGCGGGCAAGGCCCAACTCACCGATGCGCATATCCTGCTCAAAAATGGCGAGGCCTTCATGATTGGCGGGCAGATCAATCCCTTGCTTCAGGCTTCCAGTCACGTACGGCCGGATAACACCCGGATCCGAAAACTCCTGCTTAACCGTCGAGAAATCGACCAGATAGTGGGCGCCGTAGAGCGCAAAGGTTATACCGTGGTACCCACAGCGCTGTACTGGAAAAATGGGCGCGCCAAACTGGAAATCGCCCTAGCCCAAGGCAAGAAGGAACACGACAAGCGCGCAACGCTCAAGGATCGAGACTGGGCACGCGATAAACAACGGATTCTTCGTACCAGCAGCTGAATCAGTACTACTGATTTACGCGGCAGGATCAGTGATCGAACAGAACTGCCCGCACAAAGTGAACGCTCAATTTTCGTTGAGCACTCAACGATGCCTGATCCAACTCATGCAGTACCTCAAGAAGTCGGCCGGTATCCCGGGGCAGACGTTGCAGCAAATAGGCTGCAGTCTCAAACGGCATGACCAACCCCCGCTCATGGGCCTTGACGGTCAGTAGCTCAATTTTTTCCGCATCACCGGGCTCCGCCACCGAAATCGTCAACCCCCAGCTCAGGCGGGATGACAAGTCGGGCAGTTCGACAGGCAATTGCGCGGGCGGACGATCAGCCGTAAGCAGGACGGGCACCTCTTGCTCACGAAACCGATTCAACAAATCAAATAACGCAAACTCGAGCACTCGATCTCTGGCGACCACGTTGACGTCGTCCAACACGAGCAGATCAATCTCGTTGGCCGAGATTTGGGATAACGCCCGCTGACCCTGCGCAGTAGCCAACGGCAGGTACGCAGCTCGACGCCCGCGCTCTCCGGCGTGAAAACACGCAGCTTGTGCCAGGTGAGATTTACCCACGCCATGCGGGCCATGAACATACAACTGCAACTCCCCCTCACCCTGGGTCTGCTGGGTAATCAGGGCGCGCAACAACAGATTGTCATTACCGATAAACCCTTCCAGCGACTGAGGTGGGCTCAAATCCAGCGCCAATGGCAGCTGTTTGAAGGTCGCCCGAGACTTGCTAGCCACGTTGCTCGCTCTCAAGACTGTTTCGGATCAATCAGGTCCGAGGGAAGCTTGAGTGCCGACAGATCGGCGTCCTGGTAGAAGTGACTATGCTGATAGCGTTGCAGTGCATGTCGTCCCAGCACCACTATGATGGCCGATACCGGCAAGGCCAGCAGCACCCCAAAAAACCCGAACAGCGCACCACCTGCCATCACCGCGAAGATGACGGCCACCGGATGCATCCCAATTTGCCCGCCCACAAACCGGGGCTGCCACAGGATGCTCTCCAGCGTTTGACCGACACCAAACACCAGCAAAACCCAGAGCAAGGGAGTCACTTCACCAGTTTGGATATACATGGCGATCAGGGCCAACGTAATACCGATGATATTCCCCAGATATGGCACGAAGCTCAGCATACCCGCCGCCATCCCGATGACGATCCCCGTTTCCAGGCCCGCCATCGTTAAACCAATGGAATAGGTGATGCCATTGGCCAACATCACGGAGAGCTGCCCCCGTAGGAACGCGCCCATCATAATGTTTGATTCCTGGGCTAACTCGACCAGATTCGGCTCCTGTTGGCGGGGCAACAAATCGCGAATACGCTGCATGATATAGGGCCAGTCGCGCAGTAAATAGAAACCAACCACTGGAATCAGCACGAGATTCATGAACGAGAGAATCACCGCAGAGCCGTTACCGAGGATCACCCCGGCACTTGTCGCCAGTACCGAGCTGATTTCCTTGGCATTACCAATCATCAACTGGCTGATGTTGGAGATATTCATGGTCAGCCCAAAGCGCTGATTCACAAACGGAACCAGCTCCGTTTGGATGCTGTTCATCACCTTAGGCACAACATTGATCAGCTTGATCGACTGGTCGATGATCACCGGAACGAGGGCCAGCATAGCGAGCGTCATGACCAGGGTGATCAACAGGAATACGAGCGTCGTACCGATACTACGGTTGATCTTCCAGTTCGCCATCCGCGTCACCAGTGGATCAAATAAATAGGCGAGCACCGCCCCGGCCAGAAACGGAGACAGAATAGGAGAGAGCCGGTAGATCACGTAAAACGTCAAAACCAGCGCAGCCAGTGCAATCCAGCGCATGTCCCAATACTCCTCTATCAGCCGGCATTTATTGTCTCGTTGAGCGATTTTATCAGCAAACCCGCGGATCAGGCGGGATTAAAAAACCCGCGCTCCCTTGGTGCAAGGGGAACGCGGGTTGATTTTCCCGATCGGGATTGATTTGGATCGCCGATCAAATCCACGACGATCCACGAGATAAAATAAAACCTAGATCCGTTCGATATGCAGCCCCAGGCCTACAAGTTCCTCTTCGCGCGTCGGGCCGGCCAACACGCCGATCGATGCGGTTTCCGGCTTGAGGTACCGCTCGCCGACCCGCTTGAGGTCGGCCTCCGTGACTGCCAGCACACGTGCGCGCATCAGGCGCAGTTGCTCCGGCGTCCGACCATGCAACTGATCGAAAAAGGATTTTTTCGCCTCGCCGGCCGGGGAACCCGGTTTATCGATGGAGGAAATAACCCCAAAGATTGCCTCGTCGACTGTACGACCTTCGTGTTGGGTATTGAGCAACCAATCGATGGCGCGATCGAAATCGTTCAACGTCTCGGTCAAGCGGGGGTCCCGGTAGGAATAGAACCGGAAACTGGCCGATTCGGCATCATAGCCCGCCCCGCCACCATAGGCCCCGCCCTGCTCGCGAATCATGCGATGCAGGAATCCATTGCGCAGGAACCCGCCCAGCACAGCCAAGGCCGCCGCATCTTCGTGGAGCGGCGGCACGGCGGCATGGGCCTTTGCGCAATAGTTCACGGCAAGATTGCCCAACCAGGCTTCGCGCACGGGTTTATGTATCGGACTCATCTTGAAGGGCTGAACGGCAGCCCCATGATGCATCTTCTTCGCCAGCGGCTGGGCTATCTCGTCAAAATGACGCTGCTCGGCGATGACGTTGTACCGGCGCAGGCCGCCTTTGATCTTGGCATGCAGGCGTGCCAGGCGTTCAGCGACATCAGCCAGTGCCTTGGGCCCGTCCAGCGCGTCATCCATGGCCTTGATGCGCCGAACACCGGCTACACCCCCGGACAGATGCGTGAGTGCCGCCCGGGCAGACATACCGCTAGAGGCCAGATTCATGGCGTGCACATGCCCTGAACCGGCAATCCCCTGCTCGCTACGGAAGCGGATCTGACTGATGAGATCACGAATCCGCGCGGTTTCATCGAACCGGGCGTCTTCCAGAACCGTGTGAAACAAGTCGACCAGATCGTCGGCATGGCGTACCAGTGCCTTGCCGCCGAGTATGAAATAAGACGACAACTGCTCGACATCATCGAGCGCAGGTCGAATGGACGAACGGGCACTGAATCCGCCGGTTCGCGCACTGACAGCCTCAGCCATCTGCAGGTAGTCCCGATCGCCCGCCCCCAGTTCGGTCAACACGCCGCTGTAAATTGGCAGCAAATCCAGCTCATCATGACCCAGCTGCGGCAGATCCAGCGCAACCTGTAGATAGGCCAACCCATTGGTGCTGCGGTTGTACCAGGTTTGCGCCACCGGTTGCGCCAGCGTCTGATCGGGTACGGGCGAATCGATATGCTCGGGAATATCAGCGCGGGTGACCGTCGGCAGGATGCTGATATCATCGACTTCGGCCTGGCGCTCAGCCAAGGCCACGGCCTGACTGACGATTGCTGCCTTTTCGTCATCGGTCAACGCCGCCTTCATTTGGGCCAGGCGCGCTTCTTCCGCCGCCAGCTTGACTGCAGACAACCCTGTATCCGGTTTGAGTACCACCCGAACCCGATGGGTGTTGCCCAGCAGCAGTTTACGAATCAGATCGGGAATGAACTGCGGATTCTCCGCCTTGGTGCGTAGACGCGCCAACGCAGGTTCAAGATCCAGCACCGCAATCGGGTCGCCATCATGGATGGCTGCAGGCAGACCGTGCAGAATCAGTTGCAAACCATACGGAAAGCCATCCCCAGTCACTTCACGCTGCGACAGCTCGATCTGATGGAGGACCGATTCAATCATTTCGGCCGGCACGCCCTGCTCGGCAATTGAACGCAGCGTATCCAGCACCAGTGCCTCGACCGCGTCAGCGCGATCCGGCTCGGCACCTTCGACACCGGCCACGAACACCATCTGCCGCTGGGAATCCTCCAGCCCCAGAATGGGTGAGGGAGAGCCCCCCAACTCGGTGGTTTCTAGGGCACGCAACAGGGGCGAGGCACTATTTTCAAGCAGTACACCTTCCAGCACCTGGGCTTCCAGAGCGGCATCCAGATCGGTGCTCTCCCCGAGCAACCAGCCGAGCACCACATGGGTTTTTTCGCTGGCATCGTCTTCGTCCAGCGCATAGGTAGAGGCGATGATTTTTGGGGCCGTTATGGGTTGTTCCAACGGCACGGCCGAGCGCGGATCGATTCGGGTGAAACGCGACAGGGCCTTCTCTTCGAATTGCGTCTGTAGATCTTGGACCGGCAGATTGCCGTAGGTCATGAACACCGCGTTCGACGGATGATAAAACCGTTGATAAAACGCCTTGAGCTGCGCATACGTGAGATTCGGGATATCAACCGGTTCGCCGCCGGAATTGAAGTGATAGGTCGTGGTCGGAAACAGCTCGGAGGTCAAGGTCTGCCACAGCACGGATGAGGGGCTGCTCATCGCGCCTTTCATCTCGTTGAACACCACGCCCTTGAACGTCAGTGGCGTGGCTGGATCGTCCATCGTCTCGAATTCGACCCGATGACCTTCCTGCCGGAAATCCCGTTCGTCGATCCGCGAGAAGAACACCGCATCCAAATACACATCCAGCAGATTGTAGAAGTCCTTCACATTGAGGGAGGCAAACGGGTACGCCGTCCAATCGCTGGCCGTAAAGGCATTCATGAAGGTATTCAGCGAGCGCCGAATCATCATGAAAAACGGATCCCGCACTGGAAACCGCTCGGAGCCACACAACACGGTATGTTCCAGAATATGTGCCACGCCGGTGGAATCTTCAGGCACGGTACGCAAACCGACCAAAAATACGTTTTGGTCGTCTTCACTCGCCAGATGGTAGTGACGCGCGCCCGTGGCATCGTGTCGGTATTCATCCACGGTCAGATTCAACGCCGCAATGGGCTGCGAACGTATAAAGGAAAATGCGGGGTGGTGGGCATGTTCGGTCATGGATTCAATCACTCAATTCGGAAGCAAGGTTATCAGTCCTAAAGTCTAACCCACCCCTCCACAGAAAACAGATCGTTTGGCGCACCCCGCTCGATGGACGCGCCAAAACCCATATCTGAGATACGGCAACAGGTTTCCTTTCCGTGAAGCTTCCAGTAGAGTCTCAGGAACAGGGAAATCAAGAAAAATACTTAAATATGAATAAATTAGAATCTTCTAACATGTTAGCCAAAGCAACCGATGACATTCCATGAGCCCAAAAATTGGCATTCGTAACAACAGGTTTTTAGCGGCGAACTATAAATCCAGCCGGTGGTTCTGGCTATTCAATGCACCCGTGGCAATCATGATTATCTGGGTCATTACCTCCGAAGTGCTGGAGTACCGTCAATCCGCCCGAGAAACGGCGCTCAGCGCGCAGCAATCAGCCACCGCCTACGCCAATAATATCCAGGCCAAACTCAATCAACAATTTACCGAACTCGAATTTGCAGCATCCCTAGTTAACACCAAAGGCACCCCGAATGAAGGGTCCATGATGCGGTTTATCGCCCTCCACCCGCACCTTTTCGCCGTAAACCTGTTCTCGGCAGATGCCGAACGCATCCTTTGGTCGACCTATACGCGCAGCCCGGCCCCCATTGTGGCCTTCATTGAATTTACGCCCATTGCCACTCGCCCGCTCTGTTCTCTGGGTCACGCACTGCATGCCGAACGTTATCATGGACATATCTTGCCCATGCGCTATCAGATTAAAGATGACAAGGGCAAAACGATTTTTTTCATCGGTGCGCCCTACCAAGTAGACAAACTGCTCGAATACACGCCACAGCTCCCCTGGACATTCACGATCGTCGACACCCGCACGAACCGGATTCTGGGGCAGTGGCGCGAAGGCACGATCAAACTCAACACCGATATCCTGCCCCAAACCAGCGTGTCAACGAAGATCGGGGTTTTTCCCTTCGTCATTCATACGAGTTGGCCAAAAAACATGGTGCGCGATAATTATTGGCAATCAGCTCAGCAGCGCTGGCTGATGGAAATTTTCATGCTGGTCCTGCTAACCGCCATTTCATCAGCCGCACGCAAATTATTACAAGCACGTGAGCGGGCAAATCGGCGTTTGCAATGCCTCTCCGACTTCAATCGCATGTTTGCCGAAATCAATCAGATCATCGCCACCAGCGAGCGGGAAACCGAGTTACTACAGGCCGTCTGTGATTTTGGGGTGGCCTATGGAAAGCTGGATCTTCTCTGGATTGGTCGCCCTACGGAGTCGGGAGGCTTCAATTCCATCGCCGCCGCCGGCCCCGTCGACGTACTCAGTGGCCATCCCCCGGGACACGAATCCGCCCTGGACTGGACGCCCCTTCTTTTCGGCCCCCGTTGCGATGACTCAGCCTCATGACCTCGTCGAAACAGAGCTCCGGCCATTCAATCACTACTCCGTGGCGTGTTTGCCGATCAAACGTCAAGGTGTGATTTGGGCCATTCTGACCATCCATCACCACACGCCGGAGTCCTTCGACGAATTGAACGTCCTGTTGGAAGACCTGGCCGACGATCTGTCCCATGGCCTGGACCGACTGGATCTGCTTCTTCGGGAACGGCACAGCTCCGCGCTCAATCAGGCGATTCTGGACAATGCATCTGCGGGCATCCTGCTGATTAGAAATACAGTCATCACCTTTGCCAATCAGCGGCTTGTTGAATTGATCGGCGCATCGGATGCCGAAGAAATCATTGGCCATCAATTGGTGGACTATTTTATCAACCCTGCGGATCAGGAACAGATCCTGAAGCAGGCTCAAGCCCGTTTCAACGAGGGCAGGCAGGTCAAATTCGAGGCACAGTTCCGGCGTCAGGATGGTTCGATCCGATGGTTCAGCTTGGCGGGAAAGCCCTTCCCGGAGGGTGGGTTTGATGAAACCTGGATTGTCATCGACGTCACCGAGCACCAGCTCGCACTGAACAAACAGTTGCTGCTGGCTTCAGCACTGGCCGCGGTTCAGGAGGGTGTTGCACTGACAGATCACCAGCAGCAGATCATCTATGTCAACGAAGCATTCAACAGCCAAACCGGTTTTAGCCTGTCGGATGTTCAGGGGCAAACCATCAGCCGGTTTCTCACCCAATCCCCCACTCCAGAATCTCCCGCGCAGATTCTGAAGGCATTGGCAGAGGGCGACACTTTTCAGGGACAGGTTCCCATCCATCGCAAAGAGGGCGCTCCATTCTGGAGTCTGCTGACAATCACGCCGATCCGGGACGATTCCTCAGCAATTTCGCATTACGTCATGGTCCTGCGCGACATCAGCGCGCTGCGCCAACTCAATGATCGATTGCTTCACCTCTCCTTGCATGATGAACTCACCAAACTACCCAACCGTCGGGCGCTTGAACAACATCTCCACCAACGCATTGGCGCCATGGCACGGGCGGGGCAGATGCTGGCCGTAGGCATGATCGATCTTGACGACTTTAAACCCGTCAACGACACCTGGGGACACGAAGCCGGCGACAAACTCCTGAGACTATTGGCGCTGCGATTACAGGAACATCTTCGAGAACAAGACATGCTGGCGCGCCTTGGCGGCGATGAATTCGTCATCGTGATCGAACAGGTCGATTCGAGCGATCCCGAATCCCAGATCACGAACGTGCTGCAGCGTTTGCATAAGGCGGTCGAAACCCCCTTCGAGATCGGACCGAATCAATGGGCGGAAGTGGGCATGAGCACCGGGATCGCCTTGTTCCCATCTGATGGTTCAGACAGCAATTCCCTGCTTCGTGTGGCCGATGCCGCGCTATACGAGATCAAAATGCATAAAGGAACCCGACAACAATGGTGGCAATACGGCACGCGCGGCGCGAATGACGAGAATGACACGGACCCCCTACCCGATGATTGGATACGTTGATGGCACAACTGCTTCGGAGATCGCCGGGATCGTTCTTGTCGACAGGTGCACACCGAGAAACTGGAGGATGCGAGAACAACCGGGAACCAAACATCAAAATCGCCACATATCGCCATTTCACAGTGAAAACCGATAGTGAATGTCGGGGCATTTTGCTATGGTTAAAGCCAGATCCAGACGCGATAGGAATACTGAGCAACGTGCTTCAAGGAAATAAGTGTGCCTTCACACAAAAAACAAAGAAAAACCTGGGCCATGACTAACTCGTCGCTATTAGCCACGAACAGCAACTTGCTCGACGCTCGGCCATCAACTGTCGAAACACGGACAAGCCGCTCTATCACCATCTTGCTGTTTCTCTGCTGTGTGGTGGTTGCACCGTTCTCTCAAATACAGTGGCCGGTTTCCAATGTGATTTTCTCAATGGCCGGCATTTCCGCTTTTGCGCAGATTACGACAGGCGTTCTGCTGCTCACGCAGGCCATGATTCTTCGCAACGATGCCGTGTTCGCGCTGTCACTCGGTTATCTCGCTGGCGGTCTGGTCGTCACATTCAATATTCTTCTGGTGCACGATATAGACACCCAGTTATGGGTATTTCGGATCTGGCACGCTATCTTTGTCGTCAGCATCCTGGCGTATACCCTTCTGTCCTTCAAACTTGAGGCCCCATTCGCGCGCAAACACTTTTTGACACGGGTCCGGTATGGAATCGGAATCATAACCGGCGTGCTGGCACTGCTGGCCTTCTACTTGATCGATCATCCTTTCGACTTGCCGCCAATCATTTTCAAAACCGACTACACAACCGCACCCAGTTTATGGGCCAACGGCATACAGCTACTTCTACTCTCGGTCGCCTGGGTTATTTTGGTCAAGAACCCACGCAAAACCGTACTCACGATCTGGACGACCGTCGTCGCCTCAGCCGTATTGGTCGATATCATCCTGTTCGTACTTGGTGGCAAGCTGTTCACTGTCGGCCTCTACATATCAAAGCTGAACAATCTGGTTGCCGTCACGCTGATTTTCGGCGTGATCTTCTACCATTACGTTCGCATTCAACGTGAAATGCTCAGAAATCGTGTCTGGCTGCTGCGGGCGAATCGACGATTGAATCGTCGGGCGCTGAGTGACTCGCTCACCAACCTGCCCAACCGGGCCGCACTGGAAACCTATCTTGAGTTCACCCTGACACGAGCCCAACGAAACCAATCCCGGTTAGCCGTATGCGTGATCGACCTGGACGAATTCAAGCCCGTCAACGACCGTTACGGGCACGAAACGGGCGATCTTTTATTGCATGCGCTGTCCAAAAGATTATCCGGCGTCTTGCGACAGGACGAATTTCTCGCACGCCTGGGCGGCGACGAATTCGTCCTGATCATTGAAGGGTTTCAGGAAATCAGCACGCTGAATATCATCATGGCGCGCATATCCAACGAAATTGCCCAACCCTTTACGCTGGACAACGACATCACGGTGCAAGTGCATGCCAGTATCGGGATCGCGCTTTATCCCGAAATCAGCAAAGCCGATGAACTGATGCGAATGGCCGACAGGGCCCTTTATCGCGCGAAAAATGAAAAAGCCTCTCGGACTCAGAGCTGGCGGCTTCATCTGGTTGAACCTCAGACTTCTTGAGGTTCAACCCCGCACAGTGGCGACATTGTCGCGTAGATAGATCGGCGCGGCATCAGCCGGATCAATCCATTCCGTACGAGGGACAGCAACCGCCAACAGAATCGCATCCTGCGCATGCGGTAGTGCCTCCGGTACGATAGCGGCCCAGTCGCCCCGTTGCGTCAGCGCCGGATATCGACCAAATCCAGTCCCCGTCGCCAGTCCCCCGGACCAATCTGACTGCTGCAAAAGGACCTCGGGCGCAATCACCTGCTCCGGCCCGGCTGAAATGACCAGCCCCCCATCACCCGACACGAATGCGGCATAGTAGACCTCACCCATGCGTGCATCGATCGCCGCATGAATCGGGCCGATGACGCCAAGTTCAATCAGTCTACTCATTTGCCCCTGTGCGAGCGTCGCCAGCGATGAAACCCCGACCATCGGTACATCCAGTCCCAAGGCAATCCCTTGAGCACAAGCCGTGGCAATGCGGACCCCGGTAAAAGAACCCGGGCCACGGCCAAAACCGATCAAATCCAGCTCGGGGTACCGAATGCCGGCCTTGGCCATTAGCTGCTCCGCCATCGGCAACAACCGTTGGGCATGACCACGCGGCGTCATCTCAAAATCCGAAACAATTTCGCCATCACACCAGAGTGCGGCCGAGCAGGCTTCGGTCGCCGAATCGATAAAAAGAATATTCAAGAAAAATCCATACGATACAGAGTAAAAACTAGACCCAGTGCTGATGAATGGTTTGCAGCAGGGCTTCGGTGGACGCGTCGAAAGTGCCAGGCGCAGCATGTCCAACGGCGGGCAGAAGCTCGCCGGCCATCTGCTTGCCGAGCTCAACCCCCCACTGATCGTAGGAATCAATGTGCCAGATGGCCCCAGCAACAAAGATCCGATGCTCATAGAGAGCAACCAGGGCCCCAACGGCCTCTGGTGTCATTTGCGGGAAGAGAATTGTCGTGCTCGGCTGATTGCCGAGACACACACGATGCGGCGCAATGCGCGCAATCGTATCCGCATCAGCACCTGACGCCTGCATTTCCTGCTTCACGGCCTCCAGAGACCGTCCCAACATCAGTGCACGAGTCTGGGCCAGCAGGTTGGCCAGCAGCATGGCCTGCTGATCGCCGATCGGCGTATGGGTACGAATCGCGGCGATGAAATCGCTCGGAATCAGTCGGGTGCCCTGGTGCAACAACTGGTAAAACGCGTGTTGGCCATTGGTACCCGGCCCACCCCAGACAACCGGGCCGGTTACATAATCCACACGATGGCCATCTAGGTCGACCGATTTACCGTTCGACTCCATACTCGCCTGCTGCAAGTAAGCCGGCAGCCGGCCTAGCCGGGTCCCATACGGCAACACGGCCAGCGTCTCGGCCCCCAGAAAATTGCTATTCCACACATCAATCAAGCCGAGCGTCAGGGGCAAATTCTCTGCCGCCGGTGCCGTACGGAAGTGCTCATCCATGGCATGAGCACCTTCGAGCAAACGCTCAAAGCCATCCATGCCGATATATAGGGCGATCGGCAAGCCAATAGCCGACCACAGAGAGTAGCGGCCGCCAACCCAGTCCCAAAAGCCAAACATATGCTCGGCATCAATCCCAAAGGCCTCAACCTCGGCTCGATTCGTGGAGACGGCAACAAAATGCTTAGCCACCGCCGTTTCATCCCCGGCAAAATCCAAAAGCCAACGCCGCGCAGTATGGGCGTTGGTCAGCGTTTCCTGTGTCGTAAATGTTTTAGATGCCACCACAAACAGAGTTCGGGCCGGATCGAGTGTTTTCAACAAGTTGGCAATCTCACTGGGGGCGATATTGGCAATAAAATGTGCACGCATATCGTACTGGGCGTGCGAGGCCAACGCATGGCAAATCATGCGGGGCCCGAGGTCGGAACCACCGATCCCGATATTAACCACATCGGTGATCCGCTCCCCGCTGCAACCCAGCCAACGTCCCTCGTGAACCGCGTCGGTAAATCGGCGCATCCGTCTCAGGACATCATTGATTTCCGGCATCACATCCTTTCCATCGGCAAGGATGGGGCGATTCCCCCGATTGCGCAGTGCCACATGCAACACCGCACGATTTTCCGTGGTATTGATTCGCGCACCCTCGAACATGGCATCGCGTCGGGTGAGTACATCTTGGTCGTTAGCCAACTGTCGAAGCAATTTCAGCGTTTCCGGCGTGATTCGCTGTTTACTGTAATCCACGTGCAAGCCGGCCACCGAGGAGACAAACGCCTGCGCGCGCCCTGGATTGCCGTCGAACAAATCGGCCAAATGAATCCGTTTCTGGGTCTGGGCGTGAGTCTCCAGGGCCTGCCAGGCTGCTGATTGAATCAATTGACTCATGAAAACGACTCCCTGTGTGCTATGTGTAATTGCTACCAAAACTCGAAACCGACCCGGACAATGCCAGGGCCGCCTATGAAATACTCATATCATTACGCCACTGGTGGCTGTCGTCATCAAAAAGCCGATCTGCCTCAGTGGGGCCCCAACTGCCGGCCGCATAGCTGTGAATATAGTCTCGCTCGATCGACCAGGTCTTCAGAATCGGATCCACGACCCGCCAGGCCCAGGCCACTTCATCGTAGCGTAGAAACAGGGTTTGATCACCTCGCATCACATCGAGCAAGAGTGCGGCGTAGGCATCCAGTTTGACCCGTTCCGGCGTCGTATAACTGGCGTCCATCTGTACCGTCCGGGTACGCATTTCCAGACCATCGGTCTTGATCTGCAATTCAAAGCGCACGTTTTCTTGCGGCTGAATACCGATCAGCAACCAGTTGGGTTCGGTTTTCGTAATCGCGGTTTCACGAAACAGCTGCTGCGGCGGGTCCCGAAACCGGACCGAGATCTGGGAATGGGTTTGCGACATGCGCTTGCCCGTCCGCAAGTAGAACGGCACCCCACGCCATCGCCAATTGTCGATGTAGAGTTTGACCGCCGCATAGGTTTCGGTAATCGAATTGTCGGCAACACCGACCTCATCAAGATAGCCGATCTCGTTTTCTCCACTCACCACACCACGCTGATATTGCGCGCGGAAGGACTGGGCATGAACAGCCCGATGCGGAATCAGGCGGATACTGCGCAGCACCTTGACCTTTTCATCCCGAACCGCCTCGGCATCCATGGACGGCGGCGGCTCCATGGCGATCAGAGCCAGCATCTGCATCAGATGGCTCTGAACCATATCTCTCAGAGCGCCCGCCGATTCGTAATAGCCGGCGCGAGAGCCGATACCCAGCGTTTCAGCATGGGAAAT
This sequence comes from Halothiobacillus sp., assembly GCA_024636015.1. Lineage (GTDB taxonomy): Bacteria > Pseudomonadota > Gammaproteobacteria > Halothiobacillales > Halothiobacillaceae > Halothiobacillus. Next base: position 30,930 of record JAGXHU010000078.1, read on the forward strand.
CTGGATATGATCGATGTAATTTCGATTCCAGAGCGGTTCGAGCAATAGGTTCGCAAACCGCATCACCATAATGTTCTGCACGGTTCCCTTACCCAGATAGTGATCGATCCGGTAAATCTGCTGCTCGGAAAAGTGACGATGCAACAGAGAATCGAGGGCATGTGCGCTTTCAATATCGTGCCCGAAGGGTTTTTCAATCACCAGACGGCGGCATCCCCGCGACTGATCCACCAGGTTTGCAGCCGCCAGATGCTGACAAATCGGGCCGAAGGCCTCGGGCGGAACGGCAAAATAGAACATCACGCCGTCCGGAAATTCCGCCGTGGCGAGTCGATCAGCCAGATAATTAAACGATTGCGCGGTTTCATAATCGCCATTCTGGAAAAACAGCCGCTGCAATAAACGATCGAGCACCGGATTGTCGGCCTGTTCGTCGTCACTAAGCAGCACATGCACTTCATCGCGCCACTGCTCATCCGTCCAGTCGCGGCGCCCGAAACCGATAACTCGGGTACCTGCGGCCAGCTCGCCGGCCTGTTCCAGTTGATAGAGCGCCGGAATCAGTTTCTGATGCGCCAGATTACCCGTGGCGCCAAAAATGACGATAGTGACCGCTTCATGACGGGATGGGCTGTGTTTTGCCGAAGTCTTGGCTTGAGACATTCTTCAAACTCCTTGTGTCCGTACCCAACCGGTGGGAACGGTATAGCGATACCAAATCAGCCTACGACCAATCACTTCCGCGTAATGGCATGACCACCGAAGGCATTGCGCATCAAAGACAACAAACGATTTCCGTACCCCTCGGCGTCCTGGCTGGCAAAACGCATCTGCAACGCCAGGGTCATCACGGGTGCGGACACACCAAGATCGATCGCCTCCTTGGCCGTCCAGCGCCCCTCCCCCGAATCCGCCACCACCGGTGCGATGTGCTCCAGACTCTGGCCTTGCGCGGCCAGCGCCTCGGCGGTCAAATCCAACAGCCAGCTTTGCACGACGGAACCATCACGCCACAGCTCGGTGATCTGTGCCAGATCGAGGTCGAATGCCTTCTTGGCACGCAGCACGGCCAAACCCTCAGCGAGGGCTTGCATCATGCCGTACTCGATCCCATTGTGAACCATCTTGACATAGTGGCCGGAGCCGACGGGTCCAACGTGCCCCCAACCGTGATCTGCAGACGGTGCCAGCACCCGAATCGCCGGTTCAATCAAGGCAAAGGCTTCCTTCGAACCACCGACCATCAGGCTGTAGCCGTTATTCAGACCCCAGACGCCCCCCGAGGTGCCGACATCCATGTAATAGACTTCGGATTGCTGCACCTTGGCGGCGCGGGCCATCGTGTCCTGATAAAAACTGTTCCCACCATCGATCAATAAATCTCCGGCCGACAGCATGGGCAGAATTTGTTCGATCGCCTGCCCGGTAATGTCACCCGCCGGCAACATCAACCAAACGATACGCGGCAGGGGCAAGGCGGCAATGAACTGTTCAAGGTCGTAGGCCGCCGTGATGCGGGACTCCTCGGCGACGAGTTCGTCGATAGGCCCCGCACTTCGATTATGTGCCACCACGTCAATCCCACCTCGTGACAGACGACGTGCCATATTGGCCCCCATGCGGCCCAAACCATAGATACCCAATTGCATAAGTGACTCCTAGATTTACTGGTATGGCAGAGAAAGCCCAGCGCACACGACATCAGGCCGAGAACTCTTTGCAACGAATGCTTTACACCCCGAATGCTTTCCGGTCCGGAGACATGAATTCATCCGGCATTCCTAACCTTCGATTCAGCGGGGTTGAACATTTTTCAATGTCTTCACTTAAAGGTTAATCGAAACCACACATTGTGCAGAACTATTTGCATACCAGATTCGATTTCTTGGCCTTACGGGGGCAAAACACTGCCGGAAAGCACGCCTGAACCGCTATACTGAGCTACAAACGCCTACCGCTTGATGACAAACCTCGTCATCCTAGCGCCACTGGTATGGTTTTAAGCGCTAACCACTGCTCCGAATCATCGCCTGTTCTTATTTGAGTGCCGTCATGAAAAAACAAGCCAAAAATAACGATAAAATTCTCCGTGCCCGGGTTCGCCTGTTTGGTAACTTGTTGGGTGAGGTACTGAAAGAACAGACGGGCGAACATATCTTCGATACGGTTGAAACCCTGCGGCGCGGCTTCATCCGGTTACGGCAAAAACATAATCCGAAGCTTCATGCGCGCCTGATGACCCTAATCCGCACACTGGACCCAGACACCCTGAACTTCGTCGTGCGGGCCTATGGTTTGTATTTCAGCCTGGTCAATATCGCTGAAGAAGACTACATGCACCAATGCCGTCGCAAGCAGGTGCGTCTTGGCTTACGCCTGTGGCCCGGATCGTTCTATGACACCATACGCGAATTCTCGAAGCAGAAAATGACGCCGGAGCAGTTACAAACCCTGCTGGACCGATTGATCTACATGCCGGTGTTTACCGCACATCCCACGGAGGCAAAACGCCGGACCGTGATGGATCTGCAGCGACGAATTTTCCTGCTGTGTGCCGATATGGATCGTCCCGACGTACTCGGCATCGAGCGCGATCGGATCCACCTCCAGGTCAAAGCCGTGATTCTCTCGCTGCTCAAGACAAATGAAGTCCGCACCACGCGACCAGAGGTGCATGACGAAATCCGCCTGGGCCTCTATTACTTCCGCACCTCGATTTTCGATGCCGTCCCCCTGGCCTATCGATATCTCGAACGCGCCGTGGACGTCAACTTCAACGAAAAATACCCGCAAACACCGGTGACCGTTCCGAGCATGTTCCGTTTCGGTTCATGGATCGGCGGCGACCGGGATGGCAACCCCTATGTCACGCACGAGGTCACCACCTTCGCCGTGTGCTCGGCAACACAAACCATTCTGGAAGAATATCTGGAGCGACTCTCCGCCATGGACCGAGTGCTTACTCACTCAAGCCGTTTGTGCCCGGAAATCAACATGGTGGCTCTGGGGCTCGAACAGGATGCGTTGGATCTCAAACTGGGCGCTCCAGAAAACGCTGGGGATATCTTTTTTACCGAAGAACCTTATCGCCTCAAGCTCAGGATCATCGCCCAACGCCTGCAACACAACCTCGCCTATGTGCGCGCACAACTGAACAAAGCCGCGATCCCGCTGGCACCGGAAGCCTATGCCAACAAAGACCAGTTCCTGGCCGATCTGTACCGGATTCGCGACACCCTGATTGCCACCGGCGACCAGCTACTGGCCGACGGCGACATCAAGGATGTCATCCGTCTGGCCGAGACCTTCGGCTGGCACCTATTCCAACTGGATATCCGGCAGGAATCCACCCGGCACACTCAAACCGTAATCGAAATCCTCAAGCAGATCCAACCCAAGATCGATTACGATGGCCAAAGCGAAACCGAACGGATGGCGACGCTGACCAGCCTGATCAGCAAGGGCAAGCACAAGGCCATCGACATGGCCGCCCTGCCGGAAGAAGCGGCGGAAACACTGACCGTATTCAAGACCAAGCGCGAACTGACTGACAGCATCAGTCGTGACTGTTTCGGCACCTATGTCATCTCCATGACTCACGATGCCAGCCATGTGATGGAAGTCATGTTCCTGGCCCAGTTGGCTGGCCTGGTCGGCAAGCACAAGAATCAGTGGTTCTGCGATATTCAGATTTCACCGCTGTTCGAAACCATCGAAGATCTCCAGCAGATTGAGGACGTGCTCGGCACGCTGTTTGACAACCCCGTCTACCGGGAGCTGTTGCGTGTCTCCGGTGATCTGCAGGAAGCCATGCTCGGCTATTCGGACTCCTGCAAGGACGGCGGCTCGCTCGCCTCAATCTGGAGTCTGTATAACGCCCAGAAGCGCGTGTTGAGCATCACCCAGAAAAATGGCATCGAATGCCGCCTATTCCATGGTCGGGGCGGCACCGTAGCTCGTGGAGGTGGTCCGACACATGAATCGATTCTGTCCCTGCCCTCCGGCACCGTGGAAGGCCAAATCAAATTCACGGAACAGGGTGAGGTACTCTCGTCCAAGTACAGTAATACTGAGACCGCGATCTACGAAATCACCATGGGCGCCACGGGCCTGATGAAGGCTTCCGCACATCTGGTCTTGCCCACCGAGCCTGCCCCGGCAGAGCACGAGCAGGTTGTCGCAGAACTCGCCCAGTACGGGGAAAAGGCCTACCGCAAACTGACCGACGAGACCCCCTTCTTCTTCAACTACTTCTTTGAAGCCACCCCTGTTCGGGAACTGGGCCTGCTGAACATTGGTTCGCGCCCGGCGTCCCGCAAGGTCGGGGATCTTTCCAAAGCATCCGTCCGCGCCATTCCCTGGGTATTCGGCTGGTCGGAATCCCGACACACACTACCCGCCTGGTATGGAATCGGCTCGGCCTTGCAGGCGTGGCGCATCAATCATAGTGATCAGCCGGAAATGTTGAACCAGCTGTTCAAACACTGGCCATTCTTTCACAGCATGCTCCGCAATACCCAGCTCTCCCTGACCAAGGGCGAGATGACGATTGCCGGCGAATATGCCAGCCTCGTAACCGATCAGGAACAGGCCCGCGTCGTGTATGGCATGATTCGCGAAGAATATTTCCGCACGCTGGATGAATTGCTCAAGGTGGCAGAAGCCGAATCACTCGTCGAGATCGACGAATACATCGGCACCTCCATGATGCGCCGAAATCCGTATCTGGATGTACTGAACCACATTCAGATTGTTCTGTTGCGGCGGTATCGGGATGAAAGCGAGCCGGAAGCGGATCGGCAGAAATGGCTACCCTCACTCCTGCGTTCAATCAATGCCATTGCGGCCGGGATGCGCAACACAGGCTAGATTCAGGGGGCGCCCTCTACGGTACCGTCAGAGCGACGCGGGCACATTGGGTGCGTATCCACCGTCGCAACAACGCTCCAGTCACTTCCCAAGAATTGTGTGCAACGTCTAGCGGCGGTTCTCCTCGCCGAGTGCTGCCATGCGTACCGCCAGTTCGTCAGTGAGATCGGATGACGAAAATTGCCAGATCCAGTTGCCCGTCGCCGTCCCCGGTGTGTTGATCCGCCCCGAAGAATCGCAGCCCAACCAGTCGGCAATGGGAATCACCACCAGTTGTGCGATGGACATATAGGCAGCCCGAATCAGCGCATCCGGCATCCGTTCCTCATCCGACAGACCCAGTTCGTGCAGGACTTCCCGGACACGGACCTGTGCCGACGCATCCAGGCTCAACCACCATCCCAATGTGGTGTCATTGTCATGTGTCCCCGTACAGACAACCGAGTCGACCTCATGATTCGCCGGGAGATAGGGATTCTCATCATCGCTATCGAATGCAAATTGCAGAATCTTCATGCCTGGCAAGCCGAAATCCTTGCGTAATTGCGTCACATCCTCGGTGATCACCCCCAGATCTTCGGCAATCACAGGCAAGCGCCCATCCATGTCTTCCCGCAAGGCTGCGAGTAATGCCGCGCCGGGTGCGGGCACCCACTGGCCTTCCATCGCCGTGTCGCATTCCGCCGGAATCGACCAATAGGCCGCCAGCCCGCGAAAGTGATCGATGCGCACCCAATCGAATAAATCGACCTGACGTTTGAGTCGGGCTCGCCACCAAGAAAACCCATCGGCCTCCATTTTCGGCCAGTCGAAGAGCGGATTGCCCCACCGCTGCCCGGTTGCAGAAAAATAATCCGGCGGCACCCCCGCGACGACCGTGGGCTGCCCTGCAGGGTCGAGCAGAAATTGATCGCGGTTGGCCCACACATCCGCCGAGTCACCGGCAACAAAAATGGGGAGATCCCCATACAGCAGGACTCCCTGCTGATGAGCAGCCCGCACGATTTCCAGCCATTGCCGATCCAGGAGGAACTGTTCAAACACGATGTCCTGAATCAGGTCATCATGAACCTTGGAAAAGGTCTCCAGCGCTCTTGAGTCCCGATCGCGCAGCGAGGGAGGCCAAGTCATCCAGGAACCACCACCCATCTGCTCCTTGATGGCCATAAACAGCGCATAATCCGGCAGCCAGTGTCGCTCCTTTTCCTGAAACTGCTTGAGCGCAGATTTTACGTCGCGTTTCAGATGCCGACCCTTGAGGCGGTCTTCGAGACTCGCCCGCGCGGCAAATCCCAAATCACCAAGCAAGCGATCATGCGAGAGAAATGCGGGATTGATCGCAAAAGAGGAAGCACACTGATACGGGGAGCCATCCATGAGTGGCGGGCTCAGCGGCAGCACCTGCCAGATTGTGGTGTCGCTACGTACGAGGAAATCGATGAATGCAAAGGCCGAATCACCAAAATCACCGCACGGCAGACTGAATATGGGGGCCAGTACACCGGCGCGGCGTTGGACACAGGGCATTTCTTTCTTTGGCACCGGAGGCGGTGACACCTTACGGAAAATATTCATTGACCTCGCCGCATGACACCACCCGCCTCAACCGTTGCATCACTTTCGTGCGCACCAATGCACAAAGGCTCAGAAAGGTTGTGTGGCGCAGACTGGCCAATCAGCTCGTAGAGTCGAGAGAGTTGCAAACGATAGAGTTGGTCAAAATCCCGAACAGCGTCGCCCGGGTTGTAATCACCAAACCACCAGAACCAGTCAGATCCCTCGCAGATCGCGAGTTGCTGGAGATTCGCCGCCAGTGTTTCACTATCCCAACGCCCCGCCTCACACGCCTTCTTAAAGGCAATACGCGCATCGATCAACATATCCCAGGCGCGATTCTTCGCGGGGCTGCCAACCCAAGTCGCCAGATTGCCGTGCACCCAACTGCCTGCGACCAGATGCTTAAGACTCCGGCGTTTCAGACTTTGTTCCACGACTTTCGAGAACGTCGTCAATTCAAGGGTGGGGTGGTTGCTGAGCCGTTTGTACAAGGTATCAAGGAACCAGAACCCGTTATCCGGATAGAACTCCCAGGCATTCTCGCCATCCAGGATAATTGACACCACCGCATCCTCACTGTCACAAGTGGTATGAATACTTTCGAGGTGGCTAATAAAATTCGTGACGGCATCATCGGCATGCCAGTTCTGGTAATCGAAACCGATTAGATCGGAAAGGCCGTCGTCGCGAAAGAAAATGGCAGGGGACAGGTGATCGAATTGCCACACATGGTGGCGGCAGGTGTTATCAACATGACCGATCCGAGCGCGTGAATTCGCCAGAACCTGGTCACCACTGGCTAACCAACTGAATCCCGCGTGCGCCAAGGCTTGCACGGTGGGTTCGGAGATAGCCCCCTCGGACGGCCAGCAGCCACTGGGACGAATGCCAAAATAGCGCTGAAAAACATCCAAACCATGGGACAAATGCCACTGCACGCGCTCCGGCCCATCGGGATAGGAAACATGCTGGGGCTGAGGATCATGTGGACAGGCCTGTTTACCGGCCTCCATATCGAGCAGCAACGGCATGATTGGATGTGCATAAGGTGTCATCGACAGTTCGACGCGCCCCTGCTCCGCCAACGCACGATAACGGGGAAATATCCCGGATATTAAAGAACCGATCAGCAGAAACAGTTGCAAGCGATCCTGGTCATCAAAATTTGTGGCCTTGATCATCAACTGCTGAACCAGTGGATTGTTTTGACGGACAGTTTCCCCCATCCACGCGAGGTGATACCACACGGAGAGATCCCCGATGAACGCATCGCTTAGGTAGCGGCCGTCTGTGGTCGTGGCGGAAATGGACCGGGCAAGATCGATCAAGTCGTTGAACGGTTCGAAACGGCGAATCAGGCGCGATTCGTTGGCGCGCATCAACGCACGCACGACATGCATGCGCGATGCAGGATCCGTCAGTGCAGAGGGTTGAACCAAAGATTGCAGCAGTGGATCACGAACCTGTTCGATTTTCTGGCTGACTGCATAAGCGTCAACCTGTTTGGCGTAATCGTCCAATTGCTCCAACAGGATAGGCACGAAATTAACCACCGCCCGCGCATCGGGATATCGCTCCAGATGCGCGACCATGTCGACATAATCCTTGATGGCATGCAGATAGGTCCAGGGTTGCTGATAGACCTTGTCGCGGGGATCTCGGTACTCGGGCTGGTGCATATGCCAGCAAAGAACGACAGGGAGTTTTTTACGCTTCATTCATCGCACCATATGCAATTGTTGTCCAATCATGTCTGGGGTCACCAGTACAACACCGTTCGGACTAACCTCGAAACGCGCCTTGTCGGCAATCGGATCGAAACCGATTTCCATATCTTCAGGGATGATGCATCCTTTGTCGATAACTGCTTTCTTAATCCGTGCCCGCTCACCAATCACGACATTGGGCAGGATCACCGAATCGGAAACGGAAGCCTGCTCATGCACAACCACATTCGAAAACAATAATGAATGACGGACGACTGCGCCCGAGATAATACAACCACCGGACACCATGGAATCCACGGCCATACCCCGGCGCCCATCTTCGTCAAACACGAATTTGGCCGGCGGCAACTGCTCCTGATGCGTCCAAATTGGCCATTCAGTATCGTATAAATTGAGATCTGGGGTCACCCCGATCAATTCAAGATTAGCCGCCCAGTAAGAGTCGATCGTCCCCACATCACGCCAGTAGGCCTGGTTTCCGGATTCACGAAATGGATAGGCAAATACCTGATAATGTTTGATCACACGTGGAATAACATTTTTACCGAAATCATGATCGGA
>JAGXHU010000079.1 GCA_024636015.1 Halothiobacillus sp.
ATTTCCACTTACATCGCATCGCACCGGGCTCAGGTCGGCTTGTGAACGGATTTGGCAAGGCCTTCAAGATTGATGGTTTCGACTTGGTCGAACATTTGCGCGGTAGTTGATCATCGAGGTTGGGTCATGACCCCGCCCGCTAGCGAACGTGAAAGACCCATTCCAGTGCGATTTTGGTGCCAAAATAAGCCAGGATCAGTGCGCTGAACCCTGCCAGCGTCCAATACACGGCAGTCTTGCCCCGCCATCCGGCAAAATGACGCCCCATCAGCAATCCAAAGAAAATTACCCAGCTGATCACTGACAGCACGGTCTTGTGTACCAGATGCTGCGCGAAGATATTGTCGACAAACAGAAACCCTGTTGCCAGTGCCAGCGTCAGTAGAATGAAACCGACGGTGATGAACCGGAACATCAGTTGCTCGACCGACTCCATGGGCGGCAGACGGCTGACCAGTCCTGAGGGGTGTCGGTCGTGCAGGGCGCGATGTTGCCAAGCCAGCATCAAAGCCTGCACTGCGCCCAGCGTGATAAGCGCATAGGCGACGAGGGAAATGAAGATATGGGCATCCAGGGCCGGATTGCGCGCATGCACCACGAGACTGTGATCCGGGAAAAACTGTGCCAGGAGGACGGAAACGGCCGTCAGTGGGAGCAGTACGAGCAGGATGTTTTCGACCGGACTACGCAGGCTGGTGATGAGGGTAATCAACGATGACAGCCAGAAGATGGCGGACAAGGCATTGAACACACTCATGTTCAGGCCCATCACATGCTCGAGATAGGCGTTCTGATAAATCAATACGGCATTGGCGATCATCGCCAGCGAGGCGGTACTGAAGGCCGGCAGCCGGTAGCGTGACGGTGCATCCGTTTGGCTCCCGCTCAACCACAGAAGTAATGCTGCGGTGAGATAGCCGATGATAGTAAGTATGGCGATGGTGGTCATGGATAGAGTGACGACTGATTTGAGTTCAATACGCAGGATACGACATATCGGGAAAGTTGTTCAGGTATCCGATCAATTTGGTATGGGATTTCTGGTATCCAGGTTATTTCGATTTCCCGGGTTTGGCGGGGGGGGCAATGGCATCGGGTATTTTCTTCCCGGGATTCATGATGCCGTCCGGATCGAAGACGTGCTTGATGCCATGCATCAGCAGCAGGGTCTCGGGTGCGATTTCATCGCGAATGTATTCCCGTTTGACCGCACCAATGCCATGCTCACCGGAAAGCGTGCCCTTGAGCGCCAAGACCGTTGAAAACACTTCCGCCAGGGCGTCGTCGGCTGCGGCACTTTGTGCCGGATCATCCGGGTCGATCAGCAGGTTCACGTGAATGTTGCCATTGCCTGCGTGGCCGAAATTGACAATTTTCACCGAATGACGCAGCGCGATCTCGTCGAGTGCGGTGATCAGCAGCGGAACCCGCGAGACGGGTACGACAACATCCTCATTGATCTTTTTTGGCGCGACGAGGCGGAGCGTAGGCGATAACGCCTTGCGGGCCGACCAGAGCAGGGCCATTTCCTGGGGTGTTCGGGCGATTTCCAGACTGATCAGTGCCGCCTGTTCGTCTGTATCCCCTCGGGCCGCGGCTTGGATCAGGTCCGTTTGATTGGCCAGCGACTCGCTCATGCCGTCCACTTCGATCATGAGCAGCGCCCCGGCCGATTCAGGAATGGCGAGGGCATCCGGATTCGTCGAGTGGCTGCGCATCAGATTCAAGGCATTGCCATCGATGAATTCGATCGCGGCAGGTGTGGCGGGCTGGTTCATCAGCCGCGATACCGCTTGGGATGCCGCATGCATGTTCGGATAAAAGGCCCGGATCAGACAGCGGGCATCGGGTAACGGGGTAAGTTTTAGGGTGGCTTCGGTAATGATGCCCAGGGTGCCCTCGGCGCCGATCAGTAGACGAGTGAGGTCGTAACCGACCACTCCCTTGGTGGTTTCAGTGCCTGCGATGACTGTGGCCCCTGTGCCGGCGACCGCTTTTAAACCCAGAACATTTTCCCGAGTCGTGCCGTACTTCACCGCATGGGGCCCGGCGGCATTGCAGCCGAGATTGCCCCCCACCGTGCATAGCGCATTGCTGGTTGGGTCCGGCGGCCAGAAGAAGCCCGCTGCCGAGACGATGCGTTGTACATCGGCATTGATGATCCCAGTCTGTACCCGGATTAGACGGTCTTCAGGACGAAACTCCAGCACCTGATTCATCCGGTCCATCACGACCACGACGCCGCCTTGTAGGGGCACGCTACCGCCTGCCGTGCCGGTGCCACGACCTCGGGTCGTGATCGGTACGCTATGGCGGCGTGCGCAACGCACCACCCTTTGTACCTCGTCATGGTCCAGCGGGAACGCGACGATGTCTGCGGGGTGATGCAGACGGCTGTTGTCCATGCCGTATGCCCAGCAGGTGCCGGCTTCACGACTGATTCGATCGGCAGGCAGGAATTCACTCATTTCGGCAAACAGGGCGCCCAGGGATGCGTAGGACTGGGGCAGACTACCGGGAACGTCGCCCTGAATAGTCATTCCGCAATTCCCAGTAATTGCCGGTCGATCAAATCACATAGGGTGTGAATCAGGATCAGCTGTGCTTCATGAACGATGCCTTCGGCATTGGATTCGAGACAGAGCAGGCTGTCGTGAGTGCTCATGTTGGCCATGAGCTGTTCGGTATTGCCGCTGGTCAGCAGCACGACGAGCATATCGCGTTCGCGCGCGGCCTTCAGGGCAGGCTCCAACCCATCGGCATCGTGCCGTGCGATGGCGAACAGCACATCATTATGAGCACCTAATGCACGAATTGACTTGGCGTATGGCTCATGCCCCCCTGGAAATTCCTGCAGGGAAATGACGGGTAGTCCCGGCCGTTCGTGCTCGAACTGGCCGACCATCAGACGGGCGAAATGGGCGGCCAGCTGGGAACGCTCGCGTGCACCACAGACCAGGATTTTCTGACCATTCAGGACCGTGTGCAACATGGCGCCTGCGGCCTGAAGCAGGGGTTCGACCTGCGGCGCGAGGACGAGATCGAGTTGCTGCAGGGTTTGCTGCAGGCGATTCTGCACGAGGGTGAGCATGGAACTCATGCGTGGGACACGCGGGGCTGATAAGGGGGTATAAGGTATTTCAACGCAGGTTTCTCCGGATCGTGAACAGCTTGATATTTTGGGGTAAAGCCTTTGTGGCAGCGGCCCGGTTCTGTGCGCGGTACGCGTCCATTGGCGCAATACATCAACCACTAGGTGCCGTCGGCGGGCGGCTCAGTCCTGGCCGGCCTGAAAGGCATCCTTGATCCAGTCGATATGATCCGGCTGCATGCCAGATGCCGTGCGAACCGCAACGACGTCGAAGCGACAGGGGCGATTCTGCCATTCGGCGCGCGTCTGCAGGAGTCGTTCCGCCGTTTCGATGACCTTGAGCCGCTTGCTCCGCGAAATGCTTTCTACCGCAGAAACCGGCGCCTCTGACTTCCTGGCGCGTACCTCGACAAACACCAGGGTTGTGCCCGCTAGCATGACGAGATCGATCTCGCCCCGTCCGGCTCGGACATTCCGGTCGAGAAGCTTCAATCCCTGGCGGGATAAATACTCAGCGGCAAGCGTTTCCCCATGATGTCCCCGCGTCAGGGTGCTGTCACGTGCAGCGTCTTTTATGTCCACGATGGGTGCACGGGCAAACAGAGCCCGTACCCGTTCAATGAGCCACGGGCGCAGGAGCAAGCCCCCCCCCATCCGTGAATGTCGGGACCGAGGCCGCAGGCATCGGGGATTGTTGGCTGTTCGGCGGGGACTGATCCCCTGGTGTTTGGGAGTGTTGTGGCTGCGTTGGTGCGGATGAATCACTCGGTGCGGGGCTCAGAATGGTACTGGGTAGATCGCGCGTGTCCGTACCCACCAAAGGCTGTAGTAGCCCTCGCTTGAATTGAGCCCAGACGGGTTTTCGATCGATTTCACCGGTCAGTGACAGACTCAGGGTTCCAGTTAGGCCGTTGATGCTCTGGTGTGCCAACAGATCCTTGAGGTCACTGGCAATCAGCAAGGCATCTGAACCGAAGCCGAACAGCCGAGGGAGCTGGGACAGGTTGGCACGCTCATATGTTCCGAGCATGGGGTCGTTTGGTCCGACGTTGGCTGCCAGCAAGAGCGGCTCCACCGGAATGACGAGTCCGTTCTTGTCCTGATCGGCGAGGGGGTTGGGTGTTCCGTTGTAGATCATGCCCACACCGTATCGGGGCAGTTGATCGGCGCCAAAATAATCCAGCTGCGGCACGATCATGCGTGATTGCTGACTGGTCGCGCCGAGGAAAATACCTTGGGCATCCGTTTGGATCTTGGGTTGAAAGACGCCCTTCGACGAGGCGTGTACCTGGAGGAGCGCGCGCAGCTGTCTGGAGAAATCCGTCGCGGTCGGGTCATAGTAAGCACTATCCAGAATCTGGCCGCCCAGCAGGGTGTATTCGCGGGTAAAGGCATCACTGATGCGGTGTCCCAATCCGTTGTCGGCCGCGAATACCAGCGCCGTCATCTTGTGGTCCTTGATCATCTGGTCGGCCGTGGCACGCGCATCCACATCGGGTGACAGCGAGTAGCTGATGATGCCGGGTGGTAACGCAACATCATCGTTGGGCGTGTTCAAGGCGATGATCGGTGGGGCATTCGCGGGAATATTGCTCAGTGCCGGGATCTGTCCCTTGAGCAGTGGCCCGATGATGACCGATGGCTGGGCAGCCAGTGCGGTGGTCAGCGCCTGAGCAAAAGCTGCAAGCGTCGTGCCGCTGTCCATGATTTGGATGTTTCGTCCGGACGCCAGGCCAAGACGATCATGGGCAAAGTTGATGCCGTCACTGATGGACTTAGCAATGGCCTGATACTCTCCAGTCAATGGGAGGAGCACAATGATCGGGCCGGTACCGGTGGGGGCGGGAATGGACATGCTCCTTGCGTTGCCAAGCAACATAGTGGCAAACCCCGAGGTGACGGCAGGGTGATTGGGATGATTCTGTATCCAGGATTGCAGCTCGCCGGGGCGTGAGCGGTAAACCAGTGCCAGGCCCAACCAGTCGGCAAAAACGGGGTTGCTGGTTGTTTTGATTGTTTTGGCAATCTCATCGATCGATACGCCGCTCAGATCGTTCCACAAGGTGGCCCGATTTGTATCTGCATCGGGGCCGGTCAACATGCTGTCTAAGGCGGCGCGTTGGCGAGCGGCCTCAATGAGATGACTCGAGGCTTCGTCGATCACGGCCATAAGGAAAAGACGGCGCTGGGCTTCACTGGGTGTCAGTGGAAGGGGCAGGTTGTTGACGGTGGAAAGAGCCTGCTCGGATTGTCCCTGTTGCCACTGGGCGAATCCAGCTAGCAGTTGCGCACGGTGCGGCGCCTGAGCTGGCCATAGCGCCCGCGTATCGGCCTGTGCCAGTAGGTTGTTTGCAAGTGTGAAGTCGGCGGCATCGACGGCGGTTTCAACGGCTTGCATCTGCAGGTCGGCACGTTGTGTTCCCGACAGATGGGCGGCCAGTTTCATTTGTGCCTGGGCAATCTGTTTGGGATCCTGGCTGGCCATCGCCTTGTTTAATTGGGTTTCGGCCGCTGAAGGTGCTGAGCCGCCCTGTGTGCCGGGTCCGCCGGGCCCCTGGGCGCAGCCCACCAGGAGGACCGTGCACAGAACGATTGGCAGGCCAAGGTATTTTGAATTTTGGTGTACTCGCCCCTGATGCGGATCCATGCTCAGGAGAATAAGTCGTGCATAGGCCACCAACAAGGTTCGAAGCGACTGGAATCGGTCCATGGATATCGAGGTCTCGCTTTTAAAGTCGTTTGCCGGAAGCAGCAAGCGCTATGATGATTAAAAAAATTTCGAGTATCAAGAAATGTCTATTCCTGAAATCCCCGCTGTTGTTGCCTTGCCCCATTCAGACCGAGCGTCCGATCAATACGAATCGGGGGACGCCTCCGGTGCGGGCGGGATCTCGGCCGAGGACGATCTGTATTCCCCTGGCGATGAGTCGGCCCAGGTGGCCAGTCGTTGGGTGGAGCCCGGTGTAGTGTATCTGGTCGCGACGCCGATCGGGAATCTCGCGGACATGACGGAACGCGCCATCGCCGTGCTCAGGGGGGTGGATGCCATTGCTTGTGAGGATACCCGGCATGTGCGCAAGTTGCTTGATCATTTCGGGGTGCGTAATCGTGTATTTTCCCTGCACGAACACAACGAAGCCATGCGCTCGGCGGAGATCGGCATTCGTTTGTCTGCGGGTGAATCCATAGCGCTCGTTAGTGATGCGGGAACACCCGCCATCAGCGACCCCGGGAGCTTGTTGGTCCGTACGCTCAAGGCTCAAGGCCACCGTGTCAGCCCGATTCCGGGCGCCTGTGCGGCTATTGCTGCGCTGTCGGCCTCAGGTTTGGATAGCACGCATTTCTGGTTCGAAGGTTTCCTGCCGGCTAAAACCCGTGCCCGTGAATCCCGACTTCAGGCTTTGGCTACGGGTACATCGACGCTTGTTTTTTATGAAGCGCCCCATCGTATTCAGGCGATGGTTTCATCCCTCAAGGACGTTTTGGGCGGTGCACGCGAAGCAGTTCTTGCGCGTGAATTGACCAAGCGATTCGAGTCGCTTGATTCCGGAACGTTGGAGTCGCTGAACGATGCCCTGGCGCAGGGTGTCATCCCAGCGCGCGGGGAGTTCGTGGTCCTGGTGGCAGGAACGTCCGAGCAGCAACATGAGTCAGAAGCGCAGATACCGGTTGATCTGTTGCTGGAAACCCTGCTGGCGGAGCAGGCTCCGCCCAGCATGATCGCGCGCGTTATTGCGCGCCTCTCATCGAGGAAACGCAACGATGTCTATGACGAGTTGTTGAAACGTGGGCGTGCCAATGATGCCTGAACGTGACGATTTGGAAGTGTGCGGCTTGTCAGTCACCGTGCCCTGTCGCTACTATGGCACGTTAAATCAGGTCGAAAATGGTATCGTATTGCGTCGACCTGTCGGCGACGCGCTCGATTGGATCGTATAGGTATTTCTTCGCAAAGGCGGTTTATGAGCACGCAACAGATTACCGGCAGCCTCGTGGCGCTGGTCACGCCAATGACAGCACAGGGTGCGGTCGATTTTCCTCGTTTGGAACGCTTGATAGAATTTCACGTCGAGCAAGGAACCGATGCCATCGTGGCTGTCGGCACCACCGGGGAATCGGCCACCCTGGATTTTGATGAGCATGTGGCTGTGATTCGCGCCACGGTGACCACCGTGGCGGGACGAATCCCCGTGATTGCGGGCACGGGTGCGAACAATACGCGGGAGGCGATCTATCTCGCGCGCGCCGCCAAGAATGCGGGTGCCGATGCGCATCTGTCCGTCACACCGTATTACAATCGGCCCACTCAGGCGGGCCTAATTGCGCACTTCCGCGCCATAGCCGATGCGGTCGAGCTGCCGATGATTCTGTATAACGTGCCGGGCCGAACGGGCGTTGATATGAGCGCAGAAACAACGCTTAGCCTCAGTGGCCACGACATGATTGTCGGCACCAAAGAAGCCAGTGGCTCTCTGCCGCGGTTGCAGGCCCTCATCGCAGGTGCGCCGGAAGGGTTTGCCGTGTACACCGGCGACGACAACCTCAGTTGTGAAGCCATCCTCTCCGGAGGGCAAGGCACAATTTCGGTCACGGCCAATGTCGCTCCGGCGTTAATGCATCGGATGACGGCCGCGGCTTTGGCGGGGCGTGCTGAAGAAGCGCGTTCTCTCGATCAGCAACTCCAGCCCCTGCACCGGGAATTGTTCTGCCAGCCGAATCCAATCCCAGTCAAATGGGCTGTGGCGGCGATGGGGTTGGTTGAACACACGCTGCGTTTGCCTCTGCTGCGTTTGACGCCGGAATATGAGGCGCAGGTGTGCGCTGCCATGCAGGCCGCCGGTATTTCTGCAACAATCTGCCGCTAGTGTCAGGTTGGCTGTATCAGCTACCCTGTTGCCCACTCAACCGATCTGATTAACCTTTGCGAGTCCCCCCAATGATCCAGCGTGTTTTGCCCCTTGTCCGCCCGAAGCTCAGCCTGATGACCGCGTTAATCCTCAGCGCAACCACACTTTCCGGCTGCTCCAGCATCCCGTTTTTCTCCTCGGGCAACGATAATTATCCCGCAGCTCGACTGGATGTGCCGCCGGCATTTACGGTGCCAAACCCGCAAACATCGCTGGCGATGCCGGCCATCGCTTCAGCACGCGCCGCCGAGGCCAGCAAGAGTGAGGGTGGTAGCGGCGGTGTGCTGGTGCGTGGTGAAGGGGTGAAGATAATGGGTGGGCCGGATTCCCGGTATTTGTCCGTAGATACAAATCCGGATACCGTTTGGCCGAAACTGCAGAGTTTTCTCCAGGATGAAGGGTATACCGTCAAAAAGATTGAGCCGGGTGTTGGCCTGATCGAAACCGACTGGACCGGCTCACAGTCGGCAGATCAGAGTGGATTCAGCCTGATGAAGCTGTTGAAAATCACCAAGAACACGTTCTTCAAGCCGGACAACATCGAGAAAATTCGTCTTCGGATCGAGCAGGGTGAAACCACGAATCAAACCCTGGTGTTTGTGACGAGTCAGAAGATGCCGCTCACAGGGGACAAGCCCCTGTTTCCGGGTGATGATAAGGATTCGTACAAATATGCTGATGCTCAGCCGGATCCCACTTTGTCGGCCGACGTGCTGGCTCGTCTGACGGCCTATCTTTCCGGCAAGACTGAAGCCGAGTCCCGCTCCATGATGACGACGAGCTTCGCGCCTCGTTCCAAATTGTTCTATATCCAGGACAAGAAAGAGCGTTATCTCGTGGTCAGCCAGCCCTATCCGCGTGTCTGGAATCGTTTGGGACTGGCGCTCGATCGCTTGGGCTTCGATCCGGTCAAGAGCGATCAGAAAGATGGCGTGATCGAAGTAACGCACGCGCACCCACAGGCCTTGTATGCCGACGTGGCGCTGCGCGGCGAGCAGGTCGATCCCAAGCAGAAACTCCAGCTGCATATGACGTTGAAAGTGGTTCCGTTGAAAGATGGTACGACACGCATCGATATCGATCATATCCAGGTCGATGGTGGAATCCTGCCGCAGGATCGTTTCGTGATCCTGACCAAGATCAACGCTCAGATGGAATAAATACTGTCGGTCATCGGTATGAATCAGGCCCCGTTTTGACGGGGCCTATTTATTTCGCGTCTATTTCCCGTCCGGTGGTATCGATCGAATACACACCTACGAAATCCGCACATGAGGGACAAATAATGAAGATATGGGTGGATGCGGATGCCTGTCCGGGCGTGATCAAGGAGATCCTGTTTCGGGCGGCTGAGCGGACGCAGGTGATGGTCATACTGGTCGCGAATCAGCCCCTGCGCATACCGCCGTCCCGCTGGATACGCTCTGTTCAGGTGGCGGCCGGTTTTGATGTGGCGGATAACGAGATTGTCCAGCGTCTTGAGGTCGGGGATCTGGTCATCACCGGGGATATCCCGCTCGCGGCAGAGGTCATCGAAAAAGGCGGACATGCCCTCAATCCTCGTGGTGAGCGGTATTCGGTGGATACGATTCGTGCCCGATTGACGATGCGCGATTTCATGGAGACCTTACGTTCCAGCGGGATACACACCGGGGGGGAGGCGACCTTGAGCCAGGCCGATCGCAAAGCGTTTGCCGGGCAGCTGGATCAGTGGTTGAATCAGATCGGAAAAAATTGAACCGTGAAGGTCTATTGAGTTGAATCCTGAGTGATCAATTCATCCGGTGCCGGAATAGCCAGCCGGCGATGCCCAGCGACGTCAGTCCGATGATCGCTAGTGGCCAGAAGGTATCGATCAAATCCCGGTAGGTGCTCCCTTCCAGAAAAACGCTGCGGAGGATCACCATGAAGTAGCGTAGCGGATTGATCAGTGTCAGATCCTGCACCAGCGGGGGCATGTTCGCGATGGGCGTGGCAAATCCGGAGAGGATGATGGCTGGCACCAAGAACAGGAAGACGCCGAGCACGGCCTGCTGCAGCGTTGCGGCGAGCGCCGAAATCATCAGGCCGACGCCGGTGGCCGATAGCAGGAACAGGGCAATCCCGGCATAGAGTGTCAGCAGGCTCCCGTGCAAGGGGATATGAAAGACGAAGACGGCCATGACAATGATGGCCGTGGCTTCCAGAAGGCCGATGACCAGTCCGGGAATGGCTTTGCCCAGCAGGATTTCAAAGGGGTGCAGGGGCGTGACCAGAAGCTGATCGAACGTGCCTTGTTCCCGCTCGCGGGCGACCGACAGCGACGTGACGACCATGACGACCACCAGCATCAGCAGGCCAACGATGCCGGGAATGATGAACCAGCGACTTTCCAGGTTGGGGTTAAACCAGGCGCGCACCGACAATGTCGAGGGGACGGTCTTGCGCCCATGATCCCACGCCCAGTTGGTATTGAATTGCCGGACGATACTGTTGGCATAGCTCAGGGCGATGGCGGCCGTATTCGAATTGCGCCCATCGATCACGAGCTGGACGGCCGCCGGGGTGCCACTGAGGAGATCCTGCGTGAAGCGGGGTGAGATCGTGAGCACCATCAGCGCCCGACGGTCGTCAATGGTCGTTTCTATGGCGGCAGTCCGGACGATATGCGACACCACGGTGAAATGCTGCTGTCTCTTATACACATCT
>JAGXHU010000080.1 GCA_024636015.1 Halothiobacillus sp.
CAGCCCCCCTGCTCCAGCATGGGTAAGGCACGCTTGAAGCTGGCATCCATCTCGATCGGTAAATTGGAAATCTGCGCCAACAAGGGCACCGCCATCGTGAGCGCGCCAACCACCAACATGACCAAGGCAGGCATCGGTTGCTTCTCCAACACGGTCACCACGGGAATTGCGACCAGCAACCAGCCGGCGACCCGCTGCGCCCAGGCACTGCGTTCAACCATTTCCTGCCGCCGCTCAAACGCCGAATCGCCCTCGGCATGCTGCAATGCATGACCCACCTCATGGGCGGCGACGGTAATGGCTGTCAGGGAACGCCCGCTGAAGTTGTCCGGAGACAAACGCACGCTGCGACTATGCGGATCGTAATGATCGCCCTCTTTGGTCAACTCAACCGCGATATCGCCCAACCCCCGACGATCCAGCAGATAGCGGGCGAGATCCCCCCCCGAAAAGGGATAGCGATCCACCGGCGCGCGATGCTTGGCCATGACCTGCTGCACCCACCATCCCGGCCACCAGGACAGCAGCGCCAATATGCCAACACCCGCCAATAATAAAATTGCCATCAATGAATCCGGTAGATCAAATCGCCGCCGGTCGCTGCCGGGCTAGCCGTCACCTCGATGGCGAACAGTTTATTGAGTTTGTAGTGCGTAATCACTTCGCCGACGCCTGTCGTGACCCCGACGGCATAACGCACCAGTAGATTATCGCCGAGCCGCTTACCCAGTGTCAGTCGTGTGCCTGAAATTCCGCCGGTGGTATCCAATCCCAACGAATCCAGGCCGAAAGTCTGACCGATCTCGCGTGCAATATCGTCCCCTTTAGAAATACCGAGCCCAGCGATCGCATTCAGCAGCACCGACGCATCCGCCGAACTGCCGTCATTCAATTTTCGCCCCGTCAGCAACAACGACAAGGCATCCGACTCCGGCATGCTCGGCTGGGAAAACACGGTTGTTTTCGGATCATGCAGGGTACCGCCGATCTTCAATCCAACGACCGTGGTATCGACAGTGCGGGCGGCACTGACCGCCAATCCCGGATCGGTCAGTGGGCCGACGAAAATCAGCTGGCCGCTCTGGATTGCCAGATTCTGGCCATAGGCCTTGTAGATCCCGTTTTTCAGGTCGATCTCGCCATAGGCAGTAATCGGTTTTCCCGGACGCAGGCGCAGATCGAGCCCGCCGGTAATCCCCGTGGAAAAGCCCATCCCGGCAAGCGTCACCTGATCGCCCAGCTTCAACGAAATATCCCCCTGAATCGGATAACCGGATGACTTCGACGCGCTCTTGGCGCCCACTATGACCAGATCAGGCGTCGATCGCACCGCCGAGTCAGGCAGTTTTTCGATGCGTGCGGTTACGGTGGGCAATAGCATTGAACCACCCAAGGCTGCCCCGGACTGATCGGCCTTGATTGTGAGATTCGGGCTGGCGTCCACAAACAGGCTGGGAATTCGCAGCACGGGAACGGCATTGCCCTTGATGATCGCTTGAATCTGCCAGTCCGGCAGATGGGAGAGATCGCCGGTACCGCTCAAGATCAGATGACGCACGGCGATCGATGCCTGCCCGGCCGGTATCGACGTCTTCGAATCCGTGGGTTTCACCGTCACGGACGTGGATGAAGATGCGCTCGGTGGAGATGTTTCCAACCCGGTTAATTGACCGGAAAAGCGCAGCTGGCCTAGGGAGTCGATCTGCCCGTTCAGCTCCCCGTCCCGATAACCAACACCCGTATCCGGCAGCATGAAGGCCAGATCCTGTATCTGTATCCGGCCGCTCGGTTTAGGCTGCATGAGCGGACCAATCACCTGCACATCGGCCGTAGCGTGGCCCGTGAGATGGCTGACCTGAGGCAGGGCGAAGCTCAATGCCCCCAGATCGGCCAACGTGATCTTCGTGGAGAGATTCAGATCCTGATGCCCGGCCAAGGCCACCGAACCACTGCCTTGCGCCGTCAACAACTTCGGAATATCGATCCGATAATCGAGCGTGGCCTGCTCCTGTTTGATCTCTGCATTCAGATGCGCCTGCCGATAGGCGAACAATTTGCCATTGGCCAGCGCCGACGCACTGAACCGGCTGTCGGGCAAAGTAACGTGCACATGACCACTAGGCACACCTGCCTTAACATCTCCTTGAGCGTCAAGTTTCAGGCGTCCCGGCATATTCAAACCCAGCGAAAACCAGGGTTCCAGTAACTTCAACGCGAGATCGGCGGTCAGCGTCCCGGAACTGGTCTGCGCCTGATGGTTTCCCGCCAGACATACACGAGAATCGCCCTGAGACAGACAGGCCTTGTCCAGTTGCTGCCGGGCCGCCCCCAGCTCAAGCCGTGCTGGCACCTGCAAGCGCCAGTGGCCCCAGTCCGCTGAACCATGCGCTGGTTGGGTGCTTTTTTTAGCCGCAAGGTCAAAACGATCAAGCATACCCCGCCAGTTCTGGTTCTGCATACCGCCCTGCAACCCCACGGCCAGCGTCCCTTCCGGGGCATCGGCATCCAGGGTTATCGTTTGCTGCGCCCATCGCCCGCTCACGTTCAGCGTCAGTCGATTCAACCAGTGCTTGAGGGATGTTGGTTGATCCTTGCCCGCCGGTTTGCCTTGCGTCTTAGAAACCGATCGCGGGCCCTGGGATTGGCTCAGGCCCTGCGCACGCACCTGAAGATGAACGGGAGAATCTGCAACGGATCCCGTACCTCGATCGACGCGACCCTGCGCGTCCAGGCGCGCCAGTTGCCAGTCCGCCACGCCCAGTTGTTTGCCATTCAAGGAAAGTGTGCCTTCAGGGTGCGTCAGGCTGCCGCTCAGATTCGTGGCCAGTTGGATCGACCCGCTGGCGGATGGCAGACGGAACATTGCCCAGGGCAGGCGCGCGAGGTCGGGCACCGACAGCTTGGCCGTCAAAGCCATCGGCAGATCGGCGTGCCCCCAGTCGACCCGGCCTTGCGCGGTGAGTTGAGCATCGCCCCACTGCCACTGACTGCGCTCGATTTGGGCTGTATGCCCCCGAATCGTTCCGCGCAGCATGCCGGTGAGCGACTCGTTCAGAGCTGGCGTATCGTGCGTTTTGGGGATGGTCACGGAGGCATCGACCGGCTCCAGGGCCAGGGCCAACTGCATATCCTGATTCGGATGCACGCCCAGTTGACCATTCGCCTGCGCCTTGAGACTGATCCGGGTCGTTGCCCCAGGCGGAAGGCCGGACAGGAATGGGGCAAGATTCAGGTTCTGCGTCGCCAGGGTCAGCGTCAATGGTTGCTCGCCCTGCAAACCGAGCTGCGCATCGAGCTTCAGCGACCCTTGCGCGATCTGCGCACCATCGATGACCAGATGAACCTGACGATCAGCCATGCTGAGATGTGCGTCCAGTTTCCGAATCGGCACCCGGGCCAACGTACCCTGGACCTGTGTCAGATCGACCTGAGCAACCGGTGTCGATGTCCCGGCGGGTTGCTCCAGACGCGTATGAAAATCAAAGCCCAATCGCCCCGACAGGCTGGGCGACAACAGTGCAGGATCGAGCGCTTCGGCACGGCCATCCAATACGAGATTCAGTCCTGAGGCGTAGTCGACCTGCCCCCGAACACAGAGGGTACCGCCCAGGGTATCGATCCCCAATTGTTCGAGCACGAGTCGTTGCGGCGTGATTTGTGCAGAGGCCGTTAGTTGGGCGGCGGGCAGATTGATACCGCCGACTGCCTGCAGGCCGATCCACTGGGCGGTCCATGTCGACTGGATGTCTGCCAGATGCCCCCTCAGATTCACAGCGGCCTCAAGCCAACCCTGAGGCAGATCAATCCCTGTCTGAATTCGCCCCATCACAGCATGGGGGCTGGCGGTCATCACCGACAGATCGCCCTGCATCGAGACCTGCACCGACTGGGGCAATGCCCAGGCGGAACGACTCAAGTGCATCGTAATGGCCTTCCGAGCGGCCTGCAGACTGCCTTGCAGATCATCGAGCCGATAGGTACTGCCGTCTGCCAGAATCAGGGCCACCCGCTGCAGGGACAGATCCTGTACGTCCACGCCGACGGGCAGCGCCAGAGGGAGATGATTCCAGTCAATCGGCGGGCCGGCTGGGGCGGTTTGCGGGCGGGCGGGCAGATGAATCTGAACATCGGTTGCGGTCAGGGTCTTGAGTTGCAGGTTCAAGTGCCAGAATTGTCGCCAATCGAGCTGGGCCTGTACGTGTTGCGCATCGAGATGGAGACCATCCGCCTGGCGGTACTGCAGATCATCCAGGGTCAGCCCGCTCCAGAACGTGCCGGAGCTGGCGGCGACATGAAATCCGTCCACGCGTTGATTCACTTGCCCGATCAACCAGTGGGTGCCCGAGGCCGTTGCCGTGAGCCAAACGAATCCGATGAACAGCAGCGCAGCCAGCCCACCGATCAGCCAGGCCAAAATGGACACGCTCCAGGTGAACGCCGACCCCAGCCGCTTCGGAAAACGCATCAGAAGGCCGCCCCAATCCCCAGGCTCAACCGCGGCGTGTGGCTGGTCCCGTCAAAGGGATAAGCCACATCCACACGGACCTGTCCCACAGGGGACCGCCAGCGCACGCCGACCCCGGCACCGGTATTCAGATGCATGCCCTGGAGCGTATCGAAGGCATTGCCGCTATCCACAAAGGCCGCGGCGTACCAGTTCCGACCATATACCGGATACATCGCCTCCGCACTACCGGTGATCAGATACTGCCCACCGATCACCTGACCGGTCGCATCCTTCGGCCCGAGCGACTGATAGGCATACCCCCGCACCGACTGGTCGCCCCCGGCGAAAAAGCGCAGGCTTTTCGGCATTTGGCTGAAGTCGCTGGTACTGATTCCACCCAGTTCGACCCGCCCCTTGAATATCCAGTCCCCAATCGGATAGAGACCGCCCAGCATCACATCCCCCCGAACCAGGGAAGCGCTCGATAACAGTGGACGGGCTGCGGTACTGAGCGTGGCATTAAAGACCAGACCGCGTGTGGGAAACAGCAGATCGTTCAGATTCTGCCAACCCAGTCGCGCGCCCATCAGCCAGAAGTGGCTGGTTTTGGCCGGGGCGCTGCCGAACTGACTACGCTCCAGGAGGTATTCGCTGAACAGAGAGCTGGTCCAGAGATTGAAATTACGAACCCACTGCGCCCCGGTTGTGGAGGAGAGCGTCGTAATGCCCAGATTTTTCTCCCGATCAATCGTCGCATAGATATCGTAATGCTGGTTCAGCGGATCGGACAACCGCGGAATGGTATAGGTCGCATTGAGCGATTGCAGCCGTTGAGCCAGCGAGAAATCCGCCTTCCAGTGATGGCCTGATGAATTGATGTAACGCCGTAGAATTTTCGCACCAATTCGCGCACCGGTATCCGTGCCGTAGCCGATTCGCGCCTCATAGGAGGAGGGCTGGCTGGCCGTGGTTTTGATCACGATCGGAATGGTATCGTTGACCCGAGCATCCGTCTGCGGACGCACCCGGACGTCGCTGAAATAGTCGCTGCCCAGCAGGTTCTGGTTCATCGCAACGAGCGTACGGGTACTGTAGGGATCGCCGGGGCGGCTTCCAGTCAACCGCTCGGCCAACGCAGGTTTCAGGATCGACTGGTCAACGGTGATGGTGCCGATCCGGTAGGGTTTGCCGGCCGCCAAATCCAGATCGAAGCGGGCTGTATTGGTTTTCGG
The DNA here is from genome assembly GCA_024636015.1 of Halothiobacillus sp. Taxonomy (GTDB): domain Bacteria; phylum Pseudomonadota; class Gammaproteobacteria; order Halothiobacillales; family Halothiobacillaceae; genus Halothiobacillus. The sequence goes on from JAGXHU010000080.1 coordinate 5,680, forward strand.
ATCGACGATCAATTCATGGGTCAGCCATCGGGCATCAAGATATCCCTGCCCACGTACCCGCGCCCAGATTCCCTCACGCAGCGCCGTGTACACGCCCTGATTCAGGGGTTCGCCGACGGTCGGTACGGCTGTGCGCAAGAAGTCTCGAAGAAAGGCGGCCTGACCCAGATCAACCCCCGCTGCATTGCGAATTTTCAACTGGACCGCCGCAATCTGAACCACGGGCCCGGGCGTGATCGACAACGCCGGCTCACGACACCCATCGAGATCCGCAATGCTCGTCTCAATGCGGGCATTGAAATAGCCCAAAGCCTGCAAGGCCTGCTCGGCTGCTGTACGCGCACTCGCGAGATACCGTTGAATCATGACTTCCGGCGCCGCGCAGTCGAATCGGATAGGGGGAACACTCAGACCCACATTGCGGGTCAGGGCCGGTTCGGTCAGGCCCGTCAACTGCAGGTGCGGGGTCAGACCTGACGTTTCTGCCGCATGGGCTTTCGTTCCGAGACTAAGCAACACGCCCACCCCGACCAACCCAACCCAGGGGGCGCGCCAAACACGCAACTACACCACCTCAGCCAAATCACCCTTGGTTTCCAACCAAGCACGGCGATCGGCTGCCCTTTTTTTCGCCAACAGCATATCCAGCAGGGCATAGGGTTCATCGTCCTCGATCACCAGTTGCACCAGACGACGCGTCTGAGGGGCCAGTGTGGATTCACGCAATTGGCCGGGATTCATTTCACCCAGCCCCTTGAATCGAGTGACCTGCGGCTTGCCCCGCCGGTGCTCCGCATCCAGCCGAGCCAGGATGCCATCCCGCTCAGACTCATCTAGCGCGTAGAAAGTCTCTTTATTTAAATCGATCCGATACAACGGCGGCATGGCAACGAACACATGCCCAGCCTGTACCAAAGCCGGGAAATGGCGCAGGAACAAGGCTGTCAGCAAGGTGGTGATATGCAGGCCATCCGAATCCGCATCCGCCAGGATGCAGACCTTGCCGTAGCGCAGTTTCGAAAGATCCTCGCTCCCCGGTTCCAGCCCCAGTGCCACCGCGATGTCGTGCACTTCCTGACTGGCCAATACCTGATCGACTCCGGTTTCCCAGGTATTCAGAATCTTGCCCCGCAACGGCATGATCGCCTGGAACTCCCGTTCGCGCGCCTGTTTCGCCGAGCCGCCCGCCGAGTCACCCTCGACCAGAAAGAGCTCCGTACGCGACAGATCGGTCGCCGTACAATCCGCCAGCTTGCCCGGCAGAGCCGGCCCGGACGTCAGCCGCTTGCGAATCACCTTTTTATCGTTCTTCAAGCGGGTTTGTGCAGCATCGATGGCAATCCGGGCGATGGCCTCGCCCTGCTCTGGATGCTGATTCAGCCAGAGCGACAACGCATCCTTAACAACCCCGCCAATAAAACTCGCCGCCTCACGTGAGGACAGGCGCTCCTTCATCTGACCCGCAAACTGTGGATCAGACAGCTTGGACGACAACACGAAAGCCACCCGGTCGAACACATCTTCCGGAGAAAGCTTGACGCCACGCGGCAACAAATTGCGGAAATCGCAGAATTCACGCACCGCGTCGGTCAGCCCCTGGCGCAGGCCATTCACGTGGGTACCGCCCTGTGGTGTCGGGATCAGATTGACGTAACTCTCCGTCATCGGCTCACCACCCGATTCAGCCAGCCAAACCAGTGCCCAATCGGCCGCCTGGGGGCGCTCGGCCGTGGTCGTACTCATGTGACCGACAAAGGCTTTCGGCGGGAGAATCACCCGATCCGTCAACGCATTGAGCAAATAATCGGTCAGTCCATTTTCATAGAACCAGGTCTGCGACTCGTCACTGGCCTCATCGAGAAAGGTGACTGTCAGGCCCGGACACAGCACCGCCTTAGCCCGCAACACATGCAACAGGCGACTGACCAGAAATTTGGGATGATCGAAATAACTCGCCCGCGGCCAGAATCGCAGCAAGGTACCCGTCTGTTTCTTGGGAATCGTCCCAACCGCCGCCAGGTCCGTGACAAGGGCGCCATCGGCAAATTCCATCTGCCAGCGTTGACCTTCGCGATGGATCTCCACGGTCAGTCGCTCCGACAATGCATTGACCACGGATACACCCACGCCATGCAAGCCACCGGAGAACCGATAGGCCTTGTCGGAAAACTTGCCGCCCGCATGCAGGCGAGTCAGGATCAGTTCCACCCCGGACACCTGATGCTCCGGATGAATGTCCACCGGCATCCCGCGGCCGTCGTCCTGCACCGAGAGCGAGCCATCCGCATGAAGGATCACATCGATCCGCGTCGCAAAGCCGCTGACTGCTTCATCCACACTGTTGTCGATCACCTCTTGGGCAAGATGATTCGGACGGGTGGTGTCCGTGTACATGCCCGGGCGCTTGCGCACTGGCTCAAGGCCCGTCAATACCTCAATGGCACGGGCATCATATTGATGAGAAATCGATTCAGCCATAATGACAACTATTGATGTAATGAGTAATAGATCACCGAATCGGGGGCGCGCCACGCACAAACCCCAACGAAAAATCTTAGATCGCAACCGAAACCCTGTTCGGCAACAAGCCTGTCCAAGGCCGGGATATCTCGACGACCGCACTGGGTCATCCGGGTTCGAGTGTACACGCAAGGCCCCGGGCTGCGCTTGAAAATAGCGACCTTCATCACCATACATACCCCACTTTTCACACGCCACCTGCCGTATCGCCACATTTTATAGAGGAATTGTCATGTCCGATTCACCGTATGTTTTTCCGGTCACTGCGGCCGAGTTCCAGGCCAAGGTCATCGAGGCGTCATTCCAGACGCCGGTCCTGGTCGATTTCTGGGCGGAATGGTGTGCCCCCTGCCGCACCCTGATGCCCCTACTGGCCAAGATCACCGAAAGCTACGAAGGCAAACTCCACCTGGCGAAGGTCAATACGGATGAGGAACAGGAGCTATCCACCCACTTCGGCATCCGCAGCCTACCGACCGTCATGCTCGTCATCAACGGCCAGCCCGTCGATCAATTCATGGGGGCACAAACCGAAAGTCAAATCCGCGATTTTCTGAAAAAACATATCCGCTCAGAAGTCGATACGCTCCGTCAGCAGGCCCGGGAGCTGGCGGCCACTGATGCCCCCCTCGAATCGGTGGTCGAACCGCTCAAGCAGGCCAGTGCCCTGGAGCCGAACAATGCCGACATCCTGGTGGACCTGGCAGATATTCTTGTCAGTCGCGGCGAACTGGCACAGTCCCTTGAAATCCTCAACGCACTACCCATCGATGTCGCGGCCCGGCCAATCGTCAAAGAACTGAAGGCACGAATCAACCTCGCTCAGCATGCCGCCGAAGGGCCGTCCATCGACGAACTTCAGGCACGCATACACAGTGATGGAAATGATCTGGCCACCCGGGAACAGCTTGCCGGCCACTTGGCCTATCAACAGGATTACGAGGGCGCACTGACACAGTTCTTTGAAATCATGCGCCAGGATCGGAGCTTCAACGAAGATGCCGGACGACGCGGCATGCTGGATTTGTTTGAGGTTCTCGGTTCCGATCACCCGCTGACCAAAAGCTGGCGGCGCAAGATGTTCGGCCTGCTGCACTAAAGCATTCATACACGAACGTTGGGGCAAGTCGCGCGGGCTTGCTATGCTGATAGGCATTCCAATCAGCTTCAGCGGAGTGCGGCATGTCCCTTCAGTCTTCTTCGGCTCATGGCCCTCAATCGGCCCATGAGCATGAACCGTCAGCCCAGCATGATCATGATGACCACGATCATCATGATCATACGCACGGTCACCACCATCATCACTCATTGCCGAGCCATATTGGACGGGCTTTTTTCCTCGGCACGACCGTCAATATTCTGTTTGTGTTCATCGAGGCCGGATTCGGTTTTTGGGGCAACTCGGTCGCCCTGCTGGCCGATGCGGCACACAATCTGAGCGATGTGATGGGCCTGCTGATTGCCTGGGGCGCCAGCATTCTGGGACAACGCGCCATTTCCAGTCGGTTCACCTATGGTCTCGGCAGCAGCACGATCCTGGCGGCACTCATCAATGCCGTATTCCTCATCCTGATGACCCTGCTCGTGATGGTGGAAGCCGTGCCACGTTTGCTGCACCCCGAGGCCGTCAACGGAGGCGTGGTGATCGGCGTGGCTCTCGTCGGCGTCCTGATCAACGGGTTTACCGCCTGGCTCTTCATGCGCGGGCAAGCCGAAGACCTCAATCAACGGGGGGCTTATCTGCACATGGCTGCAGATGCCGTGGTCTCACTCGGCGTAGCCATTGCCGGTGGCATCATGCTGTTCACCCACTGGACCTGGCTCGACCCAGCCGTCAGTATGGTCATCAGCCTCGTGATCCTGATTCCGACCTGGCGTCTGCTCACCCAAGCAGCCCGACTAACCCTGCATGGCGTCCCCGAGTCCATCAATACCCATGCCGTCGCTGAGTACCTTCAGGAATTACCCGAAGTCACCAATGTGCATGATTTGCACATCTGGGCACTCAGCACGACCGAAAATGCCCTGACGGCACACCTCATCATTCAGCACGAGCACATGAGCAATGCCCGTCGACACGACATCGAACAAACGCTCCGCGAACAATTCAAGATCGGCCACAGCACGCTCCAGATCGAAAGCGACAATACCGCTCCCGTCTGCCCGCGCACCCAGGGCTGCGCCCTGCCGAAGTCGTCTGTGTAGCACACCGAGGTAGCCCCGCAGGGCTGATCCCCGCAAACTGATTCGGGTGGATACAAACCGACTAGGCCAAGACAGACAATAAATTGGCAACATAAAAAAAAGGGCGTTTCCGCCCTTTTTTTATTCGCTCAATTACGCGTCCGATTTCAGGATTGTTTATGCGCCGCTTCGGCCTCGTCCGGTTGTGGGTCATCCGTACGATGTTCTGCCTCAGTCGTTTCAGGATGGGCCTCTTCTGGGATCGAAGCGCCGGGCACAACGGATTCCGTTGCTACGTCGGCAACGTCAACAGGCGCCTGTGACACCTCAACCGATGTCACAGCAATCTCGGGAACAGGAGCTGCAACCTCCTGTACAGGTGCAACTGCGGTCTGCGGGGTCGGTTCGACATGCGGGACATCAACGGATACCGCCGCGACCTCTGGTTGATTCGGTTCATCAACAACGACGTCCTGTCGGGTCTCGGCAGCCTGCGCCCAGGGTGACTCGGTTTCGATCGACGTGTCATCCTGATGCGGCACTGTGGGAGCAGTGGGGGCTTCAGGCACCTCCACGACAGCATCAACCACCGATGGTGCGGCCTCTTCGGTCACTGCAGACGAATCAGCATCCCACCATGGCTTCGATGCCTCTTCGGTCGATTTATGCACTGCAACCGGTTGTACATCGCTCGTCACTTCGGGCACCACGATATCAACAACCGCGGCATCGCCAGTCGATGATTCAGCAGCCGGCACGACCGCTTCGGAAACCATAGCGGCAGGCTCTACCAGGACGGGATCAATCGCCATCACGGTGGATGGAACTGCTATCGGCGCCGTCTCGGCAATACTCGGTACAACACGGTCATGGGCCGCCAATTGAATGGCTGCATTCGGCTGTAATCCCTCGGCAACCGCAGGCGCTACCTGCACGGGTTCAATGGCCATCGCGACGGCTGGAACAGTTACCGCTGCCATCCCGACAAGACCCGGCACGACAAGGTCATGGACATCCAATTGGATGGCGGCATTGGGCCGAAGTTTTTCGGCAGGATCACGCTTGACGCCGACATTCAGCGGCAAGGCCAGACGATCGGCAATCGGTGCACTGAGTTGCTGCGCCACGAGGTTTTGCTCATGCGTTGGCATGGGGCGAACGGCCTGGGCCGCATTCCGCGGTTCGCGGGGTTCACGGGGCTCGCGAGGTTCGCGTGACCGACCGTTGGTCGCTGCCGCATCACTTCGACCCGATTCACTTCGGGCGGCATCATTCGTTGTCTCATTGCCGTTCTCGGTAGCCACTGCACCGACCTGAGATTCGGAAGGCTTGCGGTTACGCGAGCGACGACGACGGCTGCCCGGCGCCTTTTGCTCTGCGGCAGGCTGCTCGCTCTCCGCTTCAGCAGCCACCACGGCGGGTTTGGCCGGTGTACGCGGCTTGCGGCCCCTATTATCATCCTCTGCTGCACGCGGTGCACGCGCTTGCGGTGCTGCGCGGGGTGCTCTTTCAGTGGGCTTTTCCGCGTCTTTACTGACCGGCGCTGGTGCCGGGGTGGCACTCGACGTACCAAACAGCTGGCCGATCACCCGCTTGAGTAGCCCCAGCGGGCTGCCCGTTACAGCGGGCACTGCTGGCGCGGTTCGTTGTTTGGCCGGCGCAGGAACAGTAGATGCGACTGCGGCGGGCACAGGGGCCGATTCCTGAGTACGTCCAGACATCGGGGCCGGGGGCGGCATCCGGCGGAGCGGGCGATCCGCATCCGGCACAACAACCGCCAGCGGCTCGATCAACGACCGCGCCGAAGCGGGGGCATCGCCCAGCTCGGCGGAGCGAACGCGATCCACCGTGAAATGCGGGGTTTCGAGATTGATATTGGGAATCAACAACAGCTCGACCTGATTGTCCTGCTCAATGATGCGCAGTTGTTCGCGCTTTTCGTTCAGCAGATACGTGGCCACATCCACCGGAACCTGGGCAATGACCCGTGCGGTCTGATCCTTCATGGCTTCGTCGATCATCTGCCGCAAAATCGACAGTCCCAGTGATTCTACCGAGCGAATATGTCCCTGCCCCATGCAACGGGGGCAGACATGCTGTGCGGACTCTTCCAGGGACGCGCTCAGGCGTTGACGCGACATTTCCAGCAGACCAAATCGTGAGATCCGGCCCAGTTGGACGCGTGCACGGTCCATCTTCAGGGCATCACGCAGCCGATTTTCGACCTCGCGCTGGTGCTTGGGCTGGCCCATGTCGATGAAATCGATCACCACCAAGCCACCAAGATCCCGCAACCGGAGCTGGCGTGCGATTTCTTCCGCCGCTTCCAGATTCGTATGGAAAGCGGTTTCCTCAATGTCCTGGCCTTTGGTGCTGCGGCCCGAGTTGATGTCCACCGCAGTCAGCGCTTCGGCGACATCAAAAACCAGTTCGCCCCCGGAAGGCAAGGTCACGGTACGTTCGTAGGCGGACTCGATCTGACTTTCGATTTGGTAACGGGTGAACAGCGGGGTGCGATCCTGATACAAACGAATCTTGCTCACCGCATCCGGTGAAACGAGATTGATGAAGTCCAGCGCCTGCTGATGTATCTTCGGCTCGTCAATCAGCACTTCACCGATGTCGTTGCGCATGTAGTCGCGCAGGGCACGGATAATGAGATCGCTTTCCTGATAAATCAGGAACGGTGCCTTGCGGGTCTCGGACTTCTTCAGAATGGCTTCCCAGACCTGCTGCAAATAGTTCAGGTCGGATTGAAGTTCGCTGGCCTCGCGACCAACGCCCGCCGTGCGAACGATCAGCCCCATCCCCTCAGGGACGTCCAACTCAGACAGAGCCGCCTTGATATCGGCACGGTCATCGCCTTCAATCCGGCGGGAAACGCCACCGGCCCGGGGATTATTCGGCATCAGTACCAGGTAGCGGCCAGCCAGACTGACAAACGTCGTCAGTGCTGCACCTTTGTTCCCGCGTTCTTCCTTCTCGACCTGAACCAGGATTTCCTGGCCTTCCTTCAGCGCCGATTTGATGATGGGGCGGCCCTTGTCGTCCACGGCCTGCGGGTCGAAATAGCTACGGGAGATTTCCTTGAAAGGCAGAAAACCGTGGCGGTCAGCACCATAATTGACGAAAACGGCTTCAAGACTAGGCTCGACGCGGGTGATCAGCGCTTTATAGACATTAGATTTCTTTTGCTCGTGACCGGGCGTTTCGATGTCAATGTCATAGAGGGTTTGGCCGTCGACGAGCGCCACACGAATCTCTTCGGCGTGTGTGGCATTGATGAGCATTCTTTTCATGTAAAATTTCTCGAACAAGACACCGCAATCGCTGGGCAAATGCCCGCGACAACCTCGGTATCGGATACTTAAGGGAAGACTCATGCGTCTCTGGCTGCAGGAAAACTGCACGACTGCGTGCACGGCGGGTACTGAAAGGGATGAACCCCACCCGCGCATGCCGTGTCTGGACAAAATCGTCCGCATGACTCATGACCCCGCGTGAACGCAGGGGGAAATCGTGCAGCAGTACCAGTGTCACCAGCCAGAAAAGGCGCATAAATCCTTTGGGAAAACGATTGAGTTTCGTTCGTCATCGAACGCATTCAGGGCGGTCAGAAATTGAAAACAATTGCTGGACCAGACCGGGCGCCCCGACATCAACGGGACGCCTAAAATTCGCTCTGCAGGCACGTTTAGCGGCCACATTCGAGCGAATGAGGGGTTATCCGAGGGCATCGGGACGGCCATCTGGACGGCAAGAAAGGCTTGATTCTTCCTTTTCCTGCACACGTCAACCCACGGGCTTCACACCCATCAAACGCGTCTGATGTTATCACATTTGTGTGTGTAACATGACACCTTGCACAATTTCCACCCGAACACGACGAGCAACCACAGAGCCCCTTCAGATCCGGACGCGTCCGCACCCGAAAAATACGTCATAATAAGCCGCATGAATCAACACCAAAATCCCCCCCCACCCCGCAAAAATGCAGCGCGACGCGTCACGGTCGAAGCTCAGTACACCGGGCAACGCATCGATAATTTTCTGCACCGGACTCTTGGCGCTACGCATGGGGAGCTACCGCGCTCCCTGATCTACCGGATACTGCGCACGGGTGAGGTGCGCATCAATAGTCAGCGCGCCAAACCAACCACCCGCGTTTCGACCGGCGACGAGATACGCATCCCGCCCCTGCATCATCGGCCGGACAGGGATCCGAACGACCCCGACGCGCCCGTCACCGTGCCAAATTACTGGCTGGAACGCGCCGCCACGCTGATCGTGTTCGAAGACGACGACCTGCTGATCGTCAACAAACCAGGCGGTCTTGCCGTGCATGGCGGCTCGAACATCCCGTTCGGTCTGATTGACCTGATGCGGCAGCATCTGGATAACCCGCCGCTACTCGAACTGGCACATCGTATCGATCGGGATACCAGCGGTCTCGTCGTGCTCGCCAAAAGCCTGGCCACACTGGGGCATATCCAGAATCAGTTTCGCCCCGAAGGCAATGCCGAAAAAACCTATCTGACACTGGTTCATGGCCATTGGCCGGATCACCTGACCCGTATCGACGTATCCCTGCGCAAATGGCAAGGCGAAGGCGAGGCCCATCGGGTCGTGGTGGACCCCCAGGGTAAACCCGCGGTGACCCACTTTTCGACCTTGGCGGCCAATGCCCACGCCAGTCTGCTGAAGGTAGGACTGGAAACAGGGCGCACCCATCAAATCCGGGTTCACGCAGCACATGCGGGCTACCCCGTGATCGGTGACAGCAAATACGGACAACGCATCCTCGACAAGCGGCTGAGCCCTAAAGCCGGCGAACGACATACCCTGCTGCTTCACGCAGCGGCCCTGACACTGCACCATCCCGTCAACGGCGCGTTACTGAAACTTGTAGCCCCTGTGCCGGATACCTGGGGTGCCTGGACAGACGCCCTGAATCTGGCCGTACCGACTGAATTCACAGCCAAGAGCCCTTCATGAACACGACCCTCATCGCCGCCGACGGCCCCTCGCATGCCCCAGATGCCCTATTACCGCCCCCCAAACTCATCGTCTTCGATTGGGATGGCACACTGGTTCAATCTACCGGGCACATCGTGCGTTGTTTTGAACGCGCCATGGCCAGTGAAAACCTGCCGATCCGTCCTGCCGATCAGATCCAGGGCATTATCGGACTGGGCCTATTCGAAGCCGCCCGTGTCCTGTACCCCGAACTAGGACACGCCGAAACGGAATCCCTGGCCGAGGCCTATCGCGCACACTATTTCAAACGCACCGAGTCGATCGACCCCTATCCCGGCACCGAGGCCCTTCTGAGCAGCTTGCGGGACGCGGGTTGCTGGCTGGCGATCGCGACCGGGAAATCCAATCGGGGACTCGAAGAGGCATTGTCGGAAACGGGGCTGGGCCACTATTTCCTCAGTACACGCACCGCCGAACAGACCGTCTCCAAGCCTGCCCCACTGATGCTGATGCAGTTATTAGATGAATTTGGGGTGACCTCGGCACAGACCTGGATGATCGGCGATACCGATTTTGACATGTTGATGGCGCACAATGCGGGCTGCACCCCAGTTGCAATCACGCACGGCGCGCACGACATCGCGCGCCTTCGGGCGGCCAGCCCTGCCGCGATGGTGGATGAACTGAGCACTATCCTGGATATTTATCACGCCGCGCATGCAGCACCCTGAAACCCGACACATCTGATTCACCAGCGAGGCCGACACTCATGACTGACCCGAACCGTACTACCGACGATCTGCGCATCGAGCCCCTGGATGAACACACGCCGGCCAGCGGCGCGAAACCCAACCCTGATACACGGGCTCAACATGAAGACAACTGGGCACGTGACGCCCTGCTCGATCTAGCCCGCGAAGGATTGATGGAGCGACGTCGCGCACGGCGGTGGCAGATGTTTTTCCGACTACTGGGATTCGGTATCGTTATTTGGCTCATCGCGGCGTTCACACTCAAGGTCGACCACTCTGAATCAGGCGCGCTCAATCTGAAGCAGCCAACCGCCGCGATTATCGACATTCGCGGCATTATCGCTGCCGGACAGGACGCCTCGGCTGAAAAACTGATCCCCATTCTGGAAAAAGCCTTCAAGGCCCCCCAGATCAAGGGAATTGTCCTGCGCATGAACACACCCGGGGGCAGTCCGGTTCAAGCCGGCCAAATCTACGACGCCATCATGCGACTGCGCAAGGAATACCCTGCCAAGCCAATCTATGCGGTGACAGAGGATATTTGTGCATCCGGCGGGTATTACATTGCGGCCGCGGCCGACAAGATCTATGCAGACAAAGCCTCCCTGGTCGGCTCTATCGGCGTACGAATGGACGGCTTCGGATTTGTGGGTGCCATGCACACACTCGGCATTGAAAGCCGCCTGCTGACCTCGGGCGCTAACAAGGCGATGCTGGATCCTTTCACCCCCGAAAATCCGGCTCAAGTTCAATACATGCAGAAGCTGCTCGACGCCGTTCACCAGCAATTCATCGACGCGGTGAAACAAGGCCGGGGCAACCGACTGAGTGACGACCCCGACTTGTTCTCAGGGTTGATCTACACGGGTGACCAGGCGGTCAAGAACGGCCTCGTCGACGGACTGGGAACCGTACGCAGCGTGGTCCACGATCAATTCCGGCTCCAGCATGAAGTGGATCTCACCCCCCATAAGAGCCCACTGGATCGCCTGCTGAGCCAGACGGCCACCGAGTTCGGTCATTCGCTCATGGGCTTGTGGGCGGGTCAGATTGGCCCCAAACTGTTGCCATGAGTGCCGACTTCATCCCGGCGCTGCGCGTACCCAAGCCGGGCACGCCCCGCATTACAACCGAATATTGATAGCTATGGTCGACTATATTACCCAGCATGAAAACGACACCGAAACCGCTGCTGCAGTTGACGAGCCGCCGATGTATCAGGTCATCCTGCTCAACGACGACTTCACGCCGATGGAGTTTGTTGTGCGCGTCCTCGTCGAACTATTTTATTTATCGACCGAACAGGCAGAACGCGTTATGTTAGAAGTTCATCATACAGGGCGTGGTTTGTGTGGGGTTTTCACGCGGGAAATCGCGGAAACACGCGTGGCACAGGTTAACCAAGTGGCACGGCAAAACGAACATCCCTTGTTGTGCGTTATGGAACGCGCCCCTTAGAGTCTACATAGGAGTTCAGCGTGTTAAGTAAAGCTCTGGAAACCACCATCAGCCGGGTATTCGACCGCGCCCGCCGGCAGCGCTATGAATTCGTCACCCTCGAAGCGTTGACCCATGCCTTGCTGGAGGACCCCGATGCCCGGGCTGTCCTTGAAGGCTTCAATGCCAATATTTCCC
>JAGXHU010000081.1 GCA_024636015.1 Halothiobacillus sp.
AACTCGGCCAAAACAAGCCGAAAAGAGCGCAAACAAAGATGATTGCGACATCTTTGATGTCGGATTCATGAAAAGGGACGTCGAAAAATGAGCAAAATATGGGTATGGGCTCATGCGGCTGATTTGATCAGACGTTCCTTAGGGTAAGGCGCGTACCCAAACATAAATAGCTCCGGTGAAAACCGTTGGTGTTCGCTCCTCACCCCAAGCTATCTTGTATTGTTCCTTGCTGATACCAAACTCGCGGTGCAACGTTTTTGTGTGATTGCACCCCACTAACTCAGGAGAATTGCCATGCGTGAACATTTCGGCCGCGAACCCGACATCAATCGCCGCGCGCTCGCTCTGTGGATGCCCATCAGCCTTGCGGTTGCGGTGCTGCTGCTCTGGCTGGGGTTCCACCTGTCGCCGCCCGGCAGCGCGAGTAGCGTTCAGACCCTGCCCGCCTCGTCGCAGATGGGCGCCGTGGGATTTACCTATCTATTGTCGTGGGCGGCCTTTGCCTATGCGGCCTCGATCTCCACGCCCCACAATACGACAACGCGCCGCTTGTTGGGGCTGTCGTTGGTCCTGCCGATTGTGGCCGTCGTCACGCTGAGTTACGGCATTGTTATCGGCGCGCTATTACTCGCCATCGTCTGGCTCGGGGTGTTGGTATTTACCGCCCTGCGTCTGGCCAAGCTGGAACCGCTGGCCGGCCTGATGTTCCTGCCCCTGATCGGCAGCGCCGTGGCAAGTATTTTGTTGCCGCTGGTTTATTTGGCCATTGGCTAAGCGCGTCATACAAGGGATGGTCGGCGTAACATCAGCACGCTGGGCTTCCCACGAATTCACGGACACTTTTATCTAGCTTGTTAAGATAGAAAAGGTGGGAAAACTGGAACCTTCCAGGCTCGGCGAAATCTTAGTATCTAAGATCGACGAATATTGGAACGAGGCCTACGAGCCTGTCGGCCACCCCGCCACCCAAGCCCAGAGATGCTCAATTAGGGTTGGATGGCAACCTGCGGGCTAAAAATTTGTTCGAAACGCTTGAGCGTCGAAATAGAGATACCATTGCTGGAAAGGCACAAAAAGGCCCATCAAAGACCAATCCAGAGCCTTCTGACACAAATACACCCGAAATTGGGGATCGATAAGAACGCGCCAAAGTAGCGCGCCGATCAACTTCACGTCATATTTCCAAAGCGAACAGCACGTTTTAGGCTTGATACGTGGTATTATTAAAGTGATTTTGTATATTTTGAGGAAAAAGTGATATGAGTACTGGTACTGTAAAGTGGTTTAATGCGGATAAAGGTTTTGGTTTCATTACCCCTGACGATGGTACAAATGACCTATTTGTTCACCATTCTGAAATCCAAAGTGGCGGTGGTTATGCAACGCTCAACGAAGGCCAGAAAGTAGAATATGAAGTTGGGCAAGGCCAGAAAGGTCCCTGCGCAAACAAAGTTAAAGCCATCTAAATCAAATAGTTAATAAACTTAACTCAGTGGTTGCGCATTGATATGCGCTCAATAGGATCTCAAATTCCGCCACGCTCCCCCTTAGCTTAAACGCTAACCATGAATAAATGACCGGGCTTGAATTCGCTCTTAATATGAGATCGCGTTTTCAATGCTCGGCATGAAGCTTGCCTTCACACCCGTCCATTTGCTCCTTCTAGCCTCACTCACCAAGTCAAAATACTGGCCCGATAGTCGGAACTCAGTCATTTCTGACCCTTCATTTCGCCCGCACCTTGACTCTAATGTCTACATGAAGGTTTACACTCGGTGCATGATTGACTCATGGTCTACTTGATCAAGACTAAATCGCACATACGGGGAATCGAATATGGATGCGAATATCAGTATTGGCGCCCTAGCGCAGAAAGCCGGAGTCGCCACGGAAACCCTACGATACTACGAACGTCTGGGTCTAATCGCCCCAAAGCGGCGCACAGCTGCGAACTACCGTGTCTATGACACCACAACCACACACCGGCTGACGTTTATTCGCCAGGCCCAATCCTTGGGATTCTCCCTAACCGAAATCAGCGAATTGCTCGCTCTGCATGGTCGCCCCATGGCCGATATGGCCGAGGTGAAACAGCTGACCGAGACAAAAATCGCCGATATCGATCAAAAAATCACCCATTTGCAGCGGATAAAGTCCGGCTTGGAAGCAATCAATACGTTATGTCCCGGTCACGGGCCAACGACCGAATGCCCAATTTTGAATGCCTTGATCAATGAGGATAAATGATGAGCAACTCTACTCAACTCACTGAATTGGATATTGGCATCGAAGGCATGACCTGCGCCTCGTGCAGCACACGGGTCGAGCGGGCATTGGCACAACTGACCGGCGTGGCCTCGGCGACCGTGAATCTGGCCACGGAACGTGCCGAAGTACGCTATGACCCGGCACAACTGAACGCCGAGCGTATTGCCGATACCATCCGTGACACGGGGTACGCCCCCATCACCGACGAACTCGATCTCACCGTGGAGGGCATGACCTGCGCCTCCTGCGTCGGACGCGTCGAACGCGCGCTGAAAAAGACCCCCGGCGTGCTGGCAGCAGAGGTGAATCTGGCCACCGAACGGGCGCATGTCCGCTTCGTTCCGGGCATGGTGACCCCGGATGAACTCGCGGCGGCGGTCAGCGAGGCGGGCTATGCCTCGCACCTCCTAAATAATGAGCAAGGCGATGCAGAGATGGCATCGACCAGCGAAGCCGACAAGCGCAAGGCGAGCCAGCACGCCCTGGGGCGGGATGTAATTCTGGCGGCGGCACTAGCCCTCGTCATCATGGTGCTCTCCATGGGTGCGGCTTTTATTCCCGCCTGGGATCGTGCCCTCACCGCGATCAGCCCGTTCGAAAATTTCTGGGGATGGGTGCAACTGGTGCTGGCCTCTGTCGTTTTGTTCGGGCCGGGGTGGCGCTTTTTCCGTCCGGGGTTTATCGCCTACCGTCACCTGTCGCCTGATATGAATTCACTGGTGGCCACCGGTACCGGCGCGGCATGGGCCTATAGCGCGCTGGTGGTATTGGCGCCCTTCCTATTCCCACCGGAAGCGCGGCATCTCTATTTCGATTCCGCTGCCGTGGTTATTGCCGCAGTCCTTGGAGGTAAGTATCTCGAAGCACTCGCCAAGGGGCGTACCTCCTCCGCCATTCGAAAACTGGTTGGCCTGCAGGCGAAAACGGCCCATCGTCTGGATGAAAACGGGGTCGAACAAGATATTCCGGTCTCGCAGCTTCGGGTGGGCGACCGGTTTGTCGTCCGCCCCGGCGAGCGCCTGCCGGTGGACGGGCGCATCGTTGACGGCAAGGCACATATCGATCAATCCATGCTGACCGGAGAACCCCTGCCCGTCAGCAAATCCACGGACGATGACGTCGTAGGCGGCACGGTCAATCAGGATGGCCGGTTGACGGTCGAGGCGACCTCGGTGGGTCGCGACACGGTACTCGCCCAAATCATCAAGCTCGTAGAAAGCGCCCAGACCGGCAAGCTGCCCATCCAGGGGCTGGCCGATCGCGTGGTCCGTATCTTCACCCCGGTGGTTCTGGCCATTGCCACCGTGACCTTCATCGTATGGATCATCCTGTCCGGCAATATCAGCCTTGCGCTGGTGGCGGCGGTCGCTGTGCTGGTGGTGGCCTGTCCCTGCGCCATGGGTCTGGCAACCCCGGCGGCCATCATGGTCGGCACCGGACGGGCCGCGGAACTCGGCGTGCTTTTCCGCAAAGGCGAGGCGCTGGAAACCCTGTCGCATATCGATACGATTCTGTTCGACAAGACCGGCACCCTCACCGAAGGCCGCCCTGCCCTCACCGACCAGGGCGGTTCCGATCCCGACGAGGCGCTGCGTCTGGCTGCGGCGCTGGAAAGCGCCTCCGAGCATCCCCTGGGGCGTGCCATTCTCGCGGCAGCCAAGGAGCGCGATGGAATAATCCCGGCAGTGGCCGATTTTCGCGTCATCCCTGGCCATGGGATAGAAGGCCGGGTGGAAAACCGCTTGATCCGCGTTGGGTCACGCCGATTCATGACACGCGAGAACATCGAGCTGGATGAGGTATTCATTCAGACAGCCGCACGGCTGGAAGGTACCGGGCGAACCGTGGTATTTGTGGCGGCGGATGACACCCTGCTCGGCTGGCTCGCCATCGCCGACCGCATCAAACCGCAGGCCCACCGTGTCGTCCAGGCGCTGCATGAGCGCGGGCTACGTGTGGTGATGGTGACCGGAGATGCGCGCGGCACCGCAGACGCCGTCGCCGCCGAACTTCAGATTGATGAAGTGCATGCCGAAGTACTGCCTCAGGAAAAGAGTCAGGTCGTCACCGCGCTACAAAGCCAGGGGCGAAGCGTCGCTTTTGTCGGCGACGGCATCAACGATGCGCCTGCACTGGCACAGGCCGATGTCGGCATCGCGCTCGCATCGGGCACGGACATCGCCATCGAAGCGGCAGACGTTACCCTGACACGCGGGGAACTGGCAGGCGTAGTCACCGCGCTGGATGCGGCCCGGCGCACACTCGGCAACATTCGCGGCAACCTGTTCTGGGCCTTTTTCTATAACATACTGCTCATCCCCATCGCAGCGGGCGTGGCCATCCCGCTCGGCATTCATCTCAACCCGATGGTCGCGGGCGTGGCCATGGGGTTATCCTCGGTGTTCGTGCTGGGCAACAGCCTGCGACTCAACCGACTAAAATCGTTCAATGCCGATCCGCCAACAGGCAGCCCCCCGGCAAGCGATCAAAACAACTTACCCCAGCAACCGTTAACCCAGCCATCCTGAGCATTAAGGAGCATCCGTAATGAGTAGTGCAAATACACTGACATTGAAGATTACCGGCATGACCTGCGCGCATTGCGTACGGGCAACCACCCAGGCCCTGGAAAAAGTACCCGGTGTCGAAAAGGCCGCGGTCACCCTGGAGCCCGGTTCGGCGCTCGTGCTGGGCGATGCCGATCCCCTGGCACTCATCGCCGCCGTCGGGGAAGCGGGCTATGAAGCGGAAATTCAGGATAACGCCACTGCCCCCACACCGGCAGGGAGCGATCATGTGTTGCTCTATACCAGCCCCGGCTGTCCCGATTGCGCCGCCGTGCGACGCTACCTTGAAGCGCACCACATCACCTATGAAGAACGTGATGTCACGGCGCCGGGCATCGCCGATGAAGCGAAATCACGCTACGGCATACGGGTCGCGCCCATTACCGTCATCGATGGCGAACCGATATGGGGAACTTTCGCCGACCAGAAGCCGAAGCTGGATGCCCGAATCCCCCAGGGTTAGCACTGCGCACCGGATCCGCAGCGCGGCAGGTGCAAAACGGTCACGGCCAAGACAGCGTGTTATTTATCGATAAATAACAGCGTCTTACTTAGCAAAGAATCATCTATCTCACCTAAAAAACGGTGTACGCTTCGCTGGACAAGTTTGGACATTCGGATAACACCCCTCAGCCCCAGCAGGAGTACGAAAATGACGGCAACCAAACCCATCCCAGACGGCCAACAGACCATCACGCCCTATTTGAGCGTTCACGGGGCCGATGCGGCCATTCAATTTTATCAACGGATATTCGGCGCCACCGAGATTGGGCGTTTGCTGATGCCCGGTGGCGATATCGGACATGCGGAATTGCAAATTGACAATGCCCGATTCATGCTGGCCGAAGAAAACCCCGCTTGGGGAAACAAAAGCCCGACTACTCTGGGTGGAACCCCGTTACCATCGCGCTTTATGTGGATGATGTCGATACCACCTACCAACGCGCACTTGACGCCGGTGCCACAGGCATCATGCCCGTCAAGGATGAGTTTTACGGTTCGCGCGTCGGTGTATTTGCCGATCCATTCGGTCATAAATGGCATGTCATGACGCCCCTTGAAGTGATGTCATTTGACGAGATGCAAAAGCGAATTGATGCGATGTTTACGTAAACCATACAGCGAACAAGGAAGACGCTGATGAACGACCGTTCCTCAAAATTGCACCCGGTGCTCCGTTTCTTTGCGGGTGTACTCGGATCGTTGGGCGCCGGGATTTTCATCTATACGAGCCTTTTCCTTCCGTTTCGAGAAGGGGCTGTCGTGGCGATCACCCTGGGACCGTTTGTGGGCTGGTTCCTCAAGTCTGCGCGCTCCGGTTTGCGCTGGCCGTGGTTGGCGAGTATCTGGCTCCCCCTGCTCTACTTCACCATCGCCCTCCCCCAAATCATTGTCTCGTCTCTTTATCCAGACTCCGCCGGCGCGCGCACGGGCGCATTTACCCTGGCGCTTCTGGCATTCGCTGCGATCAGAGTTTGCATCCAACGACGCTTTGGTCCCGATGCAGAAAAACCAGTGGCCGTAAATTTGACGGTGGTGGAGCAAAGTGACTGGCTCACACCCACTGATGCGGTGCTCAGGCAGTTCAGCCTTCCTTTACTGGTTAGCATGGCGGGTCTCATGCTTCTGCCTCTATGGGGCGTTGATTTTTTCTCTGGTTTTTTCTGGGGGGCTACCGCTGTTTTACTGATCATCGTCGCATTCCGATGTGATGCACCACCCGGCACCTCGTCGCACGGATATTAAACTGGGCGTGTTCGGTTCCCTAACCGCCTGTCCCTCGTTACACCGCTCCCACAGCCGACCTGCGCCGGACCGCATTTGCACCTGCAATAGCCAAACCGATCGAAACGTAAAATAGAGTCAATCGGCGCTCAGGGATCGGAGAATTCATGGCCGCGTATGACCGATTCCGACATACCGCGCACAGATCAACCACGATCTGCCCGGAGCGGTGCGTCACATCCTGCTAAAATCACCGGACTATCAATTTCATTCCCTGTTTTTTTCGATAAGGATAAACACCTATGTGCGGAATCTGTGGCTGGCTGGCCGCTCCGGGACAACGACCCGATTTAGGCGCGGTACGGCGTATGATGGATCGGCTGGAACGGCGCGGCCCCGATCACGAAGGGAGTTTTTCCGACGGGCCGATGGCCCTGGGGCACCGGCGCCTGTCCATTCTGGATCTGAGCTTTCACGGTCACCAGCCGATGATCGACCGCGAGAACGGCCTGGCATTGGCCTTCAACGGCACGATCTACAACCACCCGGAACTGCGCGCCGAATTACGCGGACTCGGCCATCGTTTCGACTCGACCGGCGACACTGAAGTCATTCTCAAGGCCTATGCCCAGTGGGGCGCGGATTGCGTGCGGCATCTGAACGGGATGTTCGCCTTCGCGCTCTGGAACCTCAAGACCGGCTACCTGTTGCTGGCGCGTGATCGACTCGGCATCAAGCCGCTGTATTACACGGATGATCCCGGCAACCCGCAGGCGCCGTTGCGCTTTGCCTCGTCCCTGCCCGCCCTACTCTCGGGCGGCGCGGTGAATACCGAATTCGATCCGATCGCCCTGCACCATCAATTCACCCTGCATGGCGTGGTGCCCGCACCGCACACGGTGTTCAAGGGCGCGCGCAAACTGCCGCCCGGCCACACGCTCCAGATTCAGGCCGATGGCCGACGCACCCTCACGCGGTATTGGCAGGTCGATACCACCGAGGTGCCGGATCGTTCCGAGGCCGAATGGCAGGAACGGATTCACGACGGCCTGTTACGCGCGGTCAAACGTCGACTCGACATCAGCGACGTTCCGGTCGGCGTGCTGCTTTCCGGTGGGCTGGATTCCTCGCTGATCGTGGCGCTGGCCGCCGAAGCAGGCATCACCCCGCAAACCTTCACCATCGGTTTTGAAGACCAGCCCGAGGAAAAAGGCAGCGAATTCGAGTTTTCCGACCCGGTGGCCGCACGCTACAAAACCAAACATCATCGCTTTCACATTCCCAACAATCAGGTGTTGGAACGGCTGCCAGAGGCGATCAGCCAGATGAGCGAGCCGATGTTCGGCCAGGACGCCGTCGCGTTCTATCTGCTCTCGGAACAGGTCGCACGCGAGGTCAAAGTGGTGTTGAGCGGTCAGGGCGCCGACGAGGTCTTCGGTGGTTATTTCTGGTATCCGCAGATGGCCGATGCCCAGAAAGCGCATCCGGGCGATGAC